>JBCCDM010000113.1:0-15847 GCA_039030795.1 Cyanobacteria bacterium P01_A01_bin.84
CTAATCTAACCATTCTAAACATATAACTAGGAAGTAAAAATGAAATCTACAAAATTAGCAAAAATTGTATTTCCCGTTCTTGCTACTGCAAGCTTAATTTCAACTAGTATTGCTACTACCGTCAATGCAGCAAGCTCAATTCCCGAACGTGAACCTAATAATACATTAAGTCAAGCACATAATCTTGGTGGTCTTCTGCGCACAGGTCAACGCGAGCCTCGTAGTATTACTGTAAAAGGTAGTATGAATGGTTCTGATAGAAAAGATATCTTCCGCGTTCTTCCTGGAAACCAAGCTGCTTCCACTTTAGAAATTAATCTTTCTGATTTAAGAGGTAAAGCATCTGTAGTAGTTTATAAAGATGTTAACTTTAATCGTCAGGTTGACCGAGGTGAAAGTGTAGATTCTAAATTCGGAACAGGTAAACTTACACTTAAAGGGATTAATGACGGGGTGTATTATGTAGCAGTTAATAGAAGCGGTTCAGCTAATGTTTCTTATAACTTAAATATAAAAGCTATTCCCGGAGTCGGGCGAGAATCTGGTAACTTAACTGACATGGGTCATATCATTGCTCCTCGTAGTTTTAAAGGTAGTGTAAGAATATTTCGCGGTCCACAAAAAGACCTTTACAGTTTTGGTTTAAGTACTACTCGTAAGGTCAATATAACCGTAGCAGACCCTCGTTTTAGCTCTGATATACGTGTCAAATTGTACAAAGACAGCAACCGTAATGGTCGTCCTGAAAATAGTGAGTTTGTTGCAGATGTTCCCCAGAGTGGTCCTCGGGTACCATCTAAAAGCTTATTAAAGCGTAGTTTGAGTAGTGGTAGATACCTTATTCAAATTTCAGCAACTCGTGGTATCACTAACTATACTTTGAATGCATCGGCTCGATAACTGATTTGATTACCTCAATTATAGTGTGAATCTTATTGTAGAGATGTGGCATTGCTACATCTCTACAATATTTTTTATGGGAACTGCTCCCTTTTCATTCAACATAAATGTAATGATAAATTTGATTATTTATTCCTTAATTCCTTGCATAATTTATAGATAAAGAACTGATATTATGAATAACAGTAAATCATTTATCTGTATATAGAAAAAATATTCAATATTTGAATATTTTCTAAATTAAATGATTACAGTTTTCTATTTTGTGAATAAGATTTGTATTGTGTTGTAGTACAGGATAGAGATGTATTAATTTATTAATCTCTTTATCCTTTTTCTTTTTTATTAGGACTTACGCACTTGCGACGTTAGCTAGCTAGCGCCCGCTACCGTTGCTCCGTAAACGCGTAGCGTGTCCTGGGAAGGACAAAAATAAGGCTTTGGGATTACTAGTCTAACGACAACCCTTTCAGGGAACACTCCCTTCACTCCGGACGTAAACACGTATTCCGTGCGTAAGTCCTGTTTATAGTAGATATCTGTAGAAAATAATCTAAAGACTTCAATTGAATATCTCTACAGTGTCTGTGAGATTTTCTTTCTATAAACTACTGAGTAAGATAGTTGGTACTTGATAGTTAGTACTTGATAGTTGGTAATGGATAATTGGTAATTACTTGCTGGTGACTGATAATTTACGGTGTTAGGCTGGTGTTTTCAAATAAACATATTTGATAAAAATTACTAGTAAATTTACCCCATGCATAAATTAATATCTTCTGCTTTAATTGCAACTACTTTATTGTTTGGTATAACTGAAAGTCCTAGGACTAGTATTGCTGGAACTTGTGCTTCTCAGTGTGGAAAAGCACCGTTACGTTTCAAACCCGGTCAGTATGTGCGGGTAGAGGTGGTTAATCTGACACGTCACCCAGTACAGGTAGAAAAGCCTTATGGTATGAGAGAAATTCAAGTACCATCAAATAAGATGTTACAGATAGACCAAGGTGATGGTACTCAACCTAATATTTCTTTAGTGTTTTGGAGTAAACAAGGTTTCCCACTCAAAGCTACATTATCTAAACCAAATTTGGGGACGTTACGTGTAGAGTTACGTCCCGAATGGAGAAATCAGGGCGATCGCGCGGTGTATATAAGGGATGATGGTAGGGTAAGCGTTTTGTAGAATATTTAACACTCCTCAACTATGAGGTACAAAAATTATTGGTTCAATGAGTCCACTTTTAATCATTTCAGAAAAACATAGGATTATCGTTGATACTGTTTGCAGGGGATTTGGGGGAGAAAAGAATAATGCTTTTTGTTTTGTTCACTCCTCTCTACTCTGTTTCCTGTTCCCTGACGCATGAAACTCTTTGACAGGATGGGTTACGCTACGCGAACCCATCCTACATTTAATTCAACCCACTTACGGGAGTTAAATGGGTGATACCTTCTTAAATGCGCTTATCCTTCCTTCTTTTAACTCATGTCCCAATTAAACAATCCTGAGCTTAATCCTATAATTAATGGTTCTCGTCGTTTACCAAAACAACGTTGGGAAATTCAACCCCAAAATCCACAGTTAGCAAGTGAGCTTTCACAAAAAACAAATTTATTACCCATTGTTAACCAGTTATTAATTAATCGGGGTATTACCACTCCAGAACAAGCGTTAATTTTTCTGAATCCGGAGACTTTGAAGTTACCCTCACCTCTTGAAGATTTTCCCGATTTAGCTATTAGTCTGGAGTTACTGCAACATAGTATTGCGACTCAGGAAAAAATTGCTATTTGTGGTGATTATGATGCTGATGGAATGACTAGCACTGCTTTATTATTGAGGAGTTTGCGGTATTTGGGGGCACAGGTTGATTATGCGATTCCTTCTCGGATGCATGAGGGTTATGGGATTAATACCCGGATTGTGGAAGATTTTCAGGATGAAGGTGTGGGGTTAATACTGACAGTTGATAATGGTATTGCGGCTTTTGAACCGATTGCGAGAGCGAAGGAGTTGGGACTAAAGGTTATTATTACAGATCATCATGAGGTGCCGCAAAAGATACCACCCGCAGATGCTATTCTTAATCCTAAGTTAATTGCTCCCTCTTCTCCTTATCGTGGTGTTGCAGGTGTAGGGGTTGCGTATATTTTGGCTGTGTGTTTAGCGCAACAAATGGGGAAAGCGAAAGAGTTAATTAACCCGATGTTAGAACTATTTACTTTGGGTACAATTGCGGATTTAGCTCCTTTAAATGGTGTCAATCGTCGCTGGGTAAAACGTGGTTTGCGGCAGTTACCAAAGTCTTCTTTGGCTGGTATACAGGCTTTAATTCAGATGTCTGGGGTACAAGCAAAGACGAGTGAAGATAGTATAAAAAACAATATTGCAAATAATATTCAAGCTAATAATATTCAAGCTAATAATATTCAAGCTAATGCTAAAGCATCTCAAGCAAAAAATAAGAAAACTCTCAAACCCGAAGATATCGGATTTCGACTGGGTCCACGAATTAATGCAATTGGTCGGATTGGCGATCCCCAAACTGTTATAGAATTACTGACGACTGACGATATGGGATTAGCTTTAGAAAGAGCTATGAATTGTGAAGATATTAACCGTCGTCGTCAGGATATGTGTACGGAAATTGAAAAGTCCGCGATCGCTACTGTGGAAACTTTATATGCTGGGTCTTTGGAAGATGACCGGGTATTGGTTGTTGTGCAACCAGAATGGCATCATGGTGTAATTGGTATTGTTGCTTCTCGGTTAGTAGAACGTTTCGGTGTACCTGTGTTTATTGGTACTTATGAAGACGAAGAATCAAATAAAAAACATATTCGCGGTTCTGCTAGAGGAATTCCAGAATTTCATGTGTTTGAAGCTTTGGAATATTGCGATGAGTTGCTTGGTAAATATGGCGGTCATAAGGCTGCTGGAGGGTTTTCTCTACCTTCAGAAAACTTGGAAGTTTTTCGAGAACGTCTCAGTGAATTTGCTAATGGATGTTTAGAAATTCAACACCTCAAACCTTTGTTGAAAATTGATGCGCAAATTAACTTCAATGATATTACTCCGGAGCTTTATCAACAGTTAAACTCTTTGGAACCTTGCGGTATAGATAACCCAGACCCAGTGTTTTGGAGTAATAATGTCAGGATCATTGAACAAGGGACGATCGGTAAAGGTCATATCAAACTTACCTTAGCCCAAACTATTAATCACAAAGATTATAAAATTAAAGCGATCGCATGGCGTTGGCGGGAATATTGTCCTTTACCATCTCATCTAGATATTGCTTATAAACTTAAAGAAAATAACTTTAATGGGAATACAAGTATTGAGTTAGAAGTAACTGGTGTGAGACTTCCAATTCAATCATCTGAAGGGATTAATCATCAACGTCAAACTAAACCAGTTACAACTAAGTTTACCTATCAGCAGCGTCACTATAATTGCGGTATTTATCCCAACGGGACTTCCCAAGAACTAAGAATAAAAAATTCTGGAGGTAAAGTACTTGCTTTTAAACTAGGGGAATCTACAGCATTGCTCGGGAAATCCCGTCAGGAAGCTAAAGAGGTTGATGCTTCTCAACCTCCTTATAAAAATATTATTCAAGCTGCTTTAAATGCTTTATCAGATTTGAGTAATAAGTGAAAAGTAAAAAAAGGTAAACTTAAATCAAGTTACTTTTAATTTTTCTATTTTTTCAGCCCCAGTTCATCGAAAAGTGAGAACAGGGGCAAATAATATCAAAGCAAGCAGTACCAAGGCAGTAAAAATCCTAAAAACCCTTACATACTACATATTGCCGTTACGAAATGCCAAAACAAAAATTACTATTGGTCCAGCCAACATGATTAGCGCTACAAACACTAACTGAAAAATTACCTCGAAATTGATACTCGCTAAAGCTTCCATTTTCCTCTCCCTTGTTTTAAAAAGTTAAATAATACGAACGTAATATCTGCATCTAATCATATCTGGCAACTGCCTCTTTAATTTAATTAATTTAACAAAATTACAAAAAATAAAATAAAGTACTCAGTTCGTCAAAAAGTGAGAATAGGGAACAGGAAAGGGAAAAAGTCATATGAGGAGATTGGAAGAAATAAATAATGATGAAATTATTAACCTTTCCTTGCGCTTTACCAAAGTTTTTGTAACGGTTAAAAACCTAATATTATACAGGGTTAAAAATTATGGCAACCTGGAAATGTATTCAACAATGTGGAGCCTGCTGTCATCTTTCACCAGCAGAACGTCCTGATTTAGAAGAATATCTAGGAACAGAAGAATTAGAACTATATTTAAGCATGGTCGGTGAAGGAGGATGGTGTATTAACTTTGACCATCAAACGCGAGAATGTCGTATTTATGACAACCGTCCTCGCTTCTGTCGAGTGGAAACAGAAACATTTGAAGATATGTATGGTATTGAATCGGAAGAATTAAACGACTTTGCTATAGAATGCTGTCGTCAACAAATAGAAGCTGTACATGGTATACGCAGTCTCGAAATGCTGCGTTTCAATAAAGCTGTAGAAACTTGATAATGGTAGCTAAAAATATTACAGAATTCCAAGACTTAACAATGCTAAACCCCTAGAAATGGTACTTAAAATCATACTGGGGTTGCAATTCTTAACAATTATTTGGGAAAATGAAAGCAATATGAAAAATGTCAAATAAAATCATATGTCTGTAAATACTGAAGTGACGACATTAAAACCCGAGGGTAATTCTTTGACTGAAGTTCAAGAACATATAAGTAGTGAGAATATAAATCAAGTGAAAGCTTATGAATCAACAAATGACGAAGTAGCTGTACCAGTAACCCCCCAGACAGACAGTACAAGAAAACCGCAGTCGATATGGATGGTTTTCGCTTCGACCTTTATTACAATATTTTTAGCCGAAATTGGTGATAAAACCCAATTATCGACCTTGATGATGAGTGCAGAGTCTCATTCACCATGGGTAGTTTTTTTTGGTTCTGCAGCAGCTTTAATTTCAACTAGCTTAATAGGTGTACTCTTGGGTAGTCAGATGGCAAAAAGGCTATCACCAAGAACTGTAGAAAAAGCCGCAGGATTAATGATGCTATTTGTTTCCGCAATGTTATTTTGGGACGTTTTTCATTAACAACCAGCATAATTCTTAGTCATTACCTATTACCAATTCCCAATTATCAAATAATGAACTGGCATCTTTTAGGATTAAGTTTTATCACAGTCTTCTTATCTGAACTAGGTGATAAAAGTCAAATAGCAGCGATCGCATTATGCGGACAAGGAAAATCTCCCCGTGCTATTTTTTTCGGAACAGCGATCGCATTACTACTGACTAGTTTGTTAGGTGCTTTTGCTGGTGGAGTTGTAGCGGAATTTTTACCCACTAGAACATTAAAGGCGATCGCTGCTGTAGGGTTTGCATTTTTGGCTTTACGTTTGCTCTTTTTCAATGAGGAAGAATCTTCAGATTTAGAAATTACTCAAGCAATTGTTGAAGAATCTACAACAAAGGAAGCATAATACTGTTGAACTAATTCAAATAGTCAACTATCTTCCCAAAAACATCACTTCCAGCTTTAGGAACGTGAATTTGCATCAGTCTTGATCAACTCTAAAATCTCATCTCTGGTTTCAGAGGGAGTTTTTCCTTTCGTATACACCACAAAGTTTGCTAATTTATGGTTAGATGAATGGGTAAGCAAAAATCTGTTTGCTTCCATTCCATTAATAATGAGTGTTTTTCGTTCCTTCAGAATGGCAATTGATTCATCCAAATCAGGTGACGGTATTAGCAATATCACGTTAGTATAGGAAGCCAAAATTTCCTGAGAACGGACAAAATCTTCATCGTTTTCGTAGATGGAATGTCCAGCCCCAAAATCAATTACACAGTTTTGATGCTCCTGAAGAAGACGTTCCACTGCGTAAATGTCGAATTGTTTCCAGTAACGATAAACCCCTGGGAAACCTTCATTTTCTGCTATCTGTCTCTGCTCTTGTGGACTCCATCCTACCTCTTTGTAATATTTCCAACGTATAAGATCCATAGATACTTGGGGAAGTCCAAGTTTAGAAGCCAAAATTCTTCCAATAGTGCTTTTCCCAGTCGCTTCTGGACCAATTAGAATTATATCGGACGCATTTGAATCTATTTGTGCAAGAAGTTCTTCACTGGTCTGCTCTGGCGTTTTATCTTTAGTGTAAATAATATATTTTGCTAAGCTGTAGTTGCAGGGATGCTTGAGGAAATATTCATTTATCTCCATCTCATTAATGATGACCCGTTCGCGCTCTTTTAGTATTTCTAGGGACTCTTCCACATCAGGGGATGGTAGAACCAAAATTCTATATTTATGACGGTTCAAAACTCTCTGAACCTGCTTTAAAAGCTCAGCATCATCATAAACAGATTGTAGTGAGCCAATCTCGATGACATACTGGAGATGTTCAGAAATACCACGCTCAATAGCATAAGCCTCAAAAGGCATCATATAGTGATAAACCCCATCAGCTTGGTTATCTTCCCAGGCTTGCTCAAGTAAGTTTTCATCATAGCCTGCTACCTGCCAATATTTTTCACATATATCTGGCGATTTAATAAAAGGTGATTGTAAATGTGATGCAAGCAACTTCCCAACATTGCTTTCACCTGTAGAGTGAAAACCAATAAGAATAATTGGTAGTTCCATTATTTAAGCTCTTTTGAAAGCAATTCAAAATTTACAAATATGGTAAATAGGCAAAAAATGCAAGTATTTAATAAAATATAAAATTCTTGTAGTTCAGGATATGCGCTAAAGCGCAACTACTTCATCAGGACTTACGCAACGAAGATTTGTCCGAAGCGACCGAAACGTAGTGTAGGGTTCCCTGAAAGGGTTGTCGTAGACTAGCACACAGAGTTTTTGCGTTAGCTAGCGCTATGCTGCGCAAAGACGGAGTCTGCTCGACAGAGCTTATACGTCGCTATCGTTTATCAAGCGCGGATATGCTACGCATTCACGTAGTGTAGCGCTAGCTAACGTCTCGGACAGAATTACGTTGCTTTTGCGTAAGTCCTGTTCATAAAGAATTGGTACAGTACCATTTTAGGGGGAAGTTGCATATTAATAGTCTAACCTTCGTTGGACTTTGTTTCTCGATAGCTCTACCCTGAAGTGGGTAATAACGTTATATACCAATACGGTTCAGATAAGAGGAATTGTAGGTTGGGTAGAGCTTGAGCGTTACCCAACAAAACATTGATAATGTTGGGTTACTCTCCGAGAAGCCACTCCGCGTCTACGTTCCTCAACCCAACCTACGCTATTTGGAATTTTCAGGCTTAACGGCAACGGTATTGCGTTATATACAGCTTTACATAGAATTGGTATAAGTAACTTTCTAACTTATTAAAAAAAGTTTATAAGCTTTTATGTTAATACTTTCAGTTATTTTGACACTGTATGAAATTCTCTAGTATTACACTAAAAAAAGCCCGTTGATGCGGGCTTTTTTATATCGCTGGAACATTAAGTTCAAAAATATTAAACTATCTTAATCCTTAGAAGAATGTAAAATTTACGTCTTTACATTCTTTAATCAGAATAAATATCCCTTACTGTTGTTTCCAGCACCAACCAAAGAGGAAACTACCAACTAATAACTTCATACCTTCTAAAGACCAGTACATACCATGGAGTAAATTCATTCCGACTGGAATTTCAGGAGTACTAGCAAATAAACGTAATTGCATTCCAGTTGCTGACATTTGTGGTGTTAACAAATAAGTATTAGCTAAAGATATACCTAGAAGTACAACCGCAAATAATATAGTTCCTTTTTGCCACCATCTCAGTTCTTTAGAATTCCCTACATCTGCTTGAGTTTTATTTAGTGCTAATAAACCTGTTAAAACTATAGCCGCAGATAATAATTCAATACGATTAAAATTCCAAAAAACCAAATATCCAGTACTAGCAAAACTAGCCTGTGTCATCATGCCAGAAATATAAAGGCTAGGCATAATTACCCAGTCTAAAAATAAGCTTGCACTTAGCCAAAAACCTAAAGTGAATATGACAACATTTTGCCAAACAGGGCGTTTATATTCAAATCTGGAAGTAATGTTCATTATGAATAATTGCGTTTCTATAATTACTAGTGTGCAACAAAGCCAGTGGATTTGACTATAAATCTCAATTAACATTTACAAAAGTCGGATTTGTAGACCTAAAAAATATAAATTTATACCAGAATTTGTTTGGATAACTAGTTATTACTACTATTTGTAACTAGTTTCTTAAGAAGTATTTAGTTGAATAAATTTATTGTAATTACTTGAGCAACTAATCATCTGTGTATTGATGTATCTATGTATGCTGAGAATTGAAGCCATATTTTTGTAGCTTCCATCTTAATAGCAGCTACTTATCAAATCTGAAAGTTATTTTAAAATAAATGCGTAGCATCTTTTTACATACATTAAAACTTACTTGGTTAATGGGGATGGGAATAATTTTTATTCAACCAACAACCTCAGCAGTAAAATTGAGAGATGGCAAAGTTTACTTTACTCAGCCTCCTCGACTAGTGAAAGCAGTAACTACATCAAAAAGCACATATGTATGGAATGCAACATATTACTTTACTATAAGTATTCCTAAGAATTCTGGAGAACCATTGCAAAAAGTTACTATCAATCAACACGAAGGATTAGATCGGATTCGTTTTGATAAGAAAGATAGTTTTGCATTTGAAAAAACTAGTTCCCGCAAAAAGAATAAATTAAATATTGAAGAGATAACAAATGATATATCGGAAGAACATATCCATAGCGATCGCAAGAAAAAAACAATTTCATTAACATTTAATCCACCGGTATCCCCTGGTAAAATTATCACCGTTGCTTTAAAACCAGAGCAAAATCCTACAGTTGCAGGAGTTTATTTATTTGGAGTCACAGCATACCCCCCAGGAGAAAAATCTCACGGTCAATTTCTTGGTTTCGGTAGATTTCATTTTTATAATGATAGTTTTGGCTTTTAGTTTGTAGAGACGTAACACCGCTACGTCTCTACGCAAAATTAACCAGCAGACTTACGTCGGTAACAAGCAAACTCCATGGAGAAAGTAGCCATACCAGAACTTAAAGCACGTAAGTTTCCAGCATATTTAAACATTTTGGCTAAAGGAACTTCTGAGGTAATAATAGAGTTACCATTCATCACCTCAGAACCTAAAATTAAACCCCCTCTAGCAGACAAGTCACCCTGTACTTTTCCTACCGTATCTAATGGTGTTTCTATTTCCACAAGCATTATAGGTTCAAGTAAATAAGGTTTGGCTTGTAAATAAGCTTTTTCAAAAGCCTTGTATGCTGCAATTTGAAAAGCAATTTCAGAGGAATCTGTGACGTGATAGCTGCCTCCTGTAAGAACAACTTTCACTCCAGTGATGGGATATCCTTCTAAGAAACCAGAATTAATTGCTTTTTGAAAGCCTTTTTCACAACTAGGAATATACTCTTTAGGGATAGCTCCTCCAATGACCTGATTTTCAAACAAAAATGGTTCATCGCAAGGTTCAATATAACCAGTAACATGACCGTACTGTCCGGGACCACCAGTTTGTTTTTTGAATTTAAAATCAAATTCAGCATTTTGTGATATTGCTTCTCTATAAGTAACCGCTGGTTTCCCGACATAAACTTCAGTTTTGTACTCTCGTCGAATCCTTTCTAGGTATATGTCTAGGTGTAACTCTCCCATCCCAGAAATAAGAGTTTCTTGTGACTCAGAATCCGTTGTAACTCGAAATGTAGGATCTTCTTTCTGGAAGCGGTTGAGTGCTTTAGAAAGAAATTCTGCATCCTGCTGTTTTTTCGGACTAATAGCTAAAGTAACTACTGGTTCGGGTACAAACATATTTTCTAAGGAGAGTATGGATTAGCACCAAGTCTATCCATTTTATTAATAAAAGCTATCCGGGGCACATGGTAGCGCTTCATTTGTCTATCTACGGTTACAGACTGGGACTGGACTCCAGCCACCGCACACAAAACCATTACAGCACCATCTAATACTCTTAAAGCACGCTCCACTTCAATAGTGAAATCCACGTGTCCGGGAGTATCAATCAAATTTATATGAGTATCCTTCCAAATACAACTAGTAGCTGCTGAAGAGATAGTAATACCATGTTCTATCTCCAGAGGAGTGAAGTCCATAGTTGCTCCCTTACCACCTCCATGCACTTCCTCCATTGCATGAATTCTGCCAGTGTAGAAGAGAATTCGCTCCGACAAAGTTGTCTTACCAGAGTCGATATGGGCAGAAATACCAATGTTTCGGATGCGTTCTCGGGGAATCATGATGACTTCTCTATTTTTTCAATTATTCAATAAAATAAACAAAAACCACTCTGTAGGGGAGTGGTAAAATATATCGTGCTACTATTATACTACATAAATAATATTAAAGTATGAAGTTGGGTTGAATAACGGGTAATGGATGCGCTATGAATTTCTTTCCATCTCCAAGTCTCCCATATTCCCCATATCTTACTTCTCTTTATAAGTCCATACACCTTCATCCCATTCGTATTCTGAGGGTGGTTTATTCAGCCAGTATTGGCAACGTTTCCAGTGCATTATCCCTGCTGGATCTCTTTCGTCAATTTCTAAGACTTTTGCGAACTCTGTTTGAGCTGATGTGAATTGACGGTTTATGTATAGGTGTCGTCCTTTATGATAATGTTCTATGATACCTAGTCTTTCACTAGATATGGGATCGGTTCGCAAACCTATTAATTCATATATGGCTACTGGTTCGTTTCTACCTTTGACACGGATGTAGTCTAGTTCTCTTGCCCATACTTTGTCTTCACAAAAATTGTAAGTATTATCGCTGAGAATAATATCACAACCATATTGTTTACTAACACTTTCTAGTCGGGAGCCAAGATTAACACCATCCCCAATAGCAGTGAATTCCATCCGTTTACTAGAACCAATATTACCACTAATTACCGTATCAGAATTTACGCCAATACCAATATTGATTCTTGGTTTACTTTCAGAATGACGACGAGAATTGAATTCCCTTAAGCGATCGCGCATTTCTAAAGAGGTTTGAACAGCCATCCAAGCGTGTTCTTCCAGGGGAAGAGGTGAACCAAAAACAGCCATGATGGCATCACCGATATATTTATCGAGAGTACCTTTATACTGGAATACAGCTTCGACCATAGACTCGAAATACTCATTGAGCATACTTACCACCTCCTCAGCTTCTAAATTTTCTGTGAGGGTGGTATAACCGCGAATATCAGAGAATAAGATCGAAACTTCCTTGCGATCGCCTCCTAATTTAGCATCATCTAATTTTAATAATTCTTCTGCTAATTCCTGAGTCATATAGCGATACATCGTACTCTTGAGACGTTTCTCATCGCTAATGTCGTCCATAACAATTAATGCACCGCGAACTTGGTTTTGGTCGCTAGCGTCGGCAATAGTATTAATTGAAAGATTAATGCTGTTTTGGTCTTCTTCAGCAGATATCAACATTTGGTCGGGATAATACTGTTGACGATATCTTAGTTCTGCTGCATCTAAAGCATCTGCACACCATTTACTAAAGTCACCTTCTTGAATTTTGATAACTTCTGTAATCGATCTACCTTCTAAACGTTCTTCATCTCCAATTCCTAGTAGTTGTTTTGCACTTTCATTCGCAGCTAAAATCTGACCAGATTTATCTGTAGATATTACCCCATTAGAAAGACTGCGGAGAATATCTCGCTGCATTTGCTCTTGCTGTTTGACGGTGGCAAATAATTGAGCATTTTGTAGTGCTACACCAGCCTGAATATTAAATGCTTCCATAAATTGCTCATCATTGCTGTCAAAGCTAGCTTGGAAGCATTCTGGTGGTGCGGGCCAGTTTTCGGGATTGTATGATGAAAAGTCACCAGATTTCTTTTTATTAACTAACTGAGTTACTCCAATTAATTCCTTATCAGCATTAAATACTGGCATACATAATAGACTACAAGTACGGTAGCCATTCTGGCGATCCATTTTCTTGGCAGTACCAGAATCTTCATGGTCGTATAGATCAAAAGGAATATTTAGCTTTTCACCTGTCGCTGCGACTTTACCAGCAAAACCGATACCTATAGGAACTCTTAATTCTTTGAGGGAACCATCATCTAAAGTAATTTTAGTCCATAAATCCTGGCGATCGCGGTCTAATAACCATAGGGTACTGCGATCCGCATTCATTAGTTCTTTAGCTTCATCCATCACTCTTTTGAGAGTGTCTTCTAAGTCCAAGTTACTCTGAGAAAGTGACTTCACAGCTTTCATTAAAGCAGCAGCAGCTCTTTGTTTTTGAGTTGCCACATAAAAAGAACGAGAAGACTCTAAAATTAACCGGATGGAAGGAGCAAATTGCTGAAATAATTGATTATCAGCTTCAGTAAAACCATTAATATCAATACGTTCTGATAAACAGCTACTTGTATTATTTGATGAAATACAGTTTGGTGAAAGTAACTTATTTAGTAATTGCACTACTGCAACTAAATCACCTTGTTCATTTAATAAAGGCAAAGCTAGCATTGTATATGTGCGATAACCAGTTACTTTCTCTTGCTCTTGGGCAAATTTTGAGCGCTGGTCGTGATAAAAGTCAAAAGGAATATTAACTACTTTTTTCTGGGTTGCGACCTCACCGGCAATTCCTTTATTTGCGGGAATTCTAATTTCTAAAGGACGATCTTTATCACCTGCTGCTACAATTGACCACAGTTCTTGCTTCTCTTCATCTAATAAAAATATAGTTGTTCTATCTGCACCTAATAACTCTCCAGTTTTAAGAGTTATTGACTGTAACATTTCTTGTAATATATTTTCAAACCCTTGGGAATCTAACATCGAAAGGGTTTGATTAACAATCAATAGTTTTTGTTCTACTTCATTAACAACTTGTTTAAAAGTGTCTTGAGTTAAAGGAGCTAAAAAACTAGAGATCGTTCCCTGTTGATTTGCAAGACTACCCACAGGGGCTGAATTATCTTTTGTGTTTGTTTTTTTATATTTACTATCATGATGAGAATTAACATTAATCATCATGTTGGTAGTTTTACTGCGACTACGGTGATGCACTGACATATTTTTTTTGATATATAAGTAGATTTAGGCTTGTTTAATCAAGGCAATAAATGTATAAAAATTTTGTCGATTGCAACAGTATTTATGAATTCATTTATTGATTGATTTACAGATTATCCACAGTTTAATCTTTGGTCAAATCAAACGTCATCTTTGATAAACTTATTACTGCGATATAGAAGAAAAACTGGCAATAAATAATTGGCGACCGCAGTAAGAATGTGGGGTTTTATTCCTTTTTTACGCGCTCTATCTCTTACTCCAGGTTTTTTTTAATGTTTAGTAGTCAGGACTTACGCAAAAGCTACGTAATTTCGTCTGAGACGTTAACACTTCCGCGTGTCCGATAGGACTTATGCTTTCACACGTATTGACCGTCGCCGTCGCTTCGGACAAATCTTCATTGCGTAAGCCCTGGTAGTAATGGAAAAATAAAAATCATTTTAATATAATTTACCTTTGCTAGAGTCTATAGAAACTAATGTTTACTAAAGCCAATATCTGGGTTGAAATTATTCCTCTAACTGAACTACAAGCTAGAATTGGTCACAGCTAAAGTGGTGTTTGTGTCTGTGCGATCGCTAGAATTGCTGTTGGAATTAATACAACAATTTATAAAGAAACCACTCTGTACTAGAGTTCTGAAACCTTTGTAAAAGTTTTGGGGCTGGCAAATATATCCACTGATTTTGACCGCATCAGCTTACAAATCGAGAATCAGGAACACCGCCATCTATTGTGGCATTAAATACATTAAATTAAATCCTACATTAAAATTACGATACTTAATGTGACCTCCAACAGGGTTACTTTGGGGTACTTACTTGAGTTACATACAAGTGATAACTTTGTTCTATAACCTTTATCAACGTAAAATTTAGTAATTTCAGAACAAGATTGAATTAGTTCTGAACAGAGGGTTTACGTCTGGTTTTCAAGAATATCTACAATTGAGATATTAATAGGACTTACACACTTGTAACGAAAAATAAGGCTTTGAGATTGCTAGTCTAACGACAACCCTTTCAGGAAACCCTACGGTCCCTTCGGACGGAATTCCGTTATTGTTGCCTAAGTCCTGATTAAGTTTTCTACTCTGTAAATATTCTTCCCAAATCTTTTATCAGAATTTCATTAATCGCAAATATAGTCATATCTTGCACCAAGAAAGTCATTTAAATAAATAATACTCAGTATTCCCGAGCGCCTAGGACTGGAAGTCCCAGATTTATAAACGAAGTTCTCTAAAAGAGGACTGAATAAATATTGAATTAATAGTATTATTTGTTACTCCGTATTTTGTCTTTGACTATTTATACGTATAAGTGCAAGAGGTCTATTATAACTAGTACTTTCTGATAAAAAAATTTAGTGCCTAAATACCTAAATAATGATTCCCGTATTTATAACTATCTCAATCAAACTCCGTAATTATATTGATATTTCCCTAAAGTAGGGCGGTATTTTTTTAGTCAAAGGTAAAAATTGAGGATACTAGATTGCTAAGATTCCCCTAATTTGTAGGGTTAACAATTAGAAATTTAAGATGCTACTCTACGACGATTGTGAGTAATTATATATTATGTATTGCTATCAAAAAAGACTATAAAATGAGATATTTTTTTTAATTTATCTTCACTAAATAAATATTTAACTAGTAGAACTACTATATTTTTACTTTTAAGTAAATATTTTTAATTATAAAGAAATAACAATATATCCGAAAACTTATCAATGACATTTGTAATTATTTGAATGAAAATTTGATAC
>JBCCDM010000114.1:0-15822 GCA_039030795.1 Cyanobacteria bacterium P01_A01_bin.84
ATACAATATACCATTGTTAGATAGTTAAAAAGTACTTGAGTACTATTTGACTAATTCGATTTATATTGGACATTAGAGCCAAATATCAAATTATTTGTCCAACTATGTCATTTATTGTCCAATTATATAGATTCAGTTTTTAACCCTTATTTATTCAAACTGGTATAAGTTCCAATACGGTTCGGTTAAGCAAAAATAGAATTAAATTTTCGGCTATAAGTCTTATTTTTACGCTTCTTCTCTTTCCAGTTTCTCCTCTAACCGAACCTTATTGGTATAAGTTCTGCTCTACAAGAGTCACAACAAAATTAAAAGACGCACCAGCAGTAGTCAATGGTGCGTCTAACAAAGAATATATGGCAAAATTAGAATTACCAATTAATTACCAATCACCAATCTAAAACCTTCCTTCATCTACAGAACGAGACTTATTTTTAGCTTTATTAGCGCTACGCTTAAGAGAAGATAATCTAGCTTCATAAGCAGAACGTTGACGCTTACTAGGAGTTATATCAATCAAAGTTTTTAAAGCACTACCCAAACTCTTATAAGCATTAGGAAGACTGTAGCCAAAACGAGTAGCTAAAGATATCGCTTTTTCATCAGCCTCAACTAATTCTTTAAGCCTTTTTTCCCCATTATTTTTCTGATAAAGTCGCCAACCAGATACACCGCATAAAGCCAAAGCTAGTATCAATAGCAAGCCATCCTGTACCCATAATTCACCGACAGCACCACCTAAACCAATAGCGAGTGCTGCCATTTCCCAACCATCTTTCGGTATAGTATCATTTTGGATGCGAGCGACTTCATGCCAAAACAGTAGATTGCGCTGATCCATGGCTAAATTGTCCCATTTCACCAAGTCAATTTGTACTTCCACTTGGTCTTTACCAATTTCTTCGCTACGTATCAGGGGTGGATTGACCTCAGTCGTACCTTCTACTGTTACCCAGCTCTGCAACTCTGGCGGTAGTAAACCTTTTAGCCGCCGAAGTTCGCTCATTTCTGCTCTAGCAGAGGAGGTTGCGTAGGATGTCATACAATCAAGCCCTAGAATAATTCAATAAGTACTCAGAAATCAGGATTCAGAAATCAAGAGCCAGGAATCGGGAGTCAGGAATCAGGAATTAAGAATTAGGAAGAGCAAACACAATCTTAAATTTAATTCTCCACCGAAAAACCTGTTTGAGGTGCGAATAAATTTAGAAGTATTAAGCTCCACTTTTACAGATTACTCTGACTTACCGGCATTACAGAATTCTGAATTCTTCTTTGTAAACGAGTATAACTATTTCCTTGGCAATCATGTTTCGTCATTAGGAAAACTACCCCGATGTTTACGAGCTTCCATAGCTTTTTCTAAAAGATCCAGCAAGCCAGGAGCTTGTTCTTGTATACTGAGCAAAATTCTTTCCCCAAGTTCGACATTACCTGGGTCTTTACCCGTAGACATCACCTCACTTAAGCGAGGCATTGCTACATTGTCAACCAGTTGAATTAACCCGCTTAAACAACGATTAAATTGTTTTTCTGTGAGTTCTGCATCTTCTAAAGGAAACTCGATAATTGCCCGGATTTCTCCATCGGAAGGATCGTACTCCCACTGCAACATTTTTGTTTCCCAAGAGATTGCGAGCATTGTTTGCAAGATAGCAGCCTTATGTTTGTGATCTTGCACTCCCACTAATACTTGGGGTGCAAAAACTCGAAAGAATTTTCCGTCTTCATCAAGTTGAACGACAATGACAAAATCTTCTATATTATCGGCTTCGACACCCGTAATAATACGTTCGTCTTCATCTTCAATTCGATACTCCCAACCTAATTTGTCCAAGAAAATGGCAATCTGTTGCACGTTTGCTGCCATAAAAGCCCCATAGTAACGCTAGAAAGGCTGTCGCCAGACCTAGTGTAACGTGCTTGGGACATTCAAATAATGCCTAATTGCTACTATGTTTAATTTTAATTGTATAAATTTGCTTGAGGTTTTATCTACTTCCAGCAGAAGGCACTTGTATTGGGAAACCCTGCTGTAGCAATGGCTTCTTCTTTTAGAACTCACAACAAAATAAATCGTCTCGGTTTAGATAACCAATTGCAAGTAAGTAGTTCCTAGGAATTTGAAATTTTACAGTTACTACATAAATTATCGCAAATTATCAAGGAATTATTTAGGAGAAGGAAAATATCCGGAAGGCTAATTGCTGTACGTGTAGCTATGGGTGTTGTTAATGATTAATGGTAAAAAGCAATCGTAAAAAGAAATGGTGAAGTCATATTTATTGCATAACTAAATTTCTGTTGAACCTATATATAGAAAGAAGAAAGATGCAAGATGCAAGATGAAATACAAATATAGACAGATTAAGTAAGCTCTTGCATAAAACCTTTCCCACAAGTTGATTAGTATTAGAGGCTCATATCGAGCAAATTGTAACGAAATCAACCTAATTCAATTCTAAAAGAACTAACTATACCTAATTTTATTCTGGTAAATATCATGACAAGCTTTACTCAAGTTTCTTCCAAGCGCGATTTATTATCCCCTATCCGTAATTGGTTAGAGTCTATTGAAGTTCACAATCGAGCTTTTGCTCATCGTTTATGTAAATTAATACCTGCTCAATGTCCCTTTGAAAGAGATATAGTATTTTTCGGTAAAACATTATTTCATATTCCACCTATGTGTAAACTCAACCCTTTCTATGAGCAGGTTGTAATTTTACGTTTCAAAGCCATGTGCTATCTGGCAGATGAATGTGGTGAAGATATTACAGCATATTGCTAATTACAAATTGGTAATCTGACGGAAAATGTTGTACCTGTCTGTGCGGAAGAATCAATCAGTAATTCACCATTATGAGCTGTAATTATGCGTTTCACGATTGCTAATCCCAATCCAGTACCAGAGGATTTTGTTGAATAGAATGGCTGAGTTAGTTTCGGCAAAATCTCTGGGGGAATTGGTTTACCATAGTTGTGAATTTGAATGTGGATTTGTTGATTGTTAGGGAGTCGATAACTATCTTGAAGATTATTTTCTCGATGATTAATAACCTTTATTTTGACAGCTTCGCGATCATCTATAGCCTCACAAGCGTTACGGACTAAATTTATTAATACTTGCTTTAATTTATCCTCATCACCTAAAACTTGTATTAAATCACTACCAGGCTCAAACTCAATTATTCTATTGTCTGCTGCTGGCATTAATTTTAAATTTTTTAATAATTTATCAATAAATTTATTTATTTGAATTGGCTTCAGGGCTAAAGTTTGAGGTTTTGCATATAGTAGAATTTCCTTTAATAATTTTTCTAATCTATCTGCTTCATCTAATGCCAGAGATAATCTAATCTGGGAAGGTTCTGATAAATCAACTTTTTTAAAATAATTTAAACCCATTTTCATTGTAGTGAAAGGGTTGCGAATTTCATGAATAATACCTGAAGCGAATTCACCAATTGCTGCTAAACGTTCTCTTTCTACTAATTGTTCCTGTGCCCGTTTCAATTCTTCTGTACGTCGAGCTACCTCTACTTCTAAAATTTCATTAAACTTTCGCTGCTGTAAATATAAATGATAGTTATCAAGTGCTGTCGCTGCACGTTCGGCAAATAACTCAGCAATACTTACCTCTTCAGGAGAAAACTTACGGGGTGCTTTGTGAAATAAACAAATTGTACCAATTACTTCACCTGTCGATGTGCTTAACGGTACACCCAAATAAGCCCGATAACCAGATGGTGCTTGACCATACTCAATACAGCGTTGAGTATCTTCTACAATTAAACTCGACCCGGATTTGACTACTGTTCCGCTTAATTGACCATGGACGGAGTAACTTCCAACCTCTTCCCCTAAATCTATACTGCTAGCTAACACTTTACCAAAACCCTGATGATATAAGGTCACAACTGACCAATCAATCATGACTAACTGACTAACTCCACAAGCGATCGCTTTTAAATATTCATCTATATGTCCGTTACGATAACTCAGGGAAGAAAGGATTTTCAGTGTTTTTTGTTTTTGCTGCCAATTGTGTGATTCTAGTAACATTTTTTTTATATAAAAATTAGAAGTTTTAATCGTAGATGGTGTAAAACAGACAAAACTTGATTCAACTTTGTCTAATTTTGTCAATTTATTATTTTTTTATTCATCCAAATAAATCTTGGTTTTTTGACACGATTCTTAATCTTTGACTATATTCTTTTGATTGTAACTGTCTACCTGTCTACTTTCTTCAATAACTAATTACAAAGCCTATTTTATACAGGTGATAAACCAAAAAAAATCATTTCAATATGTATACTTAAGATTTAGAATTAAATCAAGCTGTATAGTTGAAGAGCTTTGAGCTTGTTAGCCGTTAGTTCCTTAGTGAAAAAGCGATTCTAACTAAAAGCCAAAAACTCTTATTAAAATTTATTAAAAATCTTCTTTTTCATGACGGCACATATCTTACTAGTAGAAGATGAAGCCAAACTGGCTCGTTTTGTAGAACTTGAACTCAGCTTTGAAGGGTACAAAGTTAGTGTAGCTAATGATGGTTTGAGTGGTTTGACCATGGCGCGGGAATCTCATTATGATTTGTTAATCTTAGACTGGATGTTACCAGGATTGTCGGGTTTAGAAGTTTGTCGTCGTCTGCGCAGTACCGGGGAGAAAGTACCAATAATTTTAATGACAGCCAAAGACGAAGTAAGCGATCGCGTGGCTGGTTTAGATGCGGGTGCTGATGATTATGTCGTCAAACCCTTTAGTCTAGAGGAATTACTGGCAAGAATACGCGCTCATTTACGTCGCAATCAAGAGGTAGAATCTACAGATATATTAAGCTTTGAGGATCTGACTTTAAATAAAGGAACCCGAGAAGTTAAAAGAGGAAACCGTCTAATTGAACTAACCGCAAAAGAATTTGATTTACTCGAATATTTAATCACCAATCCCCGACAAGTCATCACCCGCGATCGCATTCTTGAAGAGGTCTGGGGATACGACTTTATGGGAGACTCCAATATTATTGAAGTTTATATTCGTTATTTACGTATTAAACTAGAAGCGAACCAAGAAAAGCGTTTGATTCAGACTGTGCGGGGCGTTGGTTACGTTTTGAAGGATTGAATTAATCATTTAAGCGACTGATTATCAATTACCCCGTAAGTCCCTCTACCCCAATTTAAAATTATCAATACCCTAGGAAAAGTCCTATGAAAATGCGACATACGCCATAAGGATTTATCATAAAAAACTTAATCTCCACCAAAGCATACTCTCAGGGAAAACTCATAAAACTTCAAATTAATCGTATTTAAATATTCTTAACTGCAAATCAATATTTAACTTGTGTGAATCCTTAAGAATCAATCCTGGAACAGGTTCTATACCTGCTTCCAGTTTTTTATATACATGAAGAAATAGTGAAAACACAGACAAAATTTGCTTATTTATCTTAAGTATATTTCTCATACTTAATTAATTCGGCACAAACAAATTTAATTCTGTAACCGAATCTAAAATAGTGAAAATGCCTGCAATCTCTCCTTATCAATACATTTTACTCTTAATCACATACCTTATTTTTTTTACACTAACTTACTTAATCATGATATTAATTATTTTTAGATAGTACTAAGCTTATTCTTCAGCAAAAATATTAAAATTAAGCCAAGCATCAAATTACACTCACAGTTTACTCAGATCCACTCCCCTAGGAAAACTTCTCCAGGAAAATTTACCCAAACAATACAGCTGCAATGACTTATCTCGAAACAACGGCACAATTTTATAGTGAAGTAGCGCAAACACCAGAAGTAGGACTTTGCTGCGTACAAAGTACACCATTACAACTACCGGGACTAAATATACCCCTAGAAATGCAAGAGATGAACTACGGTTGCGGTTCCACAGTTCATCCCAGCGAACTTGCTAATAATCCCACAATTTTGTACGTCGGAGTCGGTGGTGGTTTAGAAGCCTTGCAATTCGCTTATTTTTCTCGCCGTCCCGGTGCAATCATTGCAGTTGAACCTGTTTCAGAAATGCGTCAAGCTGCTGCACGTAACTTAGAAATTGCTGCTCAAGAAAATCCTTGGTTTGACCCTAGTTTTATTGATATCCGTCCTGGAGAAGCCTTTAATTTACCCGTCCCCGACAACTCAGTCGATGTTCTAGCACAAAATTGTCTATTTAATATATTTGAGCCAGAAGACTTAACCCGCGCTCTCAAAGAAGCTCACAGGGTCTTAAAACCGGGAGGAAGGTTACAAATGAGCGACCCAATCGCCACAAAACCTATTCCAACTCACCTACAACAAGATGAACGTCTGCGCGCTATGTGTTTATCGGGAGCCTTAACTTACGAACAATATACAGGACGTATCATTAACGCAGGCTTTGGTCAGGTAGAAATTCGTGTCCGTCGTCCTTACCGTCTTTTAGATTCTCAAACCTACAACTTAGATTCTCATCTTTTATTAGAAAGTCTTGACTCTGTAGCATTCAAAGTGGATATTCCTGAAGACGGAGCCTGTATCTTCACGGGGAAAACAGCCATCTACAGTGGTTCTCAGCCATATTTTGACGATAGAGCCGGTCATATCCTCCAAAAAGGACTTCCCTTCTCGGTTTGCGATAAAACAGCAGCCAAACTAGCAAACTCATACCCCCATGAAATTACTATCACTGATTCCACCTGGCATTATGACGGC
The DNA here is from genome assembly GCA_039030795.1 of Cyanobacteria bacterium P01_A01_bin.84. Taxonomy (GTDB): domain Bacteria; phylum Cyanobacteriota; class Cyanobacteriia; order Cyanobacteriales; family Nostocaceae; genus JBCCDM01. The sequence goes on from JBCCDM010000114.1 coordinate 6,720, forward strand.
GGTGGTTGTTGTTAAATAAACAAACCTTTTCTTTTATACTTTTTACCACTAAAAGAATCGCGGCGGGTCGGGCGCGATCGCCCTTCTGTCTTGGTCAGTTATCCTGTAAGACCTTGCTTTAATCTGGTTTAACCATAGAATCTCTGAAAATCAATCACCAGCCGCAGAGTAGGGGTTTAGTATTGCTAAACCCCTATTGCTAAACCCTAATGGGTAAAGCAGACCCCCATAACAAAGCCACCAAAATGAATAATACACAAACTATTACACCCTTCCCAGCCAAACTAAATTCGTCCCTAACTAAAAAAACAATTTCCGTTTTACAAATTAACTTGGGTAGACGTTGTAACCTTGCTTGCAGCCACTGTCATGTAGAAGCAAGCCCCAAACGTACAGAAGAGCTTTCTCCATTAGTCTGCAAACAGTTAGTCGCATTAATCCATAAATTCCCCCAAATTCAAACTGTAGATTTGACTGGAGGTGCCCCAGAAATGAACTATGGATTTACAGACTTAGTAGAAGCAGCTAAACAAAATAATAAAGAAGTAATTGTTCGTTCTAACCTGACAATTTATTTTGAACCTGGATTTGATTACTTACCAGAATACTTTGCCAAACATAAAATCAAAGTAGTTGCCTCTTTACCTTGTTACTTAGCTGACAATGTTGATAAGATGCGAGGAAATGGTGTTTTTGATGCCTCTATTAAAGCAATACAATGGCTGAATAAATTGGGCTATGGCAGCAACTCGGAATTAATATTAGACTTAGTTTATAATCCGCAACTACCCGTAAATGAAAACTTTTCTTTGACAGCAGACCAAGTTAAATTAGAACAAGATTATAAAAATTTCTTAAAAGAAAATTTTGGGATTATATTTAATAACTTATTTACCATAACAAACTTACCAGTAGGCAGAACTAAGTTTCATTTAGAACGTCGAAAGCTTTACGCTTCATATTTAGAGTTTCTAGAATCTAATTTTAATTCAACGACAGTAGAACATTTGATGTGCCGCAATGAACTTTCTATTGATTATCTTGGTAATGTATATGACTGCGATTTTAATCAGATGATGAACCTCCGGGCACATACACCCGATCGAGAACATATTACAGTTGCATCATTACTAAAAGCAAATAGTTTAGATGTAATTAGAGATGTTCAGACTGCTGCTTACTGTTATGGCTGTACAGCAGGTAGTGGTTCTAGTTGTAGTGGTGCTTTATTAAACGATTGATTTGGATTGAATGAAATATATTGTTTTGAAAAGAATGTAGACCACACCAAAGCATTACATTAAAGTTTTTTATATTGAATGCAATTTTCTTTAAAAACCTTATGCTTCTATGTCTTTGCGTTGTGAATTTTTCTATGTCTTGAGAACAAGATATTGTTACGGGATTTGTAACAATAGTGTTACGAAATATCTGCTATACTTCTTGCAAGATTATAAAATTATCAACTGATTCTCCTCACACCACACCCAGAAGCCGTGGGTCTTACAAAAGTTTCCACGGTTTAATTTTGCCTTGAGTATTTAAGTTATAAAAAATTAATTTATAAAAATATTTGGCGTTGCAACGATCGATCATCTCTATCATATCAAGTCCGCTTAATTAGTTACGACATAACCCTATTGAAAAGATGGTGGTTATTACCTGCTACTTATTATTCCTTACTTATTACTTAGTCCCCACAGATATGACAACTGTTTCACCGGACATAATATCAAACAAATATACAAGGCATATATACCTAAATTATCGAGAAACTAAGTAGTTAGGCACAAATAAAAGCAACTATGTAACTAAATGCAAATTACCCAAAACCCTTGTGATTAATAGTCTAAGACAACCCTTTGTGGAAACGCTACATTCGATTTCGCTTGCAATGACATAGTTATAAATTTTCTCACCCACCTCCTTATCTAGCAAATAATAATTATGTATTTTAGCCATAAAAAATATGCTCATAAATTGTATTCATAGACTTTTCCTTGTATAATTAAATGTAGTTAAGCTCCTCACACCACACTAGAAGCTGTGAAACTAATTGTTTCACAGCTTTTTATTATTTGTATAGAATCACAAAACTATAATTTTTTGAAAAATAAAATAAAAGTATTAACCGCTACTGAAATTTCCAGTGCAATTTTGATATATGCAAATAAAATTCAGATGCAATTATTTATATATTACACCTAAAGGTACAAACCACGGAATTAAGGCTAAAATTATACCCAATAAAGCTAGATTATTTAATTCTTATACCTCAAATAAACTTTTTTAAGACATTGTCAAATCTTATAAATACATCAATTTTTATTAGTATAAGTAAAACCTTATATCATAAAAATACAAGCAAAATTTATTACTATCGGAATAGGATAAAGGCTGATTATTTGTATATAGACTTGTGGTAAGTTGAATAAAGGGAGAATTACCTTTCACGTGAAGTCAAATTATTGTTTTATATAATTTGCTTGCACAACAATCTCAATAGAGCAGATAATTGCATCTGTTTTTTCTATAGGAATCGCTGTGCAATCACAAAGTTAAGCTTATGGCGATCGCCTGGGATTAACTCATGCTGACATTAGCTTTGAACTGATATTTAATAAGCCAATTTTATAGATAAAATATGTATAAAAAAGTTGGCTACCGAACTCTGAGCTAATAAAATTGGACTAACAAAACAACTTAATTTTAGCCATTAGACCTTGAAAGTTGTATAACTTTAACAGGGTTGAACTTTGGTAATTACTTATTTTAGTTGCACCGAAGGAGATTTATATATGGGTCGTCTACTGTACGAACAATCAGTTTCACACAAAGGGTATCTGATAATTCCTTTTGTATTTGCTAGCGCTGACAACTATGAAATCTATTCATATAAAATACTTTCAGCAAACAATTACAAAAGTAAGTTTCATAAAGCAGAAAATCCCACAGGTATTTATGGTAGCAGTATTGAAAATATTGTCGAGATAGCCAAAGATCATCTTGATACGATCTCTGAATTTCGGAGTGTTGATAATACTCAAACTGATGATTTCAAAACTCGCTACACCTACCGCAACAACTTAATTATTGTTGCACAGGAAGCTGGTAAGTATTTCTATAATCATTATCCCCCAGACTCTCTTAACAATATTGCTGCACCCAAGTTATTTCAATCGGAATTTGAATGTATTAATTGGATTAAGCATGGTTTAGATGGATTGAATGTTAAGCAGAAAATTGGCAAGGTCAAAAATGTAGAGACATTCCACGGAAAGTCTTTATAAGAATTCTGGATAATGCATATTTAATTCACGAATGTAGAGATGTAAAGTTTTACATCTCTACATATATTTTGGGGTGGACATATCTGGAATTTGCTAAAATCCCAGTGTTGATACATATGTAGAGCCTTTTGTTGGAGGGTAAACCATGAAAAAATTATTTGCGGTTTCGGTGTATGAAATTGATACCCAGAAAAGACAAGGCGCAGATATTCTAGCTTATTCCTCCATTAATTCGATATTTATCCCAATATTGCCCGAATAAAGCTAAATTCTTTCTTTGCGCCTTGTGTAGAAAAGCACAAAAGCACGCATTGAGGAAATACACCACAAATGAATTTCGAGAATTTAGAATATTTAGAATATTTAGGCTGGAATGATTTTTTTGCTTCCGGCTGTGATTTTGACTGCAAAGAAGGATTTACAGTAGCAAGAGTTGTTATCCAACATCGAGATAGGTATATCCTTTACAGTGAAGTTGGGGAGTTATCAGCAAATATAACAGGTAGGTTAAGACATCATACACAACAATACAGTGGAGATAATAGCCTGAATATATCCCCACCGCACACAATAGCAGTAGGAGACTGGGTTGTTATCAAACTCAGAGAAGCAGAAAAATCTGCAACTATTCATCATGTTTTACCGCGCAAAAGTAAGTTTTCTCGTAAAGTCCCCGGATTGAAAACAGAAGAGCAGGTTATTGCAGCTAATGTTGATACGGTTTTCTTGGTTTCCGGATTGGATAGGGATTTTAATCTGAGGAGAATTGAGCGCTACCTAGTTTTAGCTTGGGAGAGTGGTGCAAATCCGGTTATTGTACTTAACAAAGCAGACTTATGCAATTGCCTTGAAGAACGTATTGCTCAAGTTAATGATATTGCTTTAGGAGTACCAATAGTTACCTTAAGCGCTGCTTCTAATCAAGACTTAGATGTGCTTAAACCTTATATAGAACCAGGAAAAACAATTGCTTTACTTGGTTCTTCTGGAGTTGGTAAATCTACTATTACTAATAAACTAAAAGGTGAAACTATACAAGCAACCAAGTCAGTACGTCACGGTGATGATAAAGGAAAACACACTACAACCCACCGACAATTAATTTTCTTACCCAATGGTGGGTTAATTATAGATAGTCCAGGAATGCGAGAAATCCAGATTTGGAATGCTGATGAAGGTTTACAAGAAACTTTTGCTGATATCGAAATTCTGGCTCAAAAGTGTCGTTTTCGCAATTGCCAACATAATGATGAACCGGGTTGTGCTGTACGGGAAAGCTTAGAAGATGGGAAGTTAGACTATTCTAGATTTCTTAGTTACCAAAAGTTAAATAGAGAACTCGAATATCTAAATCGCAAACAAGACCAGAAAGCTTATGTAGATACTAAGAAACGCTGGAAGAAAATTACTAAACAGATGCGAAATCACTATAAACGCTGACTCAGCTAAGGAATGTCAGGTTATTTGAGCCTAGCTCCCTTTTTTACGGTTAGGAAATTTGCCGGGGATGTTTTTAACTGGAGTTTAGACTAAAGCTCGTGACCGCTATGCGGTCACGGCGCATAAAAACTGGTATAAAAAAATAGGGAAATGCCTGTGGTAAAACAAGCACCTCCCGACGGAAGATGAGAAAAGCACCACCAAATCTCAACTTTCGTTATGGAATTATTATCTAATTTAAAGGCATTCCGTCAAGAAGCGTATTCTTATCTTGGTCGAGCTTTCATATGCCACATTTGAATTGATGGATGCTGTTATGCTAACTCGTAAAGCTGATAGTTTGGCTGATTTATCATTGTGTCCAGTGTTTCGTCGTAAATGGTCAAGTATCTATGAATCTTTACAAGACACAAGACCTCAGCGAAATAAGTTAATGAAGCTTTACATCAAGCAAATAAAAAGACAAGAACAACGTATATTACTCGCTGGCGACCATACCACATGGTCAAGACCCAATGCACGTACTCTTAAAGAAAGAACCTATGAACATTATGCACAGGGAGGTTTTGGAGGAAGACCAATCACTGTTGGATATGGATATAGTACGCTTGCTTTGGTACCAGAAACTGAAGGAAGTTGGGCATTGCCATTAAGGCATGAGCGTATTACAAGCTGGGAAAATCCAATTGATAAAGCAGTATGGCAACTCAAACAAGTGTGTCCACAGCTACCAGATAGGGCAATGTCATGTTGGGACATTGAATATGGGTGTGCGCCATTTGTAATCAAAACAGCGAATATAGAAGTTGACAAAATTATACGCTTAAGGTCAAATCTGTGCCTCTGGACTGCACCACCACCTTACAGTGGAAGAGGACGACGACGAATTCATGGCGATAAATTTAAACTTATTGATGAATCAACTTGGGATGAACCAACCCAAACAATAGAATTCTTTGACACAAAACTCGGCAAGTTAAAAATTCGCTTATGGTCTGAGTTACACTTCCGTAAATCTCCATTACATCCAATGTCAGTGATGTTAGTTGAACGCCTGAACGAGGACGGTAGTAAACGAATCGCAAAACCCATGTGGTTGGCTTTTATTGGAGAGTCAATGCCCTCTTGCACTGAAGTTCTACAATTTTACTTGCGACGATTTGGTGTTGACCATTGGTATCGTTTCGCTAAACAAAGACTACATTGGACATTGCCAAAACTTTCTACTCCAGAACAATCTGACAGATGGAGCGACCTTATGCCATTGACAACTTGGCAATTATGGTTAGCACGCGATATCGTCAAAGATAACCCTTTACCTTGGCAAAAAACAGCCCCAAAGTTAACACCGGGGAGAGTTGCACAGTCTGTAGGTGCAATTTTAGTCGTGATTCACACACCTGCAACATCTCCAAAACCACGCGGAAAATCTCCAGGCTGGAAACCCGAACAAACCCGTAAGCGTAGAATTCGCTATCCAGTTGTCAAAAAACGTACTAAAAATACAAATAAAAAGAAACCCAAACCCACTTAAAATCTTTATCTCTCCAATTTTGCTACTGACACGCATCAAAATATTACTGTTGCGCTGTTTTGTTATGTATTAGTCTAAACTCCAGTTTTAAGAAAAACTAAGAATTGGGGGATTCTCCCCCTTTCCTCTCGGCAACGATTTTTAAGGTAGCCAAAAGTTAGGTAAAATAGACTTACTTAAATTTTTTAATCCCCTATTCATAACCCTTGCTGCTTGAATGTGAGCTTCATCTGCTTCTATAGGTAATATATTAGCTTTCTTACCTTCTCCTAAATAGCTAATAGTCAAATTTGCAGCTTCTAAACCTGTTACAAAAGCTTTTTCCTGAGACCAAGAACCGTGACGGGTAATAATCCAATCACCGCTCATAAATAAGTTAGTAAAACTTGTTTGTGCTCCGATCATATATTGATAACTACCGGGTGCAAAGTGAGTTACTGCTTGGGATAAACGAATTATGCTACTATCAATGACTTTGGCGTTTCTAAATTCTGGTACGCAAGTTATTAAGTAATTATGAATGATAGGAATAATATCTTTATCGTCCATGTGAATGAATTGGTTTGCATGGTAAAAATCAACTTCTACCACCGTACCTGGTTCGTCTCTATATTCGTCATGGAGGTTATTTAAGTCAAAAAATGTCCATCCAGTAGTGGGGTCAAAACCAAAGCAAGCATTAGAAGGACGGGGAATATTAACTTTTTTATCAAACCATAAACGGGTTGCTAAAACGTCTATTGCTCCTAAGTTAATGATATTACGAAACTCTTTGCGCTTTTGTAAAGTAGGACTTTGGGCAATAATTTTTTTCATTCCTGTAATCCCTACAGCAAATATAACTGCGTCAGCATCAAAGATTTCGTCATTACAAACAACACCAGTTATTTGATTATAATCATTACTAATTACATCATTCACTCGCTTATTTGCTAATATTTTCCCGCCAGCTTTTTCGATTTTTTCTACCCAGGGACGGAAGATTTTCTCCCCTACAGTTCCCCGACACCAAACCACATCAAAGTCTGGTTGATGGGCAAGAATGAAATAATAGAGCATACCCAAAGTTGCAGCAGCAGAACACTGTTCTCCTGGTGCGAATAAACCCACCAAAAGCATAGCTTCAAAAGCATCTCGGTACAGTCTTGCTGATACACCAAATTGTTTAAATAACTCTCTTGCACTGACTTTGTCATAACGTTTCCAAGCATCATCTGAGTTATCAAAATCAATGACAGTGTAGAGTAGTGGTAGAGCGCTGAGACGTTCAAATAAGGGTAATCTTTGAAATTGAGTATAAACAAAAGTACCTAAAGGTGTGGGAAGTGGGGGTAAGTCTTGAAAAATTGGTGATTCTACCTCTAAACCAGCAGGAGAGTATTGTGAAGAACGAGTCCAAGTGGTAAAAGGATTAATTTCTAAGTGGTTAACTAAAGAAAAAATATTTTTATAAGGATACCAAAAGCCATGAATTCCTGCTTCTACAGAACGTCCAGATGCTGTTTTCCAACCTGCAACTAATCCACCAGGGTAGGAACCAGCTTCTAGAAGGGTGACACTATAACCTTGTGTTGCTAGGTGGTAAGCTGCACCCAAACCAGCCCAACCGGCACCTACTACTACTACTTTTTTACCTGATGATGCTTGTGTCATTAAAGTCTCCAGTATTGGTTCTTAATACTTCTATACTTTTGTTCTGGATAATATTTTACGTTAATATTTCGTAATAAATAAAACAAATATATTTTGCATGGTTGCTTAAAAGCTTGCTATATAAGGTTTATAGAGTGTGCGAATTAGAAGTAATTGTTTTTGTTGAGTATGTTTAGTGTTTGAAACATTCCGAATGTTTTTCGTTGAATCTGATGTAGCGGTACTAGCGATCGCTAGGGTTGATTTTCCGGAAATAAGTTAACCTATCTTGATAGTGTTAATCTTTCTACAAAAAGTAAATGCGGTTGTGACGATGAACTCCGGCCTCGAGTCCTCCGCGGACCTCGGCGCGCTGATGCACGTGGGCCAGCCCGAGCGTGACGCAGGCCTCGCCGCCGGTGAGCGCGCGATGGCGGAAGGCGTGACGAACGGCCTGTGCCTGAACCAGGAAGCGTTCAACACCGCGCTGGTCGACCGCTGCACGGGCTACTTCGACGCGATGGGCGCTGATCTGAACCAGATCGACGTGTCCAACGACCCCGCCCAGATCGAAACGCGGACGGCGGCGGCCCTTGAGGCGGACGAGTCCATCGACGGCGTTCTGGCCGTTGGCCCGCACGTGTGTGAAGCCGCGCACCGCGCCATCGAGGCCGTGGGCGCCGACGTGCACCTGAGCTGCTTCGACCTTTCGCCTGGCGTGATGGACCTCATCGACGCGGGTGAAGTGGCCTTCACGATCGACCAGCAGCAGCGCCTGCAGGGCTACATGCCGGTCATCGTGCTGCACCTCTACAACAACCACGCGGGTCTCCTGCCGGGCAACAACATCAACTCCGGCCCGGGCTTCGTGGATCAGTCCAACGCGGCCTCCGTCAAGGAGCTGGCGGGCATCGACCGCTAAGCGCTTGCGCTGAGGTAACAAATAGGCAGGCGGGGCCATGGTCCCGCCTGTTTTGTCTTCGAGAGAACTTGGGGGGAGCAAGGACACAAATGTCAGACCGCAGTGAATCCGACAGAATGGTAGAAGAGACGCGTCTTCAGCGTCTCGTCAGACGCCCGGAGATCGGCGCGTTCATCGTGATGATGGTCATCATCTTCGCCCTCCTCTGGGCTTCCGATGGCCGCGCGTTCAACGCGCTGGGCCTCAAGAACAACATCCAGATCATCGCGCAGTACGGGATCATCG
>JBCCDM010000115.1:0-15794 GCA_039030795.1 Cyanobacteria bacterium P01_A01_bin.84
ACTGGAGGGCTTCAACTAGTTGCAGCTTTTGAGCAGGAGCTACTCTGGCAAATACATCTCCATCTTCAACAGTTTGAGCAAGTTGGGAATTTTCCATCTTTGCTATTTGTCTTCCCTCAAATGCCAGTACTTGTTCTGTCTTTTGGATACCCATGCGTTGAGCAATTGCCCCAGCCGTTACGATGTGGTCTCCGGTAATCATTTTTACATTAATTCCGGCAGACTGACAGGCGTGGACGGCGGCGATCGCCTCTGGACGGGGCGGGTCAATCATGCCTTGCAATCCCAGAAATACTAACCCCGTTGCAATGTCGTCATGGTCTATGGAATGCTGATGGGAATCTACTACTTTCTGAGCAAAAGCCAGTACTCGCAATCCTTGCTCTGTTATCGCTTCGACCGCTTGCTCAATTTGCGATTCTTCCAAAGGAATAGGTTGACCTTCTCGATTCATCATCCCAGAGCAGCGGCTCAACAGGGCTTCAACAGAACCTTTTACATAAATTGTTCGAGGATGAACATCATGTAAGCTCGCCATGTATTGATACTGAGATTCAAAAGGTATCGAATCTAATCGTGGCTTTGAAGCCGCTAGCCTAGACTGACTAAAATCGGCTTTAGCCGCAGCTGCGATTAATGCTCCTTCGGTAGGGTCCCCCACGACCAACCAGTTTTCTCCTGTTTGCTTTAATTGGGAGTCATTACAAAGCACTCCGGCTATTAGGCATTCCTGTAGAACTGAAGGTAAGTCATCCTCAAACGGACTTTCTATATTGCCGTTGGTAGACGACATACTAATCTCGCCCTTGGGACTATAACCACTACCGCTAACCACATAGTGTTGCCCTCCAGCGTAAATAGACTGTACTGTCATTTGATTCTCTGTCAGTGTTCCGGTTTTGTCAGAACAAATAACGGTAGCGCTCCCCAGGGCTTCAACGGCTGGAAGTTTACGAATAATGGCATTACGACGCGCCATACGGTTGACACCAATCGCTAAGGTGATAGTAACGACTGCTGGCAATCCCTCTGGAATTGCGCTAACTGCTAGAGCAACAGCAGCTTCAAACATATAAATCCAAGATTCACCCTGTCCCAATCCGATAGCGAAAGTCAGGGTTGCCAGAGTTAAGATTACGTAAAGCAGAGTGCGACTGAACTTCTCAAACTTACGGGTTAGTGGGGTACTGAGGCTAACCCGCTGCTCCATTGATAGAGAAATCTGCCCTACCTCTGTAGCATCTGCCGTAGCAATAACAATTCCCGTACCCTGCCCAAAAGTAACAAAACTCCCAGCGTAGGACATATTAATTCGTTCTGCTAGAGGGGTATCCTTCGATAAGGCTTGGACAGATTTCTCCACTGGAACCGATTCCCCCGTGAGAGCAGATTCATCAATCTGTAAATTGCGAGTTTTTAGAAGTCTCAAGTCCGCTGGAACTTTATCTCCCGATGTCAGCAGTACCACATCTCCCGGTACTAAATCTCGCGATGGTATCCGCAGTGTTTGTCCTTCTCGCAGAACCGTAGTTTCAGTGGTTACGGCTTTCGCAAGAGAGGCGATCGCACCCTCTGCTTTGGCTTCTTGAACATAGCCGATTGTCGCATTGATGAGTGTCACTCCCCAGATTACAGCTGCATTAGTCCAAGAACCCAAAAATGCTTTGACAGCGCCTGCAACTAATAGGATATAGAGGAGGGGCTGATGAAATTGTAATAGAAATCTTAGCCAAAAAGGTTTTCCAGGCTTTACGGGTAGTTCATTCCAACCATAGGTTTCGTAGCGAATAGCAACTTCCTCTGCTGTTAAACCCCTTTCTAAATTGCTATTGAAAAATTCAATTGCCGAGAGAACAGACAGTTCATGACTAGAAGGGGATCTCAATTGATCTTGAATCATGTCTTTCAATAAACTAGATGGTTTTCCCACCCTTTTAAATTGATGTTAACTCATACTAAATCTTGCATTCATAGAATGTACGCATCACGATCATAGATATCCTGGATTTCTCACGAAGTCTAAAAAAACTTATCCACAAAATAATCAAAGCCGTTCTATAAGGACGAGGTTTCAGACCTAAAAAAATCGATGAGGTACGTTACCCAAATTTCAGGGCTGATGAAAGTTGGGTAACGCTGTCGCTCTACCCAACCTACAATAAGGATAGTCAAGTATCCCTATCTGAACCCTCTAAACAACTGAATTAGGTGTGAAATAATACACTAGCTAAGGGAATCAGAGCTAATAAATAGGGATTCCAAAAATTGAAGCGAGGTTCTGGTGGTTTTTCTGGTGATTTAAGTAGAGCATCTACTCTCTGCTCTAATCTTTCTACACTACTAGAGTCTAGGGCTGCACAGCAAATATCAGCACAAATAGGGGAACCACTAACAGTAATTAATAATGATTCAGCGAGTAGTAAGGGGTCTATTTGTCTGGCTGCATAGGCATCAGCGCGGAGTTCTCGCAATACTATTAATTCTTCCCATAATCCTTGGGTCTTAGGTAGCCAAGCAGTAGAAGAGCGTACCCAACCCAACCAGAAGAACCAAAATGTATCGCGGTAGTAATAATGTCCTTGTTCGTGAGCAAGAACGCTTTCTAGCTGTTCTTGAGAAAGAACTTCGAGTAGTCCTTGACTAACAACTAATTCTGGTTTCCAAAAACCAATTTGACCGGCAAACATTGCTTGTGTATTTAACAATCTAATATTCTGAGTGCCAGCTTTGATTTGAGGGCAATTAAGAGCCGATTTAACAGACTTCCATCCCTCCCATGATAATTTTACAGATAAACCAGCGAAAAATATCACATAAATAAATGCCAAAGCATAACTAAACCAATTAGTTTGTAAACCACCCATCTTACCTTGGGGTCCCATGAAAATAAGAGCGATCACAGTCATGAAAATAAGTAGGGGTGGAAATAGAAATGAAAATAATGTTTTTCGCCATTTTTCATTCAGGTTTCCTTGGGGTGGCTCCCAAAAATATCTAATTAACCATGAGAAGGCAATGACCGCAAATATCATCAGTAAATGCATTATTGTTCCTCCCTAGCTTTACGTGCAGCTTGAACCCGTTTGGCGATCGCTTGTATTTTCTCGGAATCTGCTTCATCTAAACTATCTGCAAAGGCTGCAATTGTATCAGGATTACCAACAGCCAAAAACTTCTGTAACTGTTCGTGTGCTTTAATGACATTGGCTTGCTGTTTGCTAAGTAAAGGTCGCCAATAATATGCTCTACCTTTTTTATCGCAAGCTAACCAGCCTTTTTCTGTAAGACGACGTAATACTGTGGTTACGGAAGTATAAGCTAATTCCCGGTTAGGGTTAGATAAAATTTTTTCGTGCACGTCCTTAACGGTTACAGAAGCTAGTTCCCAAACAATATTTAGAATTTCTGCCTCTAAGGGTCCTAGTGATAATTGACGGGGTTTATACTCTGGTAACGGTGCCATTTTTTTGTTTTTTGTTTGAGGATAATTGCAAATTTTCAATAATATTGTTAACTAGTACTTATAGTTTGTATTATTTATTCTTACTTAATATTTTTTAATTAATCATCATAAAAAGATTAAATAGAAGCTGCGTATGCCTTATTTTACCGTCTTTTATGTATTATAAAATCTGAATTGTAAAGAAGAGGCTATTTTGCCGTGTTACCTCAAATCTGTAAAATGTGTCTTGACAGTATCAAAATCAGTTTATTTACCCTGTGAAGATATTCGTATATAATACCCCGGAATCAACTCCCCAAGAGAACTTTCCAGAGTGCGCGATCGCAGTTGATGTTCTGCGGGCTACTACTACTATTGCAACGGCTTTGGATGCGGGTGGTGAGGCGGTACAAGTGTTTAGCGATCTAGAAAAATTAAAGGACGCAGGTGCATCATGGACAGCAGATAAGCGGCTCTTAGTTGGTGAGAGAGGAGGGAATAAAGTTCCTGGTTTTGATTTAGGTAATTCGCCTTTAGACTGTACGCCAGAATGTGTAAAGGGAAAAAGATTATTTATGAGTACTACAAATGGGACTCGTGCCCTCAAATGCATTCAGGATGCCAAAGTTGTATTAACTGGGGCATTTATTAATAAAACTAATGTGGTGGAATATCTTTTGAGTAAACAGCCAGAAACTGTATGGATAGTTGGTTCTGGTTGGGAGGGTACTTTCTCTTTAGAAGATACGGCTTGTGCTGGTGCGATCGCGAGTGGTGTATCCAAAGGAAGCAAACATTCTTTATCAGAGATTGTTGGCAATGATGAAACCATCGGTGCGATCGCTCTTTATAGTCAGTGGCAAAATGATTTGTTAGGAATGTTTCATCATGCAAGTCATGGTAAGCGTTTACTACGTTTGGATGGTCATGACGATCTAAAATATTGCTGTCAAATTGACACTGCTAATGTTTTACCCATGCAGAGCGAATCAGGGGTACTAAAGGCAGTAATTCGTTAATTACCCATTTCCTTTTGTATTTATTCGCAATACATAATATTAACCGTCAAGTGTAAAAATAACTTGATAACCGATTTCCTTAAAAGTATTATAAGTACGATATCGTTGTACCCTACAGACGAATCGTATTTATTTTGGGTTGCATTTATCCGATTCCAATTATATTCCTTGCAGAATGTAATAACTGCCTTCTCCAATAGTAAGTATAGGAGAAGGTTTTTTTATCTTGATAGTTCCATAAGTAGCACTTTCAAAAGCAAATAAGTATAATAAAAGTAACAATATACACATTTTATAGTAAAGAATTACTTATTTATAAATAAGTTTAAATAATCAAATTACTTTGATATAAGACTTTCATAAACAGGACTTACGCAGCGAAGATTTGTCCGAAGCGACCGAAACGGAGTGTAGGGAAGCATAAGCTCTATCGAGCAGACTACGTCAACGCAAGGTTTTTGCGATTACGTCGCTATCGCTCGTAATGACAGAATTACATTGCCTTTGCGTAAGTCCTAATAAAGTTAAAACTTATTTTATTTATTTTGGATGAAAGTATCATTACCTACAATAATCTTATCGTGTTATCTCGTATTATTTTGTGCTTTCATTACCGATCAAAAATAAGAAGGTCTTTACGGGGTTTTGGAAACAAACGAAACTATCACAATTAATGGGAGAAAGCAGTATCTTGAACTGCGATCGCACAACTCCAGGTAGGGTTGCACCATCCCACAGAGAAACAGACAAATACCATGAATAAAATTTGTGAGAATATGACAATATCTCCATCACACATTTATTCAAAGGCTGTGACAATGCATATTGGTTCAGAATATAAGATAGGTAACATCTGCAAGTTTTCTTTATGGGCACCCCTTGCAAAAGAGGTAAAGGTTCGTTTAGTTTCTCCACAAGAAAAGGTAGTAGCTCTGGAACTTACTGACAAGGGTTATTGGCAAGGGACAGTCAAAGATGTGCAGCCGGGAAGTTATTATTATTACCAGGTAGATGACAATGACCGGCAAAGCGATCCCGCGTCTAATTCCCAACCAGAAGGAGTCCATCAGGCTTCGGAAATAATTGACCATAATGCATTTAGCTGGAACGATAGTCAGTGGAAAGGTCTACCTTTGGAGCAGATGGTAATTTATGAACTCCATGTAGGGACTTTTACTGGAGAGGGAACCTTTGAGGCAATAATTGAAAAAATACCATTATTGCAAGAATTAGGTGTTAACACTATTGAGATCATGCCCGTTGCACAGTTTCCAGGTAGTAGAAACTGGGGATACGATGGTGTTTTCCCTTATGCGGTACAAAATTCCTACGGTGGAGTGAGTGGTTTAAAGACCCTGGTAAATGCCTGTCATCAACAAGGTATGTCAGTAGTTCTGGATGTTGTGTACAACCATTTGGGTCCAGAAGGGAATTATCTTTGGGGTTTGGGTACTTACTTTACCGATAAGTATAAAACTCCTTGGGGTAGTGCGGTTAATTTTGATGATGCTTATAGTGATGGGGTTCGTAATTATTTTGTCCAGAATGTAGTTTACTGGTTAGATAAGTATCATATTGATGGTTTGCGACTCGACGCAATTCATGCTATCTACGACTTTGGAGCCAAACATATTTTGCAGGAAATGGCAGAAGCGGTATCTGAGTTATCACAACAGCAGGGACGGGAATATTATTTAATAGCTGAGAGTGACTTGAACGATCCCCGGATCATTTGTTCTCCGGAAGTTGGTGGTTATGGGATAGATGCGCAGTGGAGCGATGATTTTCATCATACTTTACATACAGCCTTAACCAGAGAAAAGCATGGTTATTATGAAGACTTTAACAGCTTAGAATTATTAGCAAAAGTTTATCGTCATGGTTACGCTTACACCTGGGATTATTCGCCATTTCGGAAACGTTACCACGGTAACTTACCCAGTAAATGTAATGGGAATCAATTTGTAGTTTGTGCCCAAAATCACGACCAAGTAGGAAATCGGATGTTAGGCGATCGCTTATCAACTCTGATTGACTTTGAGGGTTTAAAATTAGCCGCAGCAGCAGTTTTACTTTCTCCCTATGTTCCAATGTTATTTATGGGAGAAGAGTATGGCGAAACCAATCCGTTTCTGTATTTTATCAGCCATGGCGACCCAGGATTAGTAGAAGCGGTTAGAAAGGGTAGAAAAGAAGAATTCGCAGCCTTCCACGCTCAAGGAGAAGCTCCCGACCCCCAAGCAGAGTCTACATTTAATCAGTCTCGTTTGAATTGGGAATTACTTAAAGAAGAGAAACATCAGACATTATGGCAGTTTTACCAGAAACTACTACAAATGCGGCAAGAAATTCTAGCTTTAAAGTGTTTGGATAATAAAAAAGTTGAAGTATCGGTTATCAACTCAGAAGTAATACAGCTACAACGCTGGGATGAAAACAGTAAAGTCCTCTGCTGGTTAAATTTTGCCCAAGAGCCTGTTACAATCATAGAATATATACCTACAGAGAAATGGCAAAAAGTTTTGGATTCAACTGATTCACAATGGTTAGGAGAAGGCTCAAAATTACCAGAAAAGTTAGTAGAGAAACAAGAAAATATTCTGCTTTCTGGTCATAGTGTAGTTGTTTATAGCTGCATTTAGTTATGTTAGTAGCTTTTGGCTGTTGGCTTTTAGCTTTTAAAGTAAATTGGTAGTTATAAGTTTGATAGATTAGGGATCCGATCCCCCTAGAACCTTATAAGGGGGGAATAAGATGGAAAGTTGCGTTTATGAAGGGAACAATATTTGAAGTTTCCTTTTTATAAGCAGGATAATGGAGGATCTACTTATGACTAGCAACCTAGTACTCGTGAAAGCCAAAATTGCCGGGTAAGGGCAGGCAGGGAATGCGCACAAAGCGTTGTCGCAGACTGGGAGCAGGGGGAGAAGAAACTTTTTCTTTTCACGAACAACCCCCAAAGTTCCCTTGGCAAACTACTAGGTCTTTCGCTAACAGCTAACAGCTAAAAGCTAAGCATTCTATAATTCACCATGATTTCAATCGAACGTAAAATATAAAAATAAAAATTATAGAGAAGTGTAATAATTATTAATTGAATATTTAGTTGCGATATTAATCGAAAAACGCAGTAGAAACACACACTAGAAAAATACAGTAGAAAATACAGAACCTATCCTCGACTCCTGATTCCGAACTTAAACCTCACACCACAAATTAAATTATGCGAATCCCCATAGCTACCTATAGAATTCAATTTAATCCTAGCTTCGGTTTCACTCAAACCTCGAAAATCGCATCTTATCTACAAAATTTAGGTATTTCAGATATATATGCATCTCCTATACTAACTCCTAGAAAAGGTAGTACTCATGGTTACGATACAGTAGACCCCAACAGTATTAACCCGGAGTTGGGAGGAAGAGAAGAATTTGAAAAGTTAATAGAGCAATTACAACAAATAGATATTGGTTGGGTGCAAGATATAGTCCCCAATCATATGGCTTTTAGCAGTCAAAACCAAATGCTGATAGATGTCTTGGAAAACGGTTTCGACTCTCAATATGTAGATTTTTTTGATATCGACTGGAATCATCCGTATACAGCTATTCAAGGACGAGTTTTAACACCTTTTTTGGGTAAATTTTATGGTGACTGTCTAGAATGTGGAGAACTACAACTACAGTATGAAGAGAATGGTGTAAGTATTAATTATTACGATAATAAATATCCGATTCGGATTGAATCCTACAGTCAAATTTTTACCTATGACCTAGGAAAGTTGCAAAAGAAATTAGGACGGGATCATCCAGACTTTGTCAAGCTTTTAGGTGTTCTTTATACCTTGAAATATATTCCTTCTGGGGAAGAAGGTAGAGAGAGATATGACCAAATTGCTTTTAGTAAGCGGGTATTGTGGGAACTTTGGAATAGTTCTCCGGAAGTGAGAGAATTTATTGAACGGAATATTCAAGTATTTAACGGCGAACCTGGCAATCCAGAAAGTTTTAATCTATTAGAAAGCTTATTAGCAGAGCAGTTTTTCCGTCTAGCTTATTGGAAAGTTGGTAATGAAGAACTTAACTATCGTCGCTTTTTTACTGTTAATGATTTAATTTCTTTACGTATCGAAGATGAGAATGTTTTTGAAACCACACATTCCTTAATTTTAGAACTGGTAGAAGCCGAAAAAATTACCGGTTTAAGAATCGACCATATTGACGGACTATACGACCCATCCCAATATCTGAATCGTTTACGGGAAAAGGCTCCCGAGGTTTATTTGGTTGTCGAAAAAATCTTAGAACCAAAAGAAGAATTACCGTTAAACTGGTTGATTCAAGGTACAACTGGATATGATTTTCTCAACCAAGTCAATGGTATCTTTACTCAACAGTTAAGCGAAGAAAATTTTAATGATATCTATCAGCGATTTCTAGGTAGGTCTATCGATTGTGAAGAACTAATCGACCAAAACAAAAGACTAATTATCAGCCGTCACTTAGCCGGAGATATTGATAATCTAGCAAGATTATTACAAGAACTTGCCAGTCAATACCGATATGCTAGTGATTTTACCATGTACGGTTTAAAAGCGGCATTAGTAGAGATTTTAGCTCTCTTCCCAGTTTATCGCACCTATATCAATGATGCTGGAATTAATACTTCAGATCGAGAATACATACAGCAAGTCATAGATAAAGCTAAAGCTAACATTCCTAGCTTTTTAAACGAACTAGCTTTCATTGAAAAATTCTTATTACTAGACTTTGAAGACTTTTTATCACCAGAAAATCAAAGTCAGTGGCTACACTTTTTAATGCGTTTGCAACAGTTTACCGGTCCTTTGATGGCAAAAGGTGTAGAGGATACGGTTTTATACATTTATAATCGCCTCATATCTCTAAATGAAGTCGGTTCTCATCCCTTAGACTTTGGTAACTCTTTAGATGACTTTCATCACTTTAACCAAGACCGTTGCGCTCAATGGCCTCATGTAATGAATGCTACCGCCACCCATGATACCAAACGAGGTGAAGATGTCAGAGCTAGAATTAACGTCCTCTCAGAAATTCCTGAAGAATGGGAAGAAAATCTGAGAAAATGGCGGGAAATTAACGCTTCAGAGAAAGATTGTGTAAATGGTAAAGACGTTCCCACACCAAATGACGAATACTTTTTCTACCAAACCTTAATTGGTGCTTTCCCCTTCCATGATGAAGAATACGACGAATTTATCTCGCGAATCAAAGATTACCTAATTAAAGCTACTAGGGAAGCAAAAGTTCATACAGCTTGGTTAAAGAATGATACAGCTTATGAAGACGCTTTTACTTTATTTGCTCAAAGAGTACTGAAAAAAACACCTGAAAATAAATTCTTAGAAATTTTTCGTCCATTTCAGCGTAAGATAACTCACTATGGTATTCTTAATTCCCTTTCCCAAACCTTCTTAAAAATTACTGCACCTGGTTTACCAGATATTTATCAAGGGACAGAACTATGGGAACTAAGTTTAGTAGACCCAGACAACCGTCGTCCGGTAGACTTTGAAATGAGACAGCAGTATTTAGAAGAAATTAAAACTAGAAGCGAAAATGATTTATCTGGTTTAATTTCTGAGTTATTGCAACAACCAGAAGATGGTAAAATTAAACTATTCCTAGTTCATAAACTCTTACAAGCTAGAGGCGAATACTTAGAAATATTCCAGAAAGGTAGCTACGAAAAACTTAACATCGCCGGAAGCCTGAAAGCCCACATAGTCGGCTTTTCTCGAGAACTAGCAGAACAAAAAATAATCGCGATCGCGCCACGTTTCTTCACTTCCTTAGTCCATGATGGCGAACAACCATTCGGCGAACAAGTTTGGCAAGAAACCCGTATAATCACACCACCGGGTTCCTCCCCAGCATGGAAAGATATCATCACCGGAAACACAATAGAAGGAGAAGAAACCCTCTGGGTGAGAGATATTTTACAAACCTTCCCAGTAGCACTTTTGATAAATCAAGTTGATGAGTCTTAACTTGAAATTGAGGACTTGACGTAAATCTCCTTGACATAAAATCTCAAGGAATCAATTATTACCACCTCGGAATCAATTCCGAGGCTAATATACTAAGTCTACCTCAATAGACTTAAAATTTTATGTAGAACCCTTTCCCCTTTATCCTTTCAACTTATACTTGCAATGAATGTTTTAATTATCGGTGCAAACCGGGGCATTGGTTTAGGTTTCGTCAAAAAACTATTATCGTTAAACACATATACCAATATTTATGCAACCTATCGTCAGAAAAATACAGCAGTTGAATTAACAACCCTAGAAACTCAACATCCCGATAAGTTAACTCTCTTATCAATTGATATTACAGAAGAAAAGCAAATATCTCACGCGATCGCAAGTATCGGTGAAAAAACAGATAAACTGCACTTAGTTATCAACTGTGTAGGATTTCTCCATGACGAAAATCAGCAACCAGAAAAAAGCCTCAGACATATCACTTCAGAAAACCTATTACGCTACTTTGAAATTAACAGCATTGGTTCCGTACTTTTAGCAAAACACCTATTACCCTTATTTAAACACCAATCCCGCAGCGTTTTCGCCAGCATTTCCGCCAAAGTAGGTAGCATCGGCGATAATCGTTTAGGTGGTTGGTACGGATACCGTGCTTCCAAAGCTGCACTAAATATGTTCATGCACAACGTTGCTATAGAATACGGACGCACGAGTCGCAACACTATAGTAGTTGTCCTCCATCCAGGGACAACCGACACCGGACTTTCTCAACCCTTCCAAAGAAATGTACCACCAGAAAAATTATTTCCTGTAGAACGCACAGTTAATCAGCTATTAACAGTAATTGATAACCTGGAATCAACAGATAGCGGAGAGTTTTTTTCCTGGGATGGTACCCGTTTACCTTGGTAAGTGAAGTTAAATTTTCAGTAAACCCTAAATATTTTTGTATTACTAATAGACCTCTCCGATAATTAATCTCAAACCCTTACAATTCATGGACTAAAACTTAGTTTCCGAAGATGTCTAATTAACTTTTTTGATTATTTGCAAGAGATATCTGCGATAAATTAAATATGTGTAGTCCACAATATTTGTAGAGACCCCTCATAAGAACATCTTTACATCCTTTTTCCGCAGATGTCTATGGGAAGTTCCTAAACTCTGAAGCGTAAATATTTTTCTGAAAAGATTGCTCAGTTTACATCTTGCACCATTCGCAACAACACTTTGGAATAAATTCCCCTGCTGAAAAACAAAGTCTGATTGCGGCAGACTAAGCAAGGATTTTAGTACGTTTTAATGTATTTTGTATATGGATTCCTTGAAATTGATTTCAAGGCAGGAATCTGGGTTTAGCGATAATGGTGCAAGATATCAGTCAGTAAATTGGGAACTGGTTGACACTCAAACAGCTGAGGGAGGGAACTATTTCTATTTTGTATAATTTGTACAAAATTTGGGAATTATATAGATACTAAAAAATATAACAACTACTAGCATTAATACTATGAATAAGAATTATATCACAATTAAAAAAAATATTTATGAATCCCTTAAGCAAGAAAATGAGTATCTCATAGCAGAACTACAATACTCACAACAACTATTTCAACTATTGATAGACAATATCCCGCATTCTGTGTTTTGGAAGGATAGAAATTCAGTTTATCTAGGCTGTAATCAGAATTTTGCAAAAGATGCTGGTATCAAAGAACCAAAGGATATCACAGGTAAAGATGATTATGATTTACCTTGGACTCAAGAAGAAGCAAAATTTTTTCGGGAATGCGATCAGCGGGTTATGGATAATAATACTTCGGAAGTAAATATTATTGAAACTCAAGTACAAGCAGATGGAAATCTTTGTTGGTTAGATACAAATAAAATTCCCTTACATGATATTACAGGTAATGTGGTAGGTATTCTCGGCACTTATAAAAATGTTACCAAACAAAAACAAATAGAAATTAATGCACAGCAAAAAGCTATTGAGTTAGAAAGCACACTACAAAAGTTGCAAGAAGCTCAAACTCAAATAATTCAGACAGAAAAGATGACGAGTTTAGGTCAAATGGTCGCAGGTATCGCTCACGAAATTAATAATCCCACGAACTTTATTCATGCAAATCTGTCTTTTGCTAAAGATTATATCCAAGATTTGTTAGGAATTTTAGAGCTTTACCAACAAAACTACCCAAATCCAACAGAAGAAATTCAAGAAGAAATAAAAAATATAGAACTTGATTATCTCAAAAAAGATTTATATAAAATCCTTACTTCAATGCAAGACGGTACGCGACGTATTCGCGAAATTGTTTTATCGTTACGTAATTTTTCACGTTTAGACGAAGCTGAGTTAAAAGAAGTAGATATCCATGAAGGGCTGGAATCTACATTGATGATTTTACAACATCGTTTGACAGATAAATCTAATGGTTCGATTATTGAAATCATAAAGGATTACGATAAACTTCCTTTAATTAGCTGCCATCCTTCTCAATTAAATCAGGTTTTTCTAAATATTGTAGCTAATGCAATTGATGCCTTAGAAGAGAGAGTTAGTAGTGTTATTAGAAAAGATAGTTTTACACCTAAAATTATCCTTTCTACCAAAAAAATAAATAATAAAACTGCTCAAATTAGTATTTATGATAATGCTTCTGGTATTCCTCAAAATATAATTTCCAAACTTTTTGACCCTTTTTTTACAACCAAAGAGGTAGGGAAGGGTACGGGATTGGGTTTATCAGTAAGTTACCAAATTATTGTAGATAAGCATGGTGGAAAATTATTTTGTAATTCCTTACCGGATAAAGGAACAAGCTTTATAATTGAGATTCCAATTAATAATAATTAAAGATTGTGTTGGCTTAATAAAGCCTCAAATATATATCAGCAATATATAGGATTCCTATTTGACTCTTTAGGTAATTTCGGCATTCATGCAGGAAAATATAATTCATTTATTTCTAATTATTTAATTATAGGAACAGGTTCCGTACTTCACAGGACTTACGCAACGAATATTTGTCCGAAGCGACGGTCACTACGTGTAGAGAAGCATGAGTCCTATCGGACACGCGGAAGGAAGCAAACACGGAGTGTGCTCGTGCTTAGCTTATACGTTGTTTTTGCGTAAGTCCTACTTCATTCAAAAGGCTAAACAATTAATCTTTACTCAGGAGATTTGAGTGCTTGCATTTAGGTTTCTAGAGAGGACGGATGTTCGCTTTAGCGTTCCCGTAGGGTAGCAAGAATCCCCTTCAATTAATTGATGGGGAGTGTCAATTAGTCCTGTAATAATGCCGGTATACCGGTTATTGATAAATTTTGAATTGGAACGGAAGTAAGTGGGTTGAATTAAATGTAGCATTGGTTAGTGTAGCGTAACCCATGCTGTCAAAGAGTTTCATGCTTGATAAAATAAATCATATATTATAAATGATTACGCCTTCCTACTGGAGTGACTGATATCGAATCCGTTAGTATCAGAATTATATTGTTTGAAACCCAGAAGAGTGCAGAGTTTTTTAGCTTATCTTTTAAATTATTTGAATTATTCCAAAGTAATCGAAATTGATATGAAGGGTTCTAATTGGATGATAGATTATTGGTATGATTCTTTATTTTGATTTTTTATTTTGATTTCTTATTGATTTATACCATGCCTTATGTTGCTAAAATCTGTATTTACCCGATTAAGTCTTTGGATGGGGTAGAAGTAAACCAAGCAAAGGTTCTTGCAAGTGGTTCTCTGGAATATGACCGTCAGTATGCTATTTTTGACGAACAAGGTAAATTTGTAAATGCTAAACGTTATGCAAAAATACATTTACTGCGTACCAAATTTGATTTAGAGAGTAGTACTGTTTCTCTATCAGTTGCAAATAGCAGTATGAAAGAGAATTTTCATTTACAAGCAGATATGAAAGCCTTGGAGGCTTGGTTAAGTGGCTTTTTTGGCTTTGGTGTCAAATTACAAGAAAACTTGGTGATGGGATTTCCAGATGATACTGTATCGCCAGGACCAACTATCATAAGTAACGCAACTATCAAAGAAGTCGCTTCTTGGTATGAGAATATAAGTGAAGACCAAATGCGTCGTAGGTTACGTACTACTATCGAAATTGATGGAGTTCCAGCTTTTTGGGAAGATAGATTATTTTCAGAACATGGCTCAAGTGTCCTTTTTAAAGTTGGTAATATTGACTTTTTCGGTATAAATCCTTGTCAGCGTTGTATCGTTCCTACTAGGAATGCAGTTACAGGAGAGCGATCGCTTAATTTTCAAAAAGTATTTATCGACAAGCGTCAAGAAACCTTACCTGAATGGGTTACAAGGTCTCGTTTCAACCACTTTTATCGACTTAGTGTGAATACAAAATTGGCTGATGGAGAAAATGGGAATAAAATTATCCGAGTTACAGATGAAGTGAAGTTATTGAATTGAAGTTATTAAATTGAAGTTGTGAAATGAGTTTTGAATTTTCCATTAGAGAAGCAACTTTTGCAGAAGATGCAATTATAGCCAGACATTTTTATCAAATGTGGTTAGATGTTGGTATTGAGGAAAATAATATTCAAGAGAATTGGGAATCTATTACTTTAGAATTTATCAAATCAGCTCGTCAAAATCTATATTACAAAGGTTTTTTAGCAGAAATTGATGGTGTAATTGTTGGTTCTACTAGTTGTCAATTATTTTCAGGTTTGTATCCCAATATTTTAAATGAAAAAGCTCGCAAATATGGATATATTTGGGGGGTTTATGTAGAAAAATCATACCGTAGAAATGGTATAGCAAAGCAATTAACGAATACAGCAGTTGAGTATTTAAAAACCATTGGCTGTAAACGAGCAGTTCTAAATGCTTCCCCAGCAGGTAAACCTGTTTATGAAAGTATGGGTTTTATTAGTAGTAATGCAATGCATTTAGATTTGCTATAAAGACTTACCATGGTGGGTCATGAAATACAATAATTCTGACAATTTTGTATCGTAACTAATTAAGCGGACTTGATATTACACAGAAGACCGGTTGATGAGGAAATTTTGATTCTCTGTTAGAAATTTACATGGAACAGAGAAATTTAGACAAGGATGTCAGCTTCCTTCGGAGGAATTCAAAATTTAAAATTCAAAATTTAAAACTCAAAATTTAAAATTCAAAAT
Organism: Cyanobacteria bacterium P01_A01_bin.84; assembly: GCA_039030795.1. Lineage (GTDB taxonomy): Bacteria > Cyanobacteriota > Cyanobacteriia > Cyanobacteriales > Nostocaceae > JBCCDM01. The sequence goes on from JBCCDM010000115.1 coordinate 15,662, forward strand.
ATTTGCTACGGGAGGATCTTGCGACAAAATACTTTCATTATTACCCCATCGATGTAGCTTTCTTCCCCCCAGGGATATCGAGGGGATTGTATCCATTTTATTTTTTGGTCCAAGAATATTTATTGTTATATGA
>JBCCDM010000116.1:0-15755 GCA_039030795.1 Cyanobacteria bacterium P01_A01_bin.84
AGTCAGTATAATCTCTACCAGTTCTTCTTTGGACAACTGGTTCAGTTTTGCTCGGTTTCGCTGTAGAGTTTTTTGCCTCATCTTAACTTCTACATTACCTAATATTGCTCTCTTTCTTCAACCTTCACCTGAATCCTTACGTTGTTTCAGAAGGTGATTATTCCTGTCCTTAAGAGAATGAGTAAGGATGATCAACAGTTCTTCTATGAACATTATGGTGGTGTGTTACCACAAGGTTTTAATTATAAATATTATCTGTAGAAGTAATTAATTTTTGAATATCATAAATACTATTTTTCTAGATACAATAGTATTTATATACTTAACAATATCAATATGAAAACTAAAGATAGAATTCAAAGAAGTAATGAAAAAGAAAACACATAATTTAAAAGTAAGAGTATCCGAAGAGGATTACTTATATATAAAAGGCTTAGCAGAAGGTAGTAAACGCTTTCCAGAGTCTAATCCCAATATGAGTCAAGTAATCCGACAATTAATTAGATATTATAAGCACCATTAATGATAAACAATTTAAGTGAAAAAGATTTAAGTGAGATAAAATATTTAGCCCGTCAAGGTAATGGGAGGTACTCACTAATATGTAATCTTTATAGATTGACCAAAGAAGAATTATATAAATTACTCCGAAATGAAGCGTAATGAAAGTAAAAAGTAGGCAGGTAATTAAATTAAAAGTTAGTATTTATAATGGTTTCAAGCAATACTAACTAATTAAAAAAGTGTGGTAGAAAGGATGCTGATGTGGACCATATTTCCTACATTAGTTGAACGTACTTCCTAAGTTAGTGGGAACAAATAGGTAATAAAAACCCCCTCATAACTAATATCAGAGACAAAACTGATAGAAGAAGAGGAGGTTTAAGTACTACTTAATTCACTTTCAAAACCTTTAACGAAACGCTATGTCTAAATTGTTAAAGTTAAAGAGTTAAGGAAGTCAAAAAGAGACCTATAGGAAAAAACTACAATACTAAAAACCTATACTAAGTAATATAAGAGTTATTTTATGTAATGTATATATAGTAGTGGATAGTTAGTAGTAAAAAGTAGGATATTAATTAAGTGGTCGCAAGATGACGACATTTAGAAGGAAGACGTTGAGGAATGCCGAGCCAATTTTCAGAGGCTTCAAGGTCTTTACTTAGTTGTTCTATTTGACTTGCAGAAGGGTTGTTCTTATAACATTGTTCAATAAGGTAGAGAGAGAATTTATTATATTTATTTCCAGCGCGGTCTTTATAAGGTAAAGGTATAGGGCCATGTGGAAACTTAAGGGTGGATTTTTGGTTTTGTTGAGGTTGGGGCATAGGTTGAGTAACAGTAAAAGGTTCTTCCTGAGAAAAATGAATAGGAGTTGAAGGTTGAGAATATTGTTGGCGTGTAGCTTCAATCTCCGCTGAAAGAGGAGCTATAAAATCATCAAAATACTCTTTAGCTAAGACTTCAAGATCTTCAGGACATAAAGTATAAGTAGCGGTCGAAGATAGATAAGTTTCGGTCTTGGAAAAGTGAGTTACTTTATTTAACTCAGAAGTTGAAAGCTTAGTAAAACCAATCTCATACAAACTATCACCAGGAATAATATTAAAGATATTCAACTGATCGGCAAGTAGTAAAAGTTGAGTATAAGCAATACTATTTCTAACAGCATAACAATAATTTCTATAACGAGCTTTCATTTTAGCCTGAAGACGTATTTCATCATTTGATAGATGTGAGTACTCAATATCATTATCTATTAAGTTAAGAAGACGCTCGTAAGTATATTTAGTCTCCCAACTAGAGTACTTAGTAATAACAATATCTTTTATAGTTTGAATAGTAGGTAAGCCCCCATCTATATAAAAAGGGAATTGAAAGGATGCTTTAAATTCTTCACTCCAAAGTCTAGAGTAATAAGTAATTACATCTTCATAGGGCTTATCATTATTAAGGCTTAAAACTAAAGGATTTAGATGTATATAACCATCATGTACATGAAACATCCCAAGCTTTTTAAGTAAAGACATGGCTGCTTTATAACGGCCACTACTAGCCCCACCAGCTTCGGTAATAACTGAACTATTAGATGTATGCCTAGTTCGGGTACTAGAAGCATCTAACTTTCTCTGCATAGCATAAACTAATTGGATATATACATTAGAGTTCAACGTTGATAATAATAAAGATGAGAATAATGTATCGACTAACTTTTGCTTATTTACTCTCATAACTAATAGAAAGTTATTGTTAGAATTTTGTGTTAAAATAGACATATAAATAAAGATTTTTGTTAGATAAAAAGACATTCACATTTGGTCGTGGGAGTGTCTTTTTTGTTGTTTCTATACAAATGTAACACACGAGTACCCTAAGTGGGGTACTTAGTAGTGGCAAAATGTGGGCGGATAAATCGAGAAATAGGAGGTCATGCGAGTACCCGAACTGGGGTACTTTTTGAGGGTTGTTTTACGAGAACTCGTACAAGAAGTACCCGAACTGGGGTACTTTGTTAAAACGCTGTAATGCTTATTTAGAAAGGCTTTTGAAGATTTTAAAAGTTGTTTTTGCCATTATAAGCATATATATAACTCGGTCTTAAAGAAGATTGTTAATTAATAAGTCCTCATCACACTGCGCTTACCAGCGCATGATGAGGACATCTTAATCATTGTTTTAAAAAAGTTAGTACAAAGAAGTGACAGGAAATCTAACCACTATTTTTAGGGCGGATAGCTAACGCCATCCACCCGATACAATCATTATTTAAACAATGGTTATATCGATCATTTAAACGCCCCTGCGAGGGGTAGAAATGGCCCGCTAGGGTCATTGGTCATTATTAATTGTTAGAGGGGGTATATTAGCCCGCGCAGCGTAAAGAGATTACTTTCACTTAATACTATTAAAATTAGTATTAAAGTGATGCTGATAATTTCTGACCATTGATCCTTAAATGCCCCTAACAATCTGTTGGGGCCGCTATGCTTTTTATTATTGTTTATATTAACAACATAAGAAATGAGACACAGCAAGGGATACAGGCCCTAAAAGTGTATTAATTAAAAGTAGTAATTTATTTAGCAAATTTATATATAGAAAATAGTAATAATGAAAGTAAAAGATTTAAAGCCAGCCGAGTTATTAAAATTAGTAGATGGAATATTTCACTTAACACCTGCTGAAATTGTAATTAAGTATGGAGAATTAACTCCGCATGAAGCAGTAAAACAATGGGAGTTAGAAATATCATCTTAGCCCCACATAATTAGCCCAATTAGACCTTTAAATACTCTCAAGGTGAAGTTCGTTTACATAAAACAAAGACCCTTAGAGATCAATTTCTGTGGGGCTACTTACTTATTTATTGTGATTGTTGTGAATATGCTTCTATCTCATTGCTCCTCTTCGAGTCAGCGAGAAGCTTCGTCAGAAGAATATGCCTATAATATGCAGCTATTACTATTTGATAATACTAGTATCGATACTAATACTAATAGATGAAAAGTAAGAACACAGCGATACTAACTGCATATACAACTCCTACATTTAAAGATGAAGTTGTTAGTTTGGCTAAGGAGAAAGAAGTATCTGTCTCAGAGTTAATAGTTACAACACTCAATGATGTTATCGAGACTAGAAAGAAAGATGAGTTACGCAAGGTACGAGGATATTAAAGATGAAGACAATTATTGCCGAAGATGTTATTACAATTAAAGAGGCTTGTGAATTACTCAATGTAAGCCCTACCACTCTTAATAAATATATTAAGAAAGGGTTTATCCACCGCATCAAAGATAAAGTTGATCTAACTAAATCTTATGTATTGAAATCAGAAGTTAAGAACTTCTTAGATACAAGATTTTTTGTTGTAGACGAGGAATAAGAACTCATACCTTTGTTCCTTATCAAACTAAATGATGTGCCAGATAAAAACATTGCTATACATATGTTTGAGGCTACTTGGAACAATGGAACAGTAATTACTCTTGTTGGAGTATTTATATGTTGACAGACCCTATCCACCTACATAATTACAAACAATACTCTCATAAAGTTTTGATGTTCCAATTGTTCCATACCTACTGTATCCCTTATCTGTTATGGATTTTAGCTAAGAACAATTTTGGAACAGGCAGAAATAAAAGTTGTGCCATTGTGCCACAGTTCCTTATATCATTCCCCTTTAATTAAATTTACAAATTTGGTCATTTCCTCTATTGATGACAGGTCTCTTTCGGTAAAGGAATCCCAAGCTTCTGCTAGTTCTCGTTGGGATTCTAAATATGCATCTAATTGCTCTTGCTCTTCTATAGCTAGTGCTTGTTGGAATTCTTGCATTTCTTGTAATTCAGGTTCCATCTGTGCTCCATGCTTCGCTGCTTCAGCATTCAAAGCCTCCATCATTGCTTCCTGATTGGCATTGTCTGAAGAAGAGACTACTTCAGGATGAGATAAGTACCACCAGCGTTTTTTATACTTTTTGTCTTTATATTCACGAGTCACTGGATTCTTATATTGTTCATAACCCAATCGTTTCAAGGCATCTTTGATCTTTAGTTGAGGATTACTACCAGCAGGAAAGGTATTTCGCTCTCTGGCATATTCTTCTATCTCAGTATGCCAGTAGTAACCTCTGGGATTATCTTTGATAAACTCTTCTACTACATCATCCCAACCAGTAGTCATGGCAAAGCGTTTACTACGATTTTTCAGTTGTTGTTTTTCTGCTTCAGATAATTCACAGAGTCTTCTTAATGCTTCCTCTGATTCTAATTCTCTATTCTGTTTGAGATACTCGTTGATAAAACTTACACAAGCAGACCACATAGCATCTATTTCTGGGATAAAGACATCAAAGCGTATTTTCTTCTGAATCTCGATAATCCAAAATCTTCTGTTGTCTTCTGCTTCGACTAGAAAATCATCATCATTACAAGTACCAGCGATAGTAAACATTCTGGGAAAACTTTGAGGAGTTCTATCATAGGGAACTCTAAAGTCATCTCTGGTTTTAGTAACCCAACTTTTAATGTCTTGACGGCTGGCTTTTCTAATGATCTTTTCTATCTCATCGAGAACGACAATCCATTTACTAGATGCTAGTAGGTTAGCGTCCTTATCGCCTGAGATGCTAGTAACATCTGCTGTATACCATCCTCTACTAATTTCTTGGAAGAAAGAGGTTTTACCTGCATCTTTAATCCCTGTAAGAATTAACGCACCATCAAACTTAGTCCCAGGATATAAACCTCTAGCAGCAGTAGCTAACAACCATTTCATTATTAGAGCATTATCTAATGGATCGTCATTGCCAAAGTACCTAGTGGCTAGATTAGAAATACTATCTAATGGATCTACATTTTCTGAAGTACTTAATAGATATTCTCTGATGGGGTTGAACTTATTTCTCAGACACCACTTAGTAATAACATCAGTAAGGCGTATTTTGGAGCAGTCTACATTGTAGTGTTCGTATATTTCAGACTGGCACAGTTTGATATTAAAAACCTTTCCTTTTAGCTCAAAATCATTGGTCAGTATGTTGTACCTCAAGTCATCTTTGAGTTCTTGTTCTACAAATACTTCGATCACAGTTCCTTCTAACCTAGTAGTGTTTCTACTACGGTCTATTAGTTCCCACTCAGATAAAACACGCTCTCGTTTCTTCTTAGTACTTGTTGTCGTGGATTGAGCCTGATTATCTACGGTCATTAGCCTTGAAGATGCAATGTACAAAAGTAATATGTTGTACGAGCCTAATATAAATTATTGAAAGAGCCTGTGATTTGGTAACAGTACTCTATATTGACCTGATCAAGTCATAAAACTGCTCAGAAGAAATACAACCTTCAATCCCGTTATTCCCGTCATCTCTTAGTTGAGGTGGCGGTATTTTTCCGTCTATTCATTATCAATAAGAGGAAGTTAATGACAACATACAAACCAATTTATCAACCAGATAAAGATCCACGTCCAAAGATTATAGAAATAGGTTGTCAGCTTGCTACTAGAGAGCAAATAGAAACTGACTGTCACAGATTAGTTCCTTATGACACAAGAATAGTATTTCTAAATGTTCCACGTTCAATTGTCTATACAAAGAACGGTGGAGCTAACTACAGAGAAATTAAACAGTTATTAAGAGAGAGAGGATATGGAAGTAGTTGGATACTGCATTCAGTTTGGACTACTAGTAATGACGACCCGTTCTAACTTAAAGGAGAAAAATTAACCATGAATGACAAATTATATTTCGAGTGCTTACAACTTTGCAGCGGACACTATTTGTCTGCCAACATCCCTAGTAATTGGTACGACTTGAGTGAGGATCGACAGAATGAATTTCTTATTGAGAATAACTGGGAACCGTTTGAGAATTACGAACCTCAGTATGTCTGGTCTTGTATAGAAAGTGCAGCCAAGGTTACTTATGAGTTTATTGAGGACTTAAACAAATGATGTACTTAGTAAAACTACAATTCGATCCTGACGATTTAATTCAAGCCTACTGCGATAACCAAGGTATCTCTATAGAGCAATGTGACTTGAGTGTAGAAGAAATTCTAAGGGGTGAATTAGGTTGGCTTGATGCAAGCAGAGTAGTAGTCCTAGAACTTGAGGAGGCAAAGGAATGAGTCTACTGACAACTAAATATTTGTCTTTGACCCACAGACATTAAAAAGGGTCATTTTTATTGTTCAAATTCACTAAGAGGTAACACTAATGCTGCAAGCTAAGATTGTTAACGATCCAGAAGTACGTGATGGCAAATGGGGTAAATATATTCTCATCAAGACTAAGGTTCTCAAGACTGGGGAAGATATTGCTATCTTTGGCAAGCTCAATGACGAAGTAGCAAACTCTAAGACCAGAGGCGAGATTGTAACTATTGCTAAGAATGGCAATGGCAAGTACAAGATTGTTGCCCCTGTAGAGAATAAACGCTCTAATCAAGGCTTAACACCTGTTAAAGAAATACTAGAAGACATTGTTGATGATGACTTAGGCTTACCTCAACTTCTTACAGACCAACAAAAGAAGAACTTACATAACCTTTGTGTAGAACGCGCCCGTCTCTTAACCCACTGTATTGATGTAATGGCTAAAGAGATGGATAACAAAGGCATGGAAGTCTATGAGAGTTCTGCTAAAAGCTTAGGAATCTCGCTGTTCATCCATATTACAAAGTTTCTACCTTAGTACCGCCTTGCCAGACAGAACGGACAATACCAATTATCTGCTCCTCTTCTACCTAAAGTTGATTGCTGATATCCAATCGAGATTTTAATTTCTTATCACAGTACTTCTGAATCATCTATAAAACTCGTCATGATCTCAAGCACTTGCTATATGATAATTTGACTGTTAAAGCTTATCTAAAATAGTCAAATAAATGAAAAGTGATATACTATTAGACCTTACTTTTCAAATTTAGATGTAATTTAGACAACATTGAAATTAGTGAAGATAATTTTTGCATTATTAAGTTTTCTAGTAACCTTTCTGTAGTAACATTTATCCTAGAGACAATATAGGTAGTTAATTTATTTATATTGTAAACAAATATTGTTGAGAGATTATCAAGGTAAAAGAATGTCTAGCTTGATGAAGATACTTGCTCCCGATGGTTCAGAAATTTACATACAGTACGATGAAGAAGAAAGTGATGAATTAGAAGCTGTTGGATTCGTTGATGACATTGCGGAACGAACTGAACGGTTCAAATCAGCAATTAATAGTACAATTAAAGGTTATGCAGAAACTATGCTCGATACAATTAGGAGTAGTTTAACAAAAGATCACGCCCCTAATAGGGTAAGACTTGAATTTGGGTTGCAAGCAGGAGGAGAAACAGGAGTACCTTTTGTCACCAAAGGAACAACTAAAGCGAATGTCAAGATTACCATAGAGTGGGATCTAAATAAAGAACAATCTATCTAAATAGTTTTAAATATATAGAATAATGAGCAGTTACAACCTCAATGAACTCTGGGAATCAATGGTAAAAATTCTTGATTCTAAGAATAATACTGTAGGTTCAGGCTTTATAATTCGTAAAGATGGCTATTTTATTACCTGTCATCATGTTATTTATAATCTGACTTCGATTAACATTATATATCTAGAGGAAAAATATTCAGCAGTATGGTGTGAAGAGTTTTCTAATCCAGAAGTTGACATTGCAATCTTAAAAATAAGCATAGAAAATGCGAAACCAATACCAATTGCAATTCCTAAAGATAAAATAGTTTCTGCGTTGGTTTACGGTTTTCCACATAAAAAGAAAGGAAATTTCACGAAAGGGTTTGATGTTTATGGTACTTTAAAGCCGAGTCCACCAGTAAACACTATTTCGACATATAACAAAAATATTAGTATTGATTTAATTGATAATATATGGAATATAAAACCACAGGATAAATCCACTTTTTTTGCTTATAGAATTTATGAAGGTAAAAAAGAAGGAATCGATGAAGGAATCAGTGGTGGAGCAGTTTTAGATGAAGAATCAGGATGCGCGATTGGTATTATTCAATCATCTCATAAAGATGAAAGCTATGTAATTAGCTGGAAAAATATTATTGATCGCTTAAAGATGCTTGAAATAGATCCTAGCGAACATGAAATTTTTTCTACGGTATCACCTAGAAACTTTGTAACTTCTAAAACTAAAAATTCATCTGATATTTATCTTCCAAAACCAGGATATAGAAATCTCTTAGGAAGAAAAAAAGAAATTGAAATAATTAAAGAATTTTTACATGACCCCCAAAAAGGAAAAATAATTGGAGTTGACGGATTTGGAGGGATAGGTAAAACAGCACTAGTACAGGAAGTTATCAAATCTTATTCAGATTTTGGCTTTGATAAGGTTATATGGCAAACAGCTTCAACAACAGACAAAGTTGAACAAATGACTTTTGAAACAGTACTTGATGCTATTGCACAGCAATTAAATAGACCAGATTTATTAAAACTAAAGAAAGAAGAAAGAGAGATCCAAACTAAAGAAATATTACACGAACAACCAGTGTTGATCGTCTTAGATAATATGGAAACTTCTAATGAACCTCAAGAAAAAATAATTCAAAAACTTCTACCTATTCTTGGTTCTAGCAAGGCTCTCTTGACTAGCAGGCATCGATTTACTGAAGTCTTTGAAGATAATCTTTTCTCTATACATTTGCGTGGATTAAATAAAGAGTCCGCTATAAATTTTGATGGAAGATACCGCTAATCAAAAAGATATGTTAGAGAATTTTAATGCTATTAATGACTATCAGTTAGACAGAATAGTTAGGGTTACTGGAGATGACTTTTTTGGATACACTCCTATGGCTTTGAAATTTGTTCTGGGACAGCTTCAAAAGTTCGATCCAGAAGTCATTGTTGAGGGACTAGAAGGTGTTCGTCTGACGGATGAAAAAGGAGAAATAAGTGACAAAGATGAATTCAAACAATTCTGGAAATATATATTTCTTCGTTCTTTAAGATTACTTTCTTCTCTGGATAAAAAATTCATGAGTGGCATGACTCTTTTTGAACCGAATATAGGTAGTAAATATAATCAAATCATATCTACAACTGGTTTTAGTGTTGAGGAGTTTAGACTGGCATTAGATTCAACTTGGAAAGTTTCTTTTTTAGAAATAGGTCAAAGAGACTCAAAAAAGACTTATTATTTACATAGATTAAGCTACACTTTTTTCTTTGCAATTATATCACAATTAACTACCAGAAAAACCTAAAATGAAAACAGATTATACAGAACTCATTTCCTTAGAAGAAATAGAAGATTTTTCGGGTTTATTCAATCCTGATGAGTTAGATGATCTAGCACAAAATTTCAAAGAAATGTTAACTGCCTATGAAGAATTAGTCCCTCGATTTATAGAAACTTACGTAGTCGAAACTAATTCATATGATGATTATCTAAATCCAAAAAAAAGAGCTAAACTTGCTAATAACTATAGGAAGAAAGAAGAGGATCTAGAAAGAGAATGCTTAGATTTTTTCCAAACAGAGATTTCAAACATAAAGAGGGCAATAGAAAAAGCAAAATTAAAAAAGCAATGGTCATCTATTATCGATATTTGTGATAGTCTTATTACTTTTTATAATGTTCGTACTTACTGGGAGGATTTAGAAGAAACCTTACAAACTGCGTTAAATGCAGCGAAGAAAGCGAAAAATGAACTTGCAGTAGCTCGTATATATAACAACATAGCCCATACCTTTAGATTATTAGGTAAAGCGAAGGACGGGATTAGTTACGGCTCAAATAGCTATGAAATTTTTTGCTCTTTAGAAGATATGCAAGGAGAAGCTGAATCCTCTTACATTCTTGGATATCTTTATCGTTCCGTAGGTAATTGGGAAGAATCAATCAAATCTTTTGAGCATTGTTTATCATTATTTAAATATCTTAAAGATTTTGTTGGAGAAGCTGGAGCATTAGATGGTCTAGGTCAAGTTTATACAAAACAGAAAAATTTAGATAAAGCCGAGAAAGTTTTACAAGAAAGTTTAAAAATCAAAGAGGAAAAAGTTAAAGATTTATTTCAAACAAGTATCACTTTAAATAATTTGGGAAAAGTATATAAAAATAAGGAAAAGCTTGAAGAAGCCAAACAACTCTTTGAAAGAAGCCTAGAGATAAAAAATATACTTGGAGATAATCAAGGCTTAGGTGTTTGTTATAACGAATTGGGTGATGTGTATCGCTTGATGAAAAATTTCGAGGAGTCTTGGAATCAATTTCAAAAAAGTCTTGATATCAAGAAAAAGATTTCTGCATCTAATTCTAGTAAAATTTCTGATAGTCATGGTGAAGGACTTACATTAATGAATATAGGTCTTTGGTATCAAGATAGAAATGAACCAGAGAAAGCAATTCTTTATTGGCGAAATGCGCTAGAAAAATTAAATAACTACTCTCCAGAGTTTAGCCAAGTAGACGAGTGGTTGTGGGGCAAAAAAATTAGTGAACCAAAAGATCAATTAGCTAAACTTGCAGACGAAGACGTATTGGAGTTCAAGAAAGGAAATACTAAATCTTTAGATTGTTGATGATTTCTCAACTGTAATAACAAAGCGTTAAGAGAGGAGATCTAATAAAAATAAATTTTTCTCAATCTCTAAATTAGTTATAAAATTTCTTGAGAACGGCTTTTGGAGCTTGCTCGGCAATTTGATTAGCCACTAACTTATAGTTATGAGAATTGGGTATTAATGGGGAAATAGCTCGTAACCAGCCTCCACTTTTTTCTGCTACCGCTATGTGATATATTCTGCCATCATCATTTAATTTAATATTCTCTGTATGAGTTCCATAAAAAGCAATTATATTTTGAGGCGATGCACATTCCTCAATCAAATGAAGGCAAGCACTACCGTGTACAATCGCAATATTTGGTACACCTATTTCTTGTGACCACTGATTAATAGCATGAAAAAAACCAACTTGTTTTGCCAAATCTTTGTTCCAATCTATATCCAATGATGTAGGCATAGGATTTAGATTATATTTATGACCGAGATCTAAAACAACCCGATGGATTTCGTCTAAATCACCGTATTGTATTGGAATAGGAACAACAATAATATTATGATTTTCTAATTCTTTTTGAATGTGTTTAATAGCAGGAAAACTATCTTCAAAAGGGAAAGACATAAACGTGGCAAGTTTGTGTTTTTCATCCTTGGTTTTTCCATAATCTGTTCCGAAAGCCTTTAATCCTGAAAAGGTTAGGAATATCACCTTTATATCGTGATGATTGGCTATAATTTTTGCTTCTGTAGAAATAGCTGTGAGCTTATTTTTAATTTCTTGAACAGTTTTATCCTTAACATAGAGACTTGGCTTATTTGGGTTCGGATGAGGTTGTCCTAAATTATCAAAAATAGTTGAATAATTTTGTTTAAATGCTTTTTGCAGCTTTAAAATAGATTCAGTCTCATTGATAATATCAGATTCTTCCAGGCTATATTTGGTAGCTATTCTGGCTATAGTTTGGCTATCTATAATTCCATCTTCATAGCTCTCAAATTTAACAATAGCACCAGCTCTAGCAAAAGTTTCTTCTGCTATTTCTCTGAACACTGGATGAGCTAATATTATTACTAATAAATTTTCTTGTTCGTATTTAATCAAATATTCTATGTAATCTCTTTGCGCTCTGATGGCTCGAAATGAAAAACCAATAGAATCGTGAATTGAAACTAGTTTTCTTTTCAGCATTTTAGATTATTATTTATTTGATTAAAGTTTTGAAATTACGCTAATTGTAAAAAAGATTATTTTTTATGAATTATTCATGATTGATACATCATCTAACTAATGCTTTCTGAAATAAAAATGTTTTTTCGTCGCTATTTCCATTTTATCCTAATAAGTATCGTACTTTTATTTTGGGCTTGTTCCACTCACGAGAGTCGAATCATCCAAAAAAATACTAGCCTAGAATCTTCTGTCATCTTAATTTCCCTTGATGGATTTCGATGGGACTATTTTGAAAAAGTAAATACACCTAATATAGATAGTTTGATTGCCAATGGAGTTAAAGCTGAAGCATTGATTCCAGCTTTCCCGACTACGACCTTTCCTAATCACTATACAATCGTTACAGGACTTTATCCAGAAAATCATGGGATAATTGCCAACAAAATGTACGATCCACAATTTGATTCCACTTTCAGTTTAGGAGATCGTAACTCTGTGGAAGATAGTCGCTGGTGGGGTGGTGAACCTATATGGGTGACAGCAGAGAAACAAGGACAAATCAGTGCAACTCTTTTCTGGCCAGGTTCAGAAGCTCCAGTTAACGATGTTCGTCCTACCTATTGGGAAAAATATAATGGAAAGCTTGCGTATAACAAACGAGTACAAAAGGTTTTAGATTGGCTTGAACTTCCTACAGAAAAACGTCCCACATTTATAGCTTTATATTTTGAAGAGCCAGATAGCCAAGGTCATAAGTATAGTCCAAATTCAAAAGAAGTAAGGGATGCAATTAGTAAAGTAGATATGACACTTGGTTGGCTTTTGGAAGCTCTCAAGCAAAGAGAAATCCTAGAAAAAGTTAATATCATTGTCACTTCAGATCATGGAATGACAACTATTAGTCCAGAGCGAGTTATTTTCTTAGATGATTATATTGATTTAAACACGGTAGAAATCGTTGATTGGTCTCCCGTGCTTGCTTTACGCCCTCTTGATGGTGAAAAAGAAAAAGTTTACAATGCCCTGGTAAATGCTCATCCTCAACTAAATGTTTATTATAAAGAAGATATTCCTGAACGGCTTCACTTTCAAAATCATCGTCGTATAACTCCTATAATTGGCATCGCAAATGAGGGATGGTCAATTTCAAGTCATGGTTTGATTAATTCTTTAAAATCCCAATTTATAAGAGGAAGTCATGGTTATGATAATAAGCTCTCTTCAATGCATGGAATCTTTGTGGCCAGTGGACCAGCTTTCAAAAAAGGTTTAACAGTAGAACCTTTTGAAAGTATTCATATTTACAACCTCATTGCTAAAATTCTTGAATTAAAACCAGCTTCAAACAATGGTAATCTCGATGCTGTTCAAGTTTTACTTAAGCCTTAGAAAATTAATGTTGCGATTGTTTAAGATTAAGCTATGCTTCCATCCAACCCATAATTGCTGCCTTACCAACTTTTACATAGGAATTATCCAAGAACTCATCAATAGCAGTATCACCAGCAGCTTTTAATGCAGCAAAGGCTTTACGTTTGAACTTAGGTGTAGTTTCATCGTTAAGGTGTTCTATCTGTTGAGCTTCAGTAGGATTAGGATTATCTTGTTCTAGCTGTTTAAGTAGCTTTTGGATCTCTGCTGCTGCTTCAGCAAGAGTCTTTTCCTGTGGTGAATTATATTGAGTTTTTATTTGATTTCCTTTAACTTCTCCAGCTACGTTGACTTGTTCGCCTTGATTCCCAACATTGCTTACAGAACCATAATAATGATTATTAATTTGTTCACTCATATCCTCGATCTTAGCTCCTTGAGAAAGAATAATTGCTTTAATATCATCTATGTTCAATTGATTATCTTTAATAATTACTTAGTTACTTTTAATACTCTTAAGGACTCTTTCTATTAATTCTTGGTTTTGATAAATATTCTTGTTAATTCTTTCTTCAAGATAATCAATTCGGTCTTTAAATTCACTGATACTATAATCACGGCTATCAGAATAGGCTCTATAAATTGATCCTTCAAGTCTGTCAACCTTCATAAATAAAGAGTCAAGTTTTTCATGTAAGGACAGTATCTCTTTATGTATTTTATCAATCTTTTCTCTATATTCTTTATAACTTGTGCTGGGGAAAAACATTAAGTATTCTAAGGATGATTGAATAGCTTTTTATCACTGACTTTAGTTGCCTCCAATCTTTCCAGATATATTTGTTTGTGTTCCTTTATTATCAACACTACCCACAGAAACATGAAAATGATTTGCTGTAAGAGGTTGACTAGCTTTTAGCTTGATAATATCAAGTAAATCCGTATTGTGCTGGCGATGAATAGCTATTTGATCGTCTTTAGCCTTTAACTTTTCACGATACTGAGTTTCTAGTACCTTTAACCTAGTCTCATATGACTGTATTGCCTTACTCTCTATCTCAGCTTTATTTGCATCAGGAGGCACATTTAAGCGTATTACAAATGCACCATCACTCTTCTTCTCAATAGCTTGGATGGATACATTTTGCTCGCCATACTCAACTTGTACTTCTTCATATGAGGATAGGAATGCTTTCCAATCAATCCCATTGCTGAATATTAAGTCTACTGTTTCTACAGACTTTTGTACTAGCTTGGCAAACTCTCCAGGTTCAAAGTTTCTATTAGGGTCGGAGGGACGGCGTTCTTGTTGACGGTTCTTTAAGTAGATATAGTGGCAAGTTATATTCTCTAGGTTAGTTTCACTATTGATATTCCAGTCCTCAATGCAAGCTCCATTTAGAGTAGCACCACTAAAGTTAGTTCCTAAAGCTTGAACCATACTGAGGTTTGCATTTCGTAGGTCGGCACAAGAAAGATCGCAATCTCGAAGATCTGTATTGCTGAGATCAGCATCTTCAAGATCAGCATTTGTTAATTTAACACTAGTGAGTCTAAGACCTGTGAGTTTAACACCTATTAGTTTCGCATTACTAAAGTCGGCACTATTAATTTGAGTTTTAGTAAAATCGGCATTTACAAGACTAGCACCAATAAAGTCTGCACTTAAAAAATTAGCACCAATAAAGTCTGCACCATTGAGATTGGCGTTGCTAAGATCTGCGTTTCCAAGATCAGCACCATTGAGATTGGCACCATTAAGATCTGCATTACTAAGATCTGTACTGCCTAATTTAGCCTCTTCAAGGTGAGCATTTCTAAGATCTGCATTTCTGAGATCTGCACCTGTAAGATCAGCATGTTCTAGATGAGCATTACTCAAGTCTGTGTTGCGAAGATTTGCACTTCCAAAATTGCCATGTATCAGGCTGCCATTACTTAAATTGAATTCAAAAAGGTCTATACCTTCAAGATTGGCACTAGTGAGGTCGGGTTCTATATAAGGATTAATATCTTAAAGTGTACCCCATCATCAAGACAGCAAAAGAGCAAAAATAAGATAGTAAGCTGCCAGGCTTGTATTTTAGAGCTTTTACCGTTTTCAGTATTACTGAATATAGCCTCCATCTAGACCAAAATGAACTATTGCTGGTGG
>JBCCDM010000117.1:0-15660 GCA_039030795.1 Cyanobacteria bacterium P01_A01_bin.84
AGGCGGGCTTTTTCATCAGAGATATCTATTAAATAATAGTCAAAAGCTTAAAACTTCTAAACTATCAATAATATATCTAGCTGCTTCCACAAAAACTTCATCCATTTCTTGAAATTTATCAGGGTGAATAAATGATTTTAATTCATTAAAAGTCTTTGTATCATCAATTCCATCACCACCAAAACCACTTTCTAAAATTACTGTATATTTAAATTCAATATCTAATAATTTTCCAATTTCTTGCAAATACTTCTTTTCCTCAATAGAAATTTCTCCATCTACTGCTGACATTTCATAACAAAAACTCATCATTAATATTTTCTCTGGTTCAGATAAAGATGTCGCAAGCTTTAACCATTCTTGAGGATATTTATAAATACCAGTTTGTGGCAATTTATTGAGTAGGGTTTCCATAATTGAACGTATCTGACTACTTTGAGGAGGAATTAGATGCTTAATTGTTTTTGCTAATAATTTCTTTTCTTCTTCCTGTTGCATACCATCAGCTTCAATAACACCCCAAGTAATTATCAGCAACACCGATAAGAAAATTAAGGTATCGTTGATATCAGTTTTAATAAACTGTCTTTCGGTTAGACGAGATAGTAAATCTACAGTATCTAAGCTGATAAAGCGTAAATTTAAATGACTAAAATTTTGCGGATTAATTAAATTTTGTAAATCATTCCAAGCAGATTCTTGAACTTCTTGACCGCTATACCAAGCCTCTAATACTTCTATACACTGAGGTGGAACCTTCAAAGCATTTGCTGCTGCTCTTAAATATTCCTTCTCACTAATAGCGATTTCCCCATCTACTGCTGACATTTCGTAAGCAAAGCTCATTAACAAAGTTCTTTCTTCTTCTGATAGACTTGCTGTTAGCTTCAACCATTCTGATGGATTTTGATATACTGGGTTTTCTCTGTTGCCATCAATTAATTGTTGAACTAATACAGTTACATCACCTTTTGCGAAAGTTAACTGTTCAATGGTTTTTTCTAATAACTCTGTTTCCGATTCTGTTACCACTCCATCAGCAAACATTACCCCAAGAGTCATAGTAACTAAGGATGCCAAAAAAATCAGTTCGGGAGTTATTTGGGTATGATGAAGTTTCCTTTTCGTTAGACGCGATAATAATTCTACAGCTTCGGAATTAATTAATTTAGGATTAGCTAATTTAGAATCAACTAATTCAGAACTAATGGTTTGTTGCCCGAGTATTTTTGAATCAACTAATACTGTATTCATAACTTTAATCCGTAAAAATGAACAATAATAAGAACATACCCAAAACTAAATTTGATTTTAAAGCTAATAAACCGTTATTATTAAATGACTCTTCTATTGTTTGGGTAATTGAGTCAGGGACTGTAGCGCTGTTTGCAGTTCTAATAGAAGATGGAACACCAGTCAGCGAACGTCGTTACCTATTTAGTTCGACTGTTGGAGAGGCATTATTTGCCATCGATTCTAGTAAGGTTAAATCGATCGTTACATCAAATGATAATGATGACCATCCGAAAAATTACGGTATTCTAGCAGTTCCTTTAGAAGAAGTATCTTTAAGTCAAATTACTCAAGCTGAATTTGAAGAATTAAGAAATAACGACCCGACCAAATTAATACCAAAAGCTGTTGGACAAGAATTTATTCAACTAGCAGAAAACTGGATTGAGAAATTTTCTATTTTCCCTAGTGTTGTTAATGCTTCCACAATTTTTGATACTTCGGTTGCATACACTTGGGATGATGCTTCAGTTTTACATACTTGGGAGAGAGTCTCAGAAAAATTAGGACACTTGTACAGAGATTTTCTGCGTTATCTTTACCAATTAGAACAAGATGAGTATGAAGAAAAACTTGCTAGATTTCAAGCTAGAGAAAAACTGAATCATCAAGTTACTGTTGGGGCACTAGGTGAACTCGCTTCTATCATTAAACCTCAAAATCAAAGCTTTGTTGAAGAAGACAGCGACCTATTAATGGCTACTGGTGCAGTAGGAAGAGCTTTAGGAATTACAATTCGACCACCAGCGAGTTCAGAAGACCTTAACCGCGTCCAAGAGCCTATTGAAGCTATAGCAAGGGCTTCTCGTATTCGTATGCGTCGGGTTATCCTTACTCCGGATTGGTGGAAAAAAGATGCTGGTCCTCTTGTGGGTTATGTTGGTGAGGAAACACGTCCTGTAGCCTTAATACCTTTGGGAAGTACTAATTATGAAATATTTGACCCAAGAAATCGCAAACGAATCCCTGCAAAGGAATTTCTGAGAAAGAATGAATTAGAACCTGTGGCTTATATGTTATATCGGTCTTTACCCGATAAAGCATTAAAAGCTCTAGATGTAATTAAATTTGCAATTAGGGGTCGAAGCAAAGATTTAATTATGGTTTTTTTAGCAGGAATTGCAGGCAGTTTATTGGGTATGGTAACTCCTCAAGCTACAGGAATTATTATAGACAAAGCAATTCCCGATGCTGACCGAGGATTATTACTACAAATTGGTTTGGGTTTATTTGCAGCTAGTTTTGGTATTGCTATTTTTCAGTTGACTCAAAGTTTTGCTTCTTTAAGGTTAGAAAGTAGTACGGATGCGACTACCCAAGCTGCGGTTTGGGATAGATTATTGACTCTACCGATGTCTTTTTTTCGTTCTTATTCTATTGGTGATTTACAGTCAAGAGCTTCAGCTATTTTTAAAATACGTCAGCATCTGAGTGGTGCAACTTTACAAAGCATCTTTACTAGCTTTTTTTCATTACTGAATTTAGCTTTGTTGTTTTATTATAATTCCCGCTTAGGTTTAGTTGCTTTAGCTATAGCAATACTAATTATCATAGTCACTGCCATCTCCGGTGTGTTAACGCGTCGTAGAACTCGTCCCCTTGAAGAAGTACAGGGAAACATCTCTGGTCTAATGGTACAACTGATTGGAGGTGTTTCTAAACTAAGAATTGCAGGTGCAGAAAATCGCGCTTTTGCTTACTGGGCAAATAAATATCGTCAGCAGATGAAACTTCTATTTAGTAACCAATTAATAGAAGATTTGTTGGCAGTATTTAATGTGATGATACCAACTCTTTCATCTATGGTAATTTTTGCTATGGCAGTTAACTTAATGACACCAAAAAACTCGCCAAATTCAGCAGGGGAAGCTGTGTTAAGTGCTGGGACTTTTCTTGCTTTCAATATTGCTTTTATAACGTTTATTAATGGGGCGACACAGTTAAGTAATACTATAGTCAGTGTTTTAGAGGTAGCAATTTTATGGGAGCGCGCTCAGCCAATTCTTCAGGCTAAACCTGAAGTTGATTTGAACAAAGCAGACCCAGGAAAGTTGAGTGGCAAAATTGAAATAGAACACGTAAGTTTTCGCTATCGAGAAGATGGTCCACTAATTTTAGATGATGTGAGTATTAAGGCAGAACCTGGAGAATTTATTGCTTTTGTTGGACCTAGCGGTAGTGGTAAATCTACGACTATCCGGTTATTGTTGGGATTTGACACACCAGAGGTGGGAACGCTTTACTATGATGGTCAAGATTTATCGGGGTTAGATATATCAGCAGTACGTCGTCAGATGGGGGTGGTACTACAAAATGGTCGGATCAATGCTGGCTCGATATTTGAAAATATATCTGGTGGTGCTTTAGTTAGCATTGATGAAGCCTGGGAAGCAGCGCGTATGGCAGGTTTTGCCGAAGATGTGGAATCTATGCCAATGGGGATGCACACGGTAATTTCTGAGGGTGGTACTAATCTTTCTGGAGGGCAGCGTCAGAGGTTATTAATTGCTCGTTCGTTGGTGTTGAAACCAAAAATTTTGATTTTTGATGAGGCGACATCTGCTTTAGATAATCGCACTCAAGCTATTGTAAGTGAAAGTTTAGAACAGTTGAGTGTAACCCGGATAGTGATTGCTCACCGTTTGAGTACTATTCGCAATGCAGACCGCATTTATGTGATTGAAGCGGGTAGAGTTGTACAATGGGGAAGTTTTGATGAGTTAACCCAGGAGGAAGGGTTATTTGCTAGTCTGATGGCTAGACAGATGGCTTAAGGGCAATTCATTATAATGATTTCGTTTGTAGTTTAAACCTCTCGAAAGAGGTGTAACACATATTGCACCAGAAAGAATATACTAAGGATTACAAATTTAATAACTTACAATTTTGGTTTATTTTAAAATGGTGCGTTACGCTACGTTAATAGCACCCTACCTTTGCATTTTATTTGACCCACATCTTGCACCAAGAAAGTCGTTTCACTAAATAATACTCAATTCCCGACTGTCTAGTCTAGTACTCGTGAAAGCCAAAATTGCCGGGTAAGGGCAGGCAGGGGAAGCAGCGGTGCGAAGAAAGCGCTTCTTACAAAAGTTGTACATGGGGGAAACCCCCTTTCCCTAAAAGGGAAGCTGCGCAAGGGTGTTAGCCTCTCCCTACCGGAGTTGACCACAATGAAAGCACTTTTTCAAAGCGCTAGGGAATGCGCACCAAGAGAGAGGAAGCGGTTGGGAACAGGGGGAGAAGAAACTTTTTCTTTTCACAAATAACCCGCAAAGTTCGCTTGGCAAACTACTAGGACTGAAAGTCCCAGCCTTATAAACAAAGTCCTCTAAAAGAGGACTGAATAAATCTCTAATTAGGGCTTGCTGAATAAATCTAGAAATTGAACCTAGGTGTCACAGCAATTGAAAAATCAAGGTTTAGTTAATTATGAAATCAAGAGAATATCGAGCTAATGTTCTTACTAGTTATGGTGCTAATGCTACGGAGATTGAAGAGTTACTGATTTACAACGAAAATGTTTTCGATCATTCTCGTTTACATTGTTCTTTGAAATTACCACTTTCATCAGAAGCTCATGTTGATACTTGGGAAAATTATGTTATCCAAGGGCAAGAAATAGGTGTATTCCCCACTTTACGCAGTAAGCTTGTACAGTTGCGTTTTCCCATTCAGGAAGGAATAAGTCAAACAGAGATTTATAAAGCAGCTACCCGGAAAGGAAAGTTGGTGAATGATACAGCACAATTAACTGGTTTGCAATTAAAGGAACCAGAAAAACTAGAGTTAACTATCTATCAAAGTTTGGCTGGGGCTATACCTGTAATTATTGCAGGCAACAGAGCCGATTTTGTCTCACTAGTGCAAGCAATAACCATGCGTAACGAACCCAAAGAAGTTGCTGCTTCTATGGGAGCTTGTATGGTCGGTGGTTATAATAATTGGGATAGAATTCGTCAATATCGTCAACAATGGCAAAATAATCATCCTGAATCCGCAGAAGCTGATTGGAGTGCTGAATTTAAAAGGATTATTCCTCAAAAAGAATTATATCAGGATAGATTTATTATTTTAAGTCAGGGTAATTACAGCAATGTATCAGCTGCTCATGTGGGATTAACGGATGCTCAATGGCAAAAAATATCACTTACTATTCGTTTAGAGCATGAATGCACTCATTATTTTACTAAGCGTGTTTTTGGCTCTATGCATAATAACTTACTAGATGAGTTTATAGCTGATTATAGGGGAATTACTTCGGCTGCGGGATACTATCGGGATGATTGGTTTTTAAACTTTATGGGTTTAGAGTCATTTCCTGACTATCGGAGGGGAGGTAGATTAGAAAATTACCAGGGTGGTCTTTCAGATAATAGCTTTAGAATTCTGCGATCGCTAGTTGTTAATGCTGCGAAAAATCTTAAGTCTTTTGAAAGTACACATAAGAATAGTATTAACCTTGATATGATGCTGGTTACTCTCTCTAGGATGACTTTAGAAGAGCTAGCTGCAAATGAATCACAAGGTGACATTTTAGATATTTACACAAAAGTGTCGGATTGTTTTTGATAAGTCCATAGTTGAGACTTAATTTACCTGAGAGAGATTACACTGAGGTGTATTTAGAATAGGGTTAGGGCAAAATCTACGTAATTACGTTAGCGAATGTAGTCCCTTTACTCCATAAATCCATAGTATATTTATGCTCAGTTCATATTTTCTAATACTAGATTGCGATCGCAATAAGAATTTTTGATTTTGTAATCACTAATAGTCTATTTGAGCCTCTTTTTTCTGAAAGGGGTTTTATTTGTATGTTGAAATGACTTTGTAAAAAATACATTTTCATATTACGTTTTATTACTTAAAACTAATCTACGTAAAAACACTAGTGACGCTGAGTAACAAGTATTTATATGTAGCCTTTATTAAAATTCAGTATAAACCACACTGTCATAAGCACTTAAAGGTTACTAGTATTAAACAGTTGATGTAACACATACAACAAACAATACTGAAGGAAAAAGTAACAATGGCTGAACAAAATAGAGAAGAATTTGCAGCTTCCTTAATTACCAAAGCTTGGCAAGACGAAAACTTTAAGAAAGAGTTGATGAGTAATCCCAAGGCTGTTATTCAAAGAGAAACTGGACAAGAAGTTCCTGATGGTATTAAGGTTACTATTCTTGAGGAGACACCAAACCAGGTTTATTTTGTAATTCCTAATAAGCCTAATGTGGATAGTTCCGAAGAGTTATCTGATGAAGCTTTAGAGGCTGTCGCTGGAGGAGGAGCAATCTTTGGCAAAAAGAAAAAAGGTTGGTATTTTGTTACTGACTAGTAATAAATTTTTAACGTAAATTCTAGGAATTATAAGTACCAAAGTCATTAATTTTAAAGGACTTTTGGTACTTGTATTCTAAGTAAATTTTGAGAATAAAGTCAATAATTATCAAATTGATAAGTTATTGATTTTATTTTTAATAAGCTCAAACATTTTTAGAAAATACTATTCATTATAAAATGTGCTGAGCATGAGCAAGCTTTTTAGTTTTCAAAGCTTATCGAACTCAGATAGATTAGATTTGGTAAAAATTAATATATTTTTTACTGAACATTTTATAATATCCTCATTTCTGGTGATCTAGTTGCATAAATATTAGCCTAGTAATTTTACTGAGTTAATATGTTAGAGAATCGTAATTAATTTGACTGAATATATAGCAAAATGAATCAAAAAATCGACTTACCTACAAAAGAAGTATCTATATATGATGAGGTTAAGGAACAAGATTTATCGAATCATTTTGCATCTTTATTAAAGGATACGAAATTAAAAAGTAATCTAATTCATATTAAGCGTTTCTATGAGAGATATAATGCTGATAATGAATTTAGAGAACAGTTATTTCTAAATCCACATGATGCTTGTCAACGCTATAAATTACAAGTAGATCCGGAGGAAATAAGACCTATCTGGGATGAAAAATATACTCAAACAGATAGTAAAAAAGCATCGAATTTAAGTAATTTAGAGATTTTCAGTAACTTTTATATTAAAACTCAACGAAAAGAGCAATTTGATCAGTCTTTATTTTCTACAAATAATTATAATTACAAACTATGGCGACAAAGACAAATTGCTCGTACTTTAGGTCAACTTAAAAAGTCTATTTATGATGATATTGTTCATGCTCCTACATCTTTTGAATTGAGTAAGGGATGTTCGGTTGGATGCTGGTTTTGTGGTGTTTCTGCTCCTCGTCTAGGTGATATTTTTACTTACAACGACCAGAATGCTCAGTTATGGCATGAAGTACTCGAGGTGACAAAAGATATACTTGGTACAGAAACTGCTGGCAAAGGTTTTTGCTATTGGGCAACGGATCCATTAGATAATCCAAACTATGAAGAGTTTTGTAATACTTTTTACGAAACTTTAGGTATTTTTCCACAAACTACCACAGCTCAACCATTGAAAGATATTGAGCGGACTCGAGCTTTACTAAAACTTTCACAGGAAAAAGGCTGCGAACTGAATCGTTTTTCGATTATTTCCTTAAAGATTTTTAACCAAGTTCATGAGAATTTCACTGCTGAAGAACTAGCTCAAGTTGATTTAGTACTTCAAAATCCAGAAGCAATGGGATTTAAAGCTGATGCTGGACGCTCGCGCGATCGCAAGCAAAGAAAGGCAGAGAAACATCCTGAATCTATCGAGGATTCACCTCAAACAACCATTGCTTGCGTAAGTGGATTTTTATTTAGTATGGTGGATCGTAGTGTGAAGCTAATTAGTCCTTGTCCGGCAAATGAGCGTTGGAAAGATGGCTATATTATTTACGATGAGGGAACTTTTTGTAATGCAAATGACTTAAAAAGTTTATTAGAGGGAATGATAGAAAAGCATATGCCTACCACTGTTAGGTATAATGATGTAATTAGATTTCGCCACGACCTGAAGTATGAGAGTCTATCTGATGGTTTTCAAGTTTCCACAAGATATCTAACGAGCAAGTTTAGGAATCAACCCTATTTGAAGGATCTAGGAGAGATAATTCAGAAAGGAGATAAGACGACAAAAGAAATAGTTTTGTTATTGAATAAACTTGGTGTAGCAAAAGCCAATACGCTTTATTATCTTAATATATTATTCAGTAAAGGTCTTTTTGACGAAGAAGCTCAATTTAATAGCTATTAAATATACAGCAGATTGCAAGTAAATGAGGTACATTTTTTTCTGCCTTCTGCCCTCTGCCTTATAGCGACATGAATTGTATCTGACCCAAATGAAAACGGCTGTATTACAGGTATAGTCGTAGATATATAGGGACAGGACATTATGCTTACTCAAAAAGAAAAAGGGAAAAAGAAAAACGTCCTCACCTTCTCTGGCTGTTACTATAGCTGATTTTGTTCCAATATCTGTGAATATTCTCATATCAAGTACAAATTTGAATCATCAAAAAGCGGGAAAATATTGTTTCTCGCTTTTTTGATTGCAGTTACTCAGTTGTTACTCGATTTTTATTTTACAGCTAAAAGACTCTCGGTTTTTAAACTCGTATTATCTATAAAATCATCTAAGGTGTATTTTTGACGATACTCAGGAAGAAGACTATATGTAGGACCATCAATATCAATTTCACCAAACGAGAAATAGAAGACCGGACGAATGCTATTAGCTGTGGTATTTTCCCCTCCTGCATGAACAAGACGACTATCCATTAATATACTAGAACCAGGGGGTAATATCATTTTTTGTGAAGGTTTATTAATAACCTGTTTTTCCCTATTTTTTACAGGTGTTTTCTCAAGTTTGTGACTATGGGGAACAACTATTAGGGGTCCGCACTGCTCCCCTACTTCTAATAAATTAACAAAAATGGTTACGAGTTTTCGATGCTGATGATGTTGATCTGGATGAAGTTTTTGCGGTTTAGCCCCAGGAAATACACATATAGAGCTAAATTCAGCTAAATAGCGCATCTTATGTTCTGGGAGAAAGCTATTTAGAATGGGTAAATATTCCTTTAGTATGGCTTTCATTACCCAAGTAGTTGTCTCGGAGAACTTCAGGGGAGTATGAATTCTCATATTCGTCCGATGTATGTAGTCAAATACTCCCTGTTTCCAACTTTCTAGGATTTGACCAAAAACAGCTTGACACACAGTTGGTGCGATCGCTCTTTCTTTAACTAAGAAACCATCTGTCTCGAACTGTTCGTAATCCGAGGCTGAGAATTTGGGTATATTGTCTTGAACAGGTATAGCTTGATTTTGAGTAATGAAGATTTTTTTTGCTGTTTCTGTAGAAACGTCTTTAGTAGCTCGAAACTCTCTCCAAAGTGATGGATGAACTACCATATTTTCAGTTTTACCAGAGCCGAGGGAATGATTTGCAGTAATAGAGATATCATAAGAGATACTCCAACGACTTATTTCACCCCGATACTTTTCAACATGATGAGTAAGTTTAGAAGGGAATAGGACTAGGAGCTTGGGTTTTGGTTTTAATCCATATAAATGGGTTGAAGGTAATTCAGGTGATTTGTCATAGATATTACCAGGTATGAGAGGTTCAGCAGGATTGTGAAAAATTAATTCCCCACCAGATTCAGGTTCTGTTTGCAGGTAAAAAACTGCGCTCAGGGTTGCGTTGGGATGATTGTGGTCATTGACCCGTCCCCCATTTTTTGTAATGATGGGCCACGATTTTTGGTGAAATAGTGACAGTCTATCGTATTCAATTTTGCTAGCTTCTAGGTATTCAAGTACAAAGGCTTCTATGTTATGGGTCAACCATTCAAACTCTTTGGTCTGATGTATACTAGCTATTCCAAAGGTATCACCTGTTTTGAGTTTCTCCTTTTCTTCCTGGATGTCCTGTTTATCTTGTTTATCTTTGGTCGAAGAGCATTCCTCTACCATTCGCATATAATCGAGCATTACTTTCATTTGCAGGTCACTTGGACTCAACATTTTTCTAGCAATTCCAGTTGAGAATGTCTCTCTAAATTGAATTTTGTGGTTTTGCTCAAGACCTAATATCATGATTTATTCGTAATGTATTTAGTAAACAATTATACTCTCATTCAAAAATATCTGAAGGAATAACAAGCTGATGATAAACTACAAACAAGAATTTTTTAGCCCAATTTCGGATTGATATCTGTGGGAAAAGGATGTAAAGAGGTTAAATCTAACGTTTCTATAAGGGTTATGGTTAGCACATATTTCATTTGTCGCAGATGTCTATTAAAAATATTTTTTTATAGTTTACAAAATTTTAATCTGAAGTTCCCCTTTGACAAAAAATGAAACGTATGTATAGCAAGGCTTACAGAAATTTTGAGCCTGGACTTACTGGGTACAATTGAGGTGAGTACTAAGTAAATCTATAGCTTTTTGTGATATTGACGCACATTCAATATACATGAGTACAATTTTCTCATATTTATTTGCATAAAAGATTAAGAAAATCTTAAAATACATGGGTACGGTATTTTAAAGATAAAATTAGCAAACCCTTATCGGTTAAAGCTTTGACCCCTCTTTAGTACATATGCTCCGGGGGAACTTCAGTTTAATATTTGAGGAGAGTTTCGTATCTATATAAATTGCGAAAGGCACAAGCTTTGTGCCCCTACTATACGTATCATACTTTTTTGGACTTGATATAATCTTAGTGAAATGGGTATGTGCAAGTTCGTATCTGCAAGATTAATTGTTGTTTCTAAGCAGCGATCGCTTGTCCTTCGGAACGAATCAGACGAGCATAGTAACCTTCCATTGCCCATAATTCTTCATGGGTACCGCGTTGGACTATCTTTCCTTTATCCATGACAATGATTTCATCGCAATCTCTAATAGTACTTAAACGGTGAGCAACAATAATACACGTACATCCTCTACGACGAATATTTTGGTCAATAATTTTTTCTGATTCGGTATCTAGTGCGCTAGTTGCTTCATCCATGGCTAGAATAGAAGGATTATTTACTAAAGCACGAGCAATTTCTAAACGTTGACGCTGACCACCACTTAAGTTTGCTGCTCCCTCCATTAATTGACCGTTATATCCCCCCGGAAGTGCCATAACTATATCGTGAATTGCAGCATCCATGCAGGCTTGAACTAATTGAGCATCTGGTATGGTTGAATCCCATAAAGTGAGATTATCGCGTACTGTTCCAGCAAAGAGTAAGATATCTTGTTCTACAACAGCAAGGGAATTAGTGAGGACTGAGCGAGGAATTTCTGCTCTAGATTTACAATCAAATAATATTTCTCCTTCCCAGGTTTGATAAAGACCAGTAATTAATTTTGACACAGTAGATTTACCAGAACCACTACCACCAACTAAAGCAACTCTTTCTCCAGGTTTAAGAGTCAGGTTAAAGTTTTCAATTAAAGGTGCTTCCACACGACTGTAACCAAAGGTGATATTTTTCAATTCTACATGACCTTGGAGACGACAAGTTATCCCTGTACCTGATGATGAGATTTGTTTTGATTCTTGCTGATGACTCTTCTCTAACTGGGGGTCAGTTGGGTTACTTAAAACATCATCCAGACGATTAATATCTCCGTCTAATTCTTGTAATTTACTAGCAAAATTGACTAAATTTGTAACTGGTCTTTGAAAGTTCTCCATTAAACTACTAAAAGCTATAAGCATCCCGATACTCATATAACCATTCATGATCCGCAGACCACCGACAATTAAGACCAACATGGATGTTAAAGAATTTAAAAGTGGTGGTAAAACTCCTAAAGTGTTATTACTAAGTCCTAGTTCCTGTTGTGAGTTGATTCCCTTAGCATAATATCCAGCCCAACGAGCAAAGAAATCTGATTCTAAAGCTCCTGCTTTCAGAGTTTCCATACTTTGTAATCCAGAAATTGCTGTTCCGGAAGCTTTACCCATATCTTGAGCTAATTTTACATTGGCATCTACACGCTGACGAGATACCATTTGTAGAGTAACAATATTTATCAAAGCAAAGAAGATACCAATCGTGGTCAACACCCAATCATAGGTGAACATAACAACGGCATAAAAAATTAGCATAATTGTATCGATAGCAGTAGTCGCTAATTGACCAGAAAGTACATCAGAAACATCATCATTTATCTGGACGCGATCGCTAATTTCACCGGCAAATCTTTGGGCATAAAAACTGGCTGGTAAACGTAGAATATGCCATAAAAAGCGACTTGACATACTAATGGCTAATTTAATTTTTAGTTGTCGTAAATAACGTTTTTGTAAAAAAGTTAAAGCCACCTGTAAAAAAACCGTAATTCCCATAGCCCAAAGCAGCGGACGCAACCACTCAATTCTTTGTTCTACTAATATATTATCTACAAATATCTGATAAAATACAGGTAGAACTAATCCTGGAATTACTAATAAAAATCCAGCTAAAATACAGTAGAGAATAGCAGCTAAAGAACCTTTTAATCTATCTATTAATGCTAAAACTAAACTGGGTTTACTACCTCCTTTTTTGAATTCTTCACCTGGTTCTAAAACTAAAACAACACCAGTGTAAGCTTCATCAAATTCTTCTAGCGATACTGTACGAGGTCCGGTCGCTGGGTCATTTAAATAAACTTTATCTTTAAAAATACCCTCAACAACCAGGAAATGATTAAAGTTCCAAAAAACAATATAAGGGGGTTTGATTTCTTGCAAGCTTTCAAGTTGTTTTTTATAACCTTTAGCCGTCATTCCATAACGTCTGGCAGCTTTAAGAACATTAGAAGCTTTACTACCATCTCGAGATACACCACATTCTTGACGTAATTCAGGAAGAGGTACTATAAGACTGTAGTAACTCAGAATAATTCCTAAAGCAGCAGCACCACATTCTACAGCTTCCATTTGCAAAAGTGTAGGGGTTTTGGCTCGCTTAAAATTTCTAGATACATTTTTATCTTTATCTTTATCTTTAGATTTGATATCAGTTTTAGTCATTGGTATATTAATACTTACGATAAAATTTATATTTGCTCCCGTTAGTAGTTAGAATTTAAAGTTTATAATTCAATACAGTTGCCGTTAAGAGTATTGTAGTTTGCTTAGAACTTGAGCATTACCCAACTTTCGGCTTTGATAATGTTAGGTTTCATAACCTCAACCCAACCGGGAACTATTTATATTTTTGAGGCTTAACGGCAAGCGTATTGGTTTAGAATTTAGAATTTAGAATTTAGAATTTAGAATTTAGAATTTAGAAATCATAATTCTTAACTAACTAACTGACTAACTAATTAACTAACTAACTAACACCCATCCATTCTCTAAGAATTGGCAATACAAAAGTTATCGGTGCTCTTTCTTCTATTCGCACGCGAACTGTAGTAGTAGTAGCCGGTGAAATTTGTAATTTTGGTCCCTTAGAAGATGACCAACGATAACCACTAAAAGTAGATTCATCTGTTTCTAATTCAGCTGTAATTGCAATTCTAGGTTCTCCAGCAGTTAACTTATTTACTAATTCTGTATTTCCTAATTCTAGGGCTGCTCCTTGAGGGGTGATTGGGAAAGGAGAAACTGAAATAACTTTACCAATAATACCGCCAAATCTTTCTCTCTTGACTGTATCAGGAGTAATTTGAATTTGCATTCCTGATTTAACTTTCTTTCCATTTTTGACTGGGAAATAAGTAACAGCTACCATTTTTCCACCCACACTCTGAGTATCTATACTAGCAATTTGCGTACCGGGATTGACAACTTGTCCGTTACTCGCGGTAATTTCTAAAATACATCCAGCCTGGGTACTAAGAATTTTGCTATTCTCAACTACTTTTTGCTCTAATCGAGCAATATTACGCTCAACCTCTTTTATTTGATTGGTTCTGCTATTGTTCGTTTCTAAGTTTTCTTGTTCGATACGTTTATCTTTACTATTAATAGCTTGTAATTGGGCTTGTAATTGAGAAATGGTATTAAGGTTATCTAGATATCTTTGTTCTGCCTGAGTCTCTCTTACCCTTAACTCTTTCAGTTGGACTTGAATATCCCTAATGCTGTTGAGGTTGGCTAAATATTGCTGTTGTGTTTGTGTTTCATTGAAATCTAGTTGTTTTAATTCTGCTTGTAATACAGCAACTTGTTGCTGTGCTTGGCGGTATTCTTGTTCTACTTGTAACATTACATCTTTGGGGATAGCTCCTTCTTGTAGTAACTTTTGTCGTTGTTTTAATCTTTCTTTTTGGATGGGAATTAAAGCTTGTGCATCTCTTAAACGTTGTTGGATGCTAACTCTTTGCTGAGCGATCGCATTAAATGCTTTGTCTTTCAGAACGGGAATTAAAGCTTTTGCAGTCTGTAATCTCTGTTTTAGAGTTTGACGTTGTTGGCTAAGGGCTGTTAAATCTTGATTTTTAATAACAGGGGAAAGTTTTTGCGCTGTCTGTAACCGTTGTTGTATGCTTTCCTGCTCAGAAACTAAAGCCTCTTTTTCCAATTTGCTGCGTTGACGTTGTATTGTTCCAGTATTAGATGCTTGTGCCAATAATTCTGTGCGTTTAGCACGCTGTTGTTGTAGCTGTTGCTTTAATTCTGAAGGATCAATAGTTGCGAGTAGGTGATTTTTTTCTACACATTCACCTTGTTTAACATTAACTGACTGTAACTGTCCAGAAATTGGTGACTGAAACTGTACTACCCGCTTTGGTCGGATTAACACCCCCGGTGCATTTTCCGTCATGGGAATCCGTCCTAAAATGCTCCAAACCACACCCATAACAATAAAAATGCCTAAAGTCGCTAACGGCAACCAATCTCTGGGATTAACTACCTGCATCAGTTGGTCTAAACGTTCTGGTGAGGATAAGCGTTCTAAAGATTCTTTCCTAAATAGTTTTTCGTTATCCATAAAACAAGAATACTTTAACTAAATAATATTACTTATTAATTAGGTTATTTATTGACTATAATCAGTATTCCCGTTCTGGCAATTAAAATTACAATGAAGTTAATTTGTAAAAATAATTACCTTAATATCTTCCTCAGAGGCAGACAACAGATTTCTTGGATAACAGGACAAAGAAACCTGGATTTCTCATCACATCTCTCAAAGCCTTATAAAACAATACGGTTCAGATAAGAGGAATTGTAGGTTGGGTAGAGCTTGAGCGTTACCCAACAAAACATTGATAATGTTGGGTTACTCTCCGAGAAGCCGCTCCGCGTCTACGTTCCTCAACCTGATTCCGAGACCTTCGAGACGTTTAAGGAAAATAGGATTACGATCGCCAATAGGTTGGTGGCCGATCGCGGCCAGGAGGTAGGCGAATTGGACGAAGATGGTTTTCCACAGCTCTATGGTAAAACAAGTCAGGATGTAT
>JBCCDM010000118.1:0-15518 GCA_039030795.1 Cyanobacteria bacterium P01_A01_bin.84
CTTTGATATTTATTTATATCTAAAGTAGTTTAATAAAAAAAATGTTTAAAAATGCTGTAAATTCATTTATATCTAACAAAGTGTAGTCTATTTAACCATAATACACTTTTTTGGAGATTTAAATTGTAAAAAAAACGGGAAAATAACAAAAATTCAATTAAAATTCTGAATAGACAAAAAGGGCATAGTTGCTCTTCATAGATAATAGCAGTGACGAACTCAGTAATGAATTCGGTAATTAATTTTACGGCTGTTACCAATCTAAAATCGTTTATATTATTTTTTGACTGCTCATGGTATGGCCCTTTAAGCCTAGATTTCGCAAGCAAATTGCACGAATAGAGATAACTGGCGCGATCGCTGGTAGTACTCGCAAACGAGTACTGGAAGCTTTGAAAACTATAGAGGAAAAAAAGTTTCCAGCACTGTTATTGCGTATCGATAGTCCTGGTGGAACTGTAGGTGACTCTCAGGAAATTTATAGTGCCCTCAAACGTTTGCGTGACAAGGTGAAAATTATTGCCAGTTTTGGTAATATTTCTGCTTCTGGTGGTGTTTATATTGGCATGGGGGCAGAATATATTGTTGCAAATCCAGGTACAATTACAGGAAGTATAGGTGTAATTTTACGTGGAAATAATTTAGAGAGATTACTAGAGAAAATAGGTGTCTCCTTTAAAGTAATCAAATCCGGTCCCTATAAAGATATTTTATCCTTCGACCGCGAGTTAACCCAAGCCGAACAAGATATATTGCAAGAACTGATAGATACAAGTTATCAGCAGTTTGTGCAAACTGTAGCCGAAGGACGTAATTTAGATGAGGAAACAGTCAAAAGTTTTGCTGATGGTAGAATTTTTACCGGACAGCAAGCATTAGAATTAGGCGTGGTAGATAGGTTAGGAACAGAAGAAGATGCTCGTCGTTGGGCAGCAGAATTAGCTGATTTAGATCCAGAAAAAGCCACTGTCCACACCTTTGAAGAACGTAAGCCTTTACTAAGTCGAATTTTATCAGGTAATAAAATTCGGGGAGAAAGTATTTTACTTTCTAAGTTGGAATCTCTGGAATTTGAAATCTCTACTAGTGGTTTACCTTTGTGGTTATATCGACCATAGTTTGAAAGCTCAACCGGTATTAGCTCTGACCTAGATGAATGATTTATCAAAGCTAACTTCGACATAATATATAGCATTTTAGATTCTTAAAAGCTAAAAGCTAATTGAAAGAGCTATTAGCCAAAAGCCAAAAGCTATTCTTAATGACTGGCAATCAATAACTAAATCAATAAATAATTAATTAATTTATAAGGAGGAATTATTCGTGGAGTGGCGAATGCAGGCAATTCGCGGTGCTACAACCGTTTCCGAAAATACAGTTGATGCTATTACTACAGCTGTAACAGAGTTATTAGATCAGCTAGAGGAACGCAACAAATTGCATCCTAGTAACATGATTAGCGTAACTTTTTCGGTAACAAAAGACTTAGATGCGATTTATCCTGCTGCGATCGCCCGTTTTCGTCCTGACTGGGACAGCGTTTCTATGTTAGACCTACAGCAGATGTATGTACCCAACAGTTTAGAACGTTGTATTAGATTACTGGTTCACGCCTATTTACCCAACTCCAATCAAGTTTCCCATATCTATCTACGTCGGGCAGCAAATTTACGACCTGACTGGTCTTTGCCACAGTCGTTACAAGCATCACAGTCAATAGTAGAGTCCCAAGTGTAGAATACACACTGTTAACAAGGGAAAATACTTAAGAAAATATGAAGCTAGATGGTGATGACACTGTTTCTCAACCTAATGCTATTGGCGGACAGGTTTTCACTGATAAAGGAACTGGTGTTCGCGTGAAATGTGAAGATTTTATGAGTATTCTTTCTAAAAGTGAAGAGCCATTGGTTATTTTTACAGCAGAAGGTTTGTTTACGAAAATTTACAAGTACGTTACAGCTTATAAGGGTTTTGTATTTTTTACCGAATCTTTAAATAAGTTACACTTTGATAGCAAAATCGAAATTATTCATGCATTAAGTCTCTCTGCAAAAATTTGAGAGTTATAGCCGTATTATAAGCTAGTCTGGTATATCTTCCTTCTTCTCCTTTCTTAAGTGGGAGAGATAGGGTTGGGTTTATGAATTCTGGGGATGCAGAAGGCACTTTAGCTTTTTTAGGATATAACTTTTAATCCTAAACAAATTAAAACGGCTGTATAAAAGTAATAATCAGTTATCAGTTATCAGTTAAGCTACTACCATTTAACTTTTATATTCACAATTACATTAGTTAGTATCTGAACTCTTGTCCTACAGGAATTCTGACTAAGGTAGGCAGTCGGCAGTAGGAAAAGCATATTCTGCTACCAGCCATCGCTGGTAGTGAAAATTTTTTCATTGGGACTGCCGTCTGCCTTCTGGGGAAGGTAGGTAATCTTGTTGTATTCAGCTATCCTTCTTGTGATGAAAGCGAATACCCAAGAAAACGTCATACAAGAACCCGAAAAAGTCCTTTTTTTGCAATAGACCTAAAGATTGGTGTGAGCCTTTAGAATCTAACAAAGGCTTCATTAGGTAATAAGCCGATTGATACTTATACCATGGTATTGAGGGCCAGAGATGGTGAACCAAATGATAGTTTTGACCAAGAATTAAAACATTTAGAATGGGATTAGCGTAAACACGAGCATTTTTCCAGCGATCGCGTTCTTCAAATGGACGATGTGGTAGGTAGTCAAAAAATAATCCTAGGGCTAAACCAACTACACCGGAGGGGACAAACCAAAAATTAAGTATGTAACCCAAAAAATGATAATGAATTGAAATAAGTACAATTACGATTATGAATAAGCGGCTCAAGAACCACTCCATTAGCTCATTTTTACGCCAGAGCCGCCTTTTAAAGAAAAACACCTCATGATAAAAAAAGCGAACTGCAATTAGCCATAGAGGACCACCTGTAGAAACATAATGGTCTGGGTCTTTCTCTGGATCGTTAACATGGGCATGATGCTGTAAATGCACCCTTGTAAATACGGGAAAAGCAAATGCTAGCATCAAGGCACTACCATGCCCTAGCAAGGCATTAATTGTGCGATCGCGATGCGCCGATTGGTGACAAGCATCATGAATCACTGTACCTGCTATATGCAAAGCAATAACATTCATCAGAAAACATACAGGACCAGGGAAATTCCAAAGCCAGTAACCGCAAACTGATAGCACAATGATTCCTACGGCTACGAAAAACATTAGCAACGTAGGATTCAAATCACCCGGAGGCGCTAAAAAGTCCTTTGGTGGGACTGTCAGTGGCTTCTGTGCCTCCGACGTCAGCATTCTCAACTCCTTACTCATCAAATATTGCGAGTATACGACACAGAACGGTCAACAATAAAGTTTTATGAACCAAGATTAATATACATATTCGCATTTGGAGGTACACAACAAGAGTGTGATTCCAGACATTTAAAGAGAACTTAGATAAAAACTGGAGTGAGGTAAATTCTGGTATACCTTACGGGAACGTTTCCAAGGAACCAACATTCAGATCCCTTCCATAAGGAGTATTTTGCTACAAAGTTAAGAACCCAGATATACCCATTAGCAAAAAATTATATATTCTGTGAGTTTTGTTATGTATGATACTGTTACGCTTGTCAATTGCGTATTTGTAAGTTGACAAACGTAATTTTCAAATCTTTTTCTTTTAATCAAGGTGATTGATTCCGTAGTCACTGAAAACAGATGCCTTCTTCATTTACGATGATTCCCAAGATAGCTCCCTAGATTCAGCCCTTATGCAACTAAGAGACTCTTTTCGTCGCACTAAAATCGTCGCTACTATTGGTCCTGCTACCAGTTCTCCTCAAATGCTTAAAGCTATTATTGAGGCTGGAGCCACAACATTACGACTAAATTTTTCTCATGGTTCTCATGCCGACCATCAGCGTAATATTCGCCTTATTAGGCAAACAGCTTTTGAATTAAATCAGCCAGTCGCTATTTTACAAGACCTACAAGGACCAAAAATCCGCTTAGGTAAGTTTGACAATGGTTCTGTAATTTTAAAAAAAGGCGATCGCTTTACTCTGACAAATCGTCCGGTTGTGGGAACAGAAGAAATCAGCTGCGTCACTTACGAATCATTAGCCGAAGAAGTACCAGTAGGTGCAAAAATTCTTCTTGATGATGGGAAAGTAGAAATGCAAGTCGAGGAAATCAACCGGGATAAAGGTGATTTGCACTGTTGCGTTACTGTTGCTGGAAAACTTTCTAATAACAAAGGCGTTAACTTTCCTGGGGTTTACTTGTCAATCAAGGCATTAACTGATAAAGACAAAGAAGATTTAATTTTTGGTCTCGACCAAGGTGTAGATTGGGTCGCACTTTCATTCGTCCGCAATCCCCAAGATGTTATAGAAATTAAGGAACTTATCTCTAGCGCAGGAAAACAAGTACCAGTAATTGCCAAAATTGAAAAACATGAAGCTATCGAACAAATGGAAGCT
This sequence comes from Cyanobacteria bacterium P01_A01_bin.84, assembly GCA_039030795.1. GTDB lineage: Bacteria > Cyanobacteriota > Cyanobacteriia > Cyanobacteriales > Nostocaceae > JBCCDM01. Next base: position 4,517 of record JBCCDM010000118.1, read on the forward strand.
GTTCTAGCTTTGTGTGATGGTGTAATGGTTGCCAGAGGTGACTTAGGTGTTGAATTACCCGCAGAAGATGTTCCAGTACTGCAAAAGCGTTTAATTGCCACTGCTAACCGTTTGGGTATTCCCATTATCACCGCGACTCAAATGCTTGATAGCATGGTGAACAATCCTCGTCCAACACGAGCCGAGGTCTCAGATGTTGCCAACGCAATTTTAGACGGCACCGATGCAGTAATGCTTTCTAATGAAACTGCCGTAGGTGAACACCCGGTTGAAGCGGTAGCAACTATGGCAAGAATTGCCGAACGTATCGAGCAAGAAGCGGCAATTAATACCAATGCGCGACAGGTAAGAGATGCAAGACGTTCTATTCCCAATGCTATTTCTCAAGCAGTTGGTCAAATATCCGAACAATTAGGAGCAGCAGCGGTGATGACTTTAACTCAAACCGGTGCCACTGCCCGTAATGTTTCCAAATTTCGTCCCCAAACTCCTATTTTAGCTATTACACCTCATGTAAATGTGGCACGACAGTTACAGTTGGTTTGGGGAGTTAAACCACTCTTAGTATTAGAATTACCGTCTACTGGTCAAACATTTCAAGCTGCCATTAATGTTGCTTTAGAGAAAAACTTAGTCTCAGAGGGTGACTTAGTAGTCATGACAGCTGGTACCTTACAAGGAATCGCAGGCTCAACAGATTTAATTAAGGTAGAAGTTGTAACAGCTATCCTCGGTCAAGGAATAGGACTAGGACAAGGTTCTGTCAGTGGTAGAGCCAGAGTTGCATATACAGGAACAGATACAAGTAACTTTCATCACGGAGAGATTTTGGTTGCTTCTTCTACCACAGCCGATTATGTAGATGCAATTCGCAAAGCCTCTGGTGTAATTATTGAGGATGAAAGTCTTACTTGTCACGCAGCTGTAATCGGTCTACGTTTAGGAGTTCCTGTAATTGTAGGAGTTAAAAATGCTACTAAATCTATTCGGGATGGAGCAATTTTAACTATGGATATGCAGCGGGGGTTAGTTTTCTCAGGTGCAATGGGGAATTAAGTGAAATAAATGGGTAATTGGTGATAGTTGATGCTTTTAAGCGATTTTCCTTTCACCTTTCACCTTTTCTACTCTATTGACTACGTTAATTCAATTTGACAGTCGTCACCGATAAGAAATCTTAAAGCTTTAGGACGACGGTTTGTAGTTTTTATTTGAGCGCGTTGTCCAATGACGCTATCGACGATACGTTGATGAATACTTTCAATTTCTGCACCTTCAAGGACAACGCTATGTTCTAATTCTGTGTCTATTAATTTCGCAGAATCGGCAATACTTGAGTATGGACCTATAAAACAGTTCTCAAGATAGCATTTTTCACCAATAATTACTGGACCTCGTATTGTACTGTTAACTATTGTTGAGGATTTACCTATTTCTACTCTTCCTGTAATCTGTGTTCTTTCGTCTACTTTACCAATAATATTTTTGTTTAAGTAGGTATCGAGAATGATGCAATTTGCAGCAAGTAGGTCATCTTTTTTGCCTGTGTCTAACCACCAACCTTCTAAATTGCAGGCTGTGACTTGCTTGTTTTGATTAATTAATGTTTGAATTGCGTCAGTAATTTCTAATTCACCTCTAGCTGAGGGTTTAATTATAGCGATCGCGTTATGAATTGTAGGGGAAAAAAAATAAACTCCTACTAAGGCTAAGTTTGAGGGTGGAATTATAGGTTTTTCTACTAATTTTAATACGTTTCCTTGGATATCTACTTCTGCGACTCCGAATGCTCGCGGGTCTAGAACTTGGCGCAGTAAAATCAAAGCATCTGGCTCTTGAGTAGTAAATTCATCTAAAAAGTAACTCAAATCTCCCAGTTGAATCAGATTATCTCCCAAATACATCAAAAATGGAGAATTTGCTAAAAAATTACTTGCGACTTTCACTGCATGGGCAAGACCTCCAGCCTCTGGCTGTAAAATATAGGTTATTTTAGCTCCAAAGCGATCGCCATTTCCAGTTTTGCACGCAACTTCTTCTCCTGTTTCTGGACTGATAACTATACCAATATCGGTAATCCCGGCAGCCACTATTTCTTCAATTCCATACCATAAAATTGGTTTATTTGCAACCGGTACTAGTTGTTTTGCACCTGTATAGGTGAGGGGACGTAAGCGCGTACCCTTACCTCCAGATAGAATCAGTGCTTTCATCGCTATTACTATGAAGTTGTGCCAGCATCTGTTTGAGACTTTGCTGCCAATGAGCAGGATGAGTCCCTAAAATCTGGTAAATCTTAGCACAGTCTAAAACTGAGTAATGAGGACGCAAGGCTGGTGTGGGATACTCTACTGTAGTAATAGGAGTAACTTTCTCAACTTTTAAATTTTTTCCTAATTGATTTGTGTAATCAAAAATCGCTACTGCGAAATCATACCAACTTGCAATGCCACTATTAGTAAAATGATATGTACCTACAATTGATGGAGATATTTGCTCGGCAAGTTGAGTAATAGCCACAGCAATATCTCTTGACCAAGTCGGACTACCAGTTTGGTCCGCAACTACACGGACTTCTTCTTTCTCTGCACCAAGTTTGAGCATAGTTTTGACAAAATTACTTTTACCAAAACTTCCGTAAACCCAAGCTGTACGCAAAATTAAGTGATTGGGGCAAAGTTTACGAATCGCTTTTTCACCAGCTAATTTAGTTTTACCGTAAACATTTATCGGACGAGTAGGATCGGTTTCTCTGTAAGGACGATTGGCTTTGCCGTCAAAAACATAATCAGTAGAAATATGGATAAAGAAGGCTCCCAATTTTTTAGCCTCCCGCGCGATCGCAGCAGGTGCTTGAGCATTTATTGTCTCTGCTAAGTCTGGTTCCCTTTCGGCTTTATCTACTGCCGTATATGCTGCTGCATTAATAATAATATGTGGCTTTACATCTCGAATAATTTGGCACAAAGTGTCTAACTCTGTAAGATTGGCTACTGAGCGAGTTACTGGATAAACAATGAACTTCCACGAAAGAGTTAATTGCAATTCTGTACCTATTTGACCAGTACTGCCAATTAAGAGAACGGTGTTCATGAAAACACCTCTGCTGATTTAAATGTCTGACCTGCTCGATCCTTTGCGGATAAAATAGGAGTAGATATGATGGGCCATGTTATTCCTAAATCTTTATCATTCCATAGTATTGTTCGCTCATACTGAGGCGAATAAAAATCTGTAGTTTTATAAATAACTTCTGCTATCTGGGAAAGTACTAAGAAACCATGGGCGAAACCAGGAGGAATCCATACTTGTTCTTGATTAGATGCACTAATATAACAACCAACCCACTGACCGAAACTAGGGGAGCTTTTCCTAATATCTAAAGCAACATCAAAAATTTGCCCACTAATTACCCTCACTAGTTTGCCCTGTGGCTGTTGAATTTGATAATGTAACCCCCTCAAAACATGAGACCGCGAATAAGAGTGGTTATCTTGTACAAAATCTATTTTTACACCCAGTTTTTGACAAAATTTTTTTTGATTATAACTCTCAAAAAAAAATCCCCGCTCATCATTAAAAACCTGTGGTTTAATCTGTAAAACTTCAGGAATTTTAGTTGGCACTATTTTCATTGAAATAACTTGTTTTGATAACTATTTTTTAACTAGTTTATTTACATAAATTATAAATATAGTTATATGATTTACTTACTAGATAGATAGCAATCTGGTTGGATTATTGCTCTCTCGAGTTAAGCTGTGTGTCGATAAAACGTGAATAGTTAGGGTTTGCTGAAAAAGTTTGAATGGTTGAGCAGAAGAAGGTTGTTGTGACAAGGGCAATTAACGCCTTTGGACTGCTCAAAACATTGACCTATCACCCTTAAAAATTCCTACTAGATTCAAGGAAAACATCAAAGCTGCTGCAAGCAAACATTTGGGAGCGATTGTCGAGCGTGTGACTTATTTAGGACTTACGCACTCGTGACGAAAAACAAGGCTTTGCGATTGCTTTCCTACGGTCGCAATGACGGAATTTCGTTATTGTTGCGTAAGTCCTGTTATTTTCAGCCAGGGCGAGAAATAATCCCTGGAATTGTTACTATTGATGCAGCAGGACATACACCAGGACAATCAGCACTAAAAATTGTTTCTGGTAACGAGCAACTAATCGTAGCTGCTGATGTCTTTTTCAATCAAGCCTTCGATCTAGAGCATCCTGAGTGGCAAACTGGATTTGATCTTAATCCGCAGCAAGCGGAAAGAACAAGGCGTAAACTTCTAGATGCAATTGTCCGAGAACGAACTATGGTTATTGCCTATCATATGCCTTTTCCTGGATTAGGCCACGTGCGCGCACAGGATGATCGTTATGAATGGGAATCAATTCTATGGTGGTTTTAAATCGCTAATAATATTATGTCCGGTTAAACAGTTGTCATATCTGTGGGGACTAAGTAATGAGTAATGAGTAAAGAGTAAAGAGTAATGAGTAGCATCTGTTCAATAGCGTTATATCGTAACTAATTAAGCGGACTTGATATAATATGTAATTTCTCATCTTTTTTCCTCAAAATAACGCGATCGCGATCGCTGTTTAATCCTTTGCTTGAGAAAATTGATCGACAAGCTAACTTTTAAAGAAATGAGTTCACCGAGTGACAAGATGGGTAAAAATCAGTCAGAGCAGAGAATAGAGAATTTGTTAATTAACAAAAATGATGAATAAATAGTAATTATTCATCATTAATTTCAGTACAAAATTATACAAGTATTTATGAATTCATCCCCACAAATATGAACAATATCAATTAAAAAATCCCAGTCTATAATAGGCATCACATACTAAGTTATTAACTATTTACCTTATCTTCCCAGCTTAGCAACTCCAATAAACCAACCGTGCCAACAAAAAAAGTGTACACACCATATTTAAGGGGCTGTTGATTTTTAAAAGATGCAAGGTAAGCTGCAATAATAGCTTCAACAAAATGTGAAATAAGCGCAAAGCGTTCAAGCCAAAATATTTTACTTAAATTTGTGAGTATTTCTCTGTGATTTAACGTATAGTAAATATTATATATCTCTAAAAAAATAGCAGATGTGATTAATGCTATAGAGATAAGTTTGATAGGAAATAAATATTTTTTATTCATTAATTTCTTAATTAATTAATTTATTTATTCATTTATTAATTTAACACTTAATTAATTATAATTATCACTTTTTATAAAATTATCCTTTTAAGTTCAGGACTTACGCAAAACCTACGTAATCCCGTCATTACGAGCGATAGCGACGTAATCGCAGATTCCTTGCGATTGCTTCCCTGCACTACGTTCCGGTCGCAATGACAAATCTTCCTTGCGTAAGTCCTGTAAGTTGTCATTATGTGTTGAGATTTAAAAACACATAATGACAACTTAAACTCTGAAAAATTATTCATAGACAATTTAGAATGACTACATTTTTTTAATAAACTAAATAGGTTTATTTATGTAGGTAGAGATAGCAAAAACTGCCAGTTTCCAAAATAGATTTCATCTATGTAATGGCTATGGCAGTCTTATTTAAAAGTAAACTTGAAAAATATGGGATAAAAGATATTATTGCCACAAATAAATTAGGACAAACAAAACAATCCAGATAACGTCAACAAAGTGCCAAAACAAGGAAGTTGCATTTACTCCAAAATGACCATTGTCGTAATTTCCTGGAGTAAAGGAACGACCTAACATAATTCCTTGTAGCAGAACACCCGTGAGAACGTGTAAACCATGAAAACCTGTGAGTAAATAGAACATACCTCCAAATACTCCACTGGTAAAGCCAAATTCTAGATTGCTCCATTCTAAAGCTTGACCAAACAGGAAGTATGTCCCCATTAGCATTGTAGCCAAGAGAAAAAATCGAAATTGCTTTAAATTATGCTGTTTAAGAGCTCTTTCTGCAAAGTAGATAACAAAACTACTAGAAACCAAAATAACTGTATTGATAGTCGGGTCAACTACCTCTAAACCAGATACCCCTTCCGGTAACCAATCTGGAGAACTGGTCTTGAAAATAATGTATCCTATGAAAAAGCTGATAAAAATAATGCTCTCAGAAAGTAAGAACACTATAAAGCCAAACATACTATTTGCTTCTTCATCGTGAGTATGTTCCGAAAGATATGGTGGTTGTTGAAATTCTTCAGAAATTATTGATGTCATTCTTGTAATTCTCCTTTGTGCATCAAAAGTAAAAGTTAAGTCGTCATTCATCATCTATAAGCAATTTGCGATGATTTACCCGCGAATTGTTACTTTGAGTTTCCATTAATTTTTCTCAGACAATTAGTCTGTAAACCTGAGCTAATAACTTTTCGACGGGAAATACACAACGCGATGGTACACAGTACCCGTCTTCTCTCCAAGACGCTACACGAACAGTGATGCTACGGTAGCATCTGCTGTAAGCAGGGTGCCCACCACAGGCGATCGCAGCAGGATTATTTATCTCAATTGATGTTAGATAAATAGCCTAACAATAGAGCTTAGTAAATAGTGAATTCCGACTTTTTTAGTTTGTATTTTGGCAATATCTAATTAGGATTATTAGGATTAGTCTTTAAACTCAGTCCTTGGAGAAGAGGTAAAAATACTTGAAAAAATATTCAAAAAATCCTCTCACAAATCCTATTTCTCTCTTCTATTCTCCGTACTTAAACTCTCAGAATCTTCTTGTGCTGAATTTGCCGTTTCTTCTTCCAAAGATTGAGAAATTACTACAGCTTCTTCTTCAAATTCCTCCAAAATCAAAGACTTATTCATACCGTAAGCATAAGGTTCTGAGATGATAACTGGAATAGTCTCGAAATTCTCGTGGGGAGGAGGTGAAGCAACTATCCACTCCAAACCTATAGCTCTCCAAGGATTTGCAGGTGCAGGTTCGCCATCTAACCAGGAAGCAACCATATTGATAATGAATGGTATTGTAGACATTCCTAGTAAAAAACCTCCTAAACTTGCAATTACATTCCAAAATGTATATTCAGGTGCATAAGAAGCTACTCGACGCAGCATTCCATGTAAACCTAATGGGTGCATGGGGAGGAAGTTCAGGTTGGTACCGATAAATGCTAGCCAAAAATGTAATTTACCCCAACCTTCAGAGTACATTTTGCCTGTCATTTTAGGGAACCAATTATATATGGCTGCATATATCCCCATAGTCACGGTTCCGTAAAGAACATAGTGGAAGTGACCAACAACAAAGTAAGTATTGTTAACATGGACATCTACAGGTACAGAAGAAAGCATAATGCCGGTGATACCTGCAAATACGAACATAACTAGTCCACCCAATGCGAATAGCATGGGGGTATTCAAGCGGATTTTACCTGCCCATAAAGTTGCAACCCAAGCAAATACTTTAATACCAGTAGGTACAGAAACGAACATGGTGGAAACCATGAAAATCATTCGCATCCAGCCAGGAGTGCCGCTCACATACATATGGTGTACCCATACTAAGCCACTAACTCCGGCAATTAAGAGAGAGGAAATAGCAACTATTTTGTAACCAAATAAAGGTTTGCGAGCATGAGTCGGAAATATCTCGGAGAAAATACCAAATACAGGTAAAATAATGACATATACAGCTGGGTGAGAATAGAACCAGAAAAAGTGCTGGAACATTACCGGATCGCCACCTGCAGCAGGGTCAAAAAAGTGAGTACCAGTAGTCAAGTCAAACAGTAGCATGACAGCACCAGCAGTTAATGCAGGCAATCCAAAAAGCTGAATCACTTGAGCGCTAAATACAGCCCAAACGAAAATAGGCATCCGGAAAAAGTCCATTCCGGGAGCGCGCATCTTAACTACAGTAGTAACAAAGTTGACGGCACCCATAATGGAAGATACACCAGAAATAGCTACTGCTAAAAGCCAGATAACCTCTCCATTAATTAAGTTACCAGTGGGGTTTTGGATACTAACTGGAGGATAAGACCACCAACCAGCCTGTGCAGGACCCCCGGGTACTAAAAAACTTGCCATCATCAGAATACCAACTACTGGAACCATCCAGAAAGCAGCAGCATTCAAACGAGGGAAAGCCATATCCTGTGCCCCAATCATCAGAGGTACAAGATAATTACCTAGTCCCACCAAGATAGGGAATGTCCACAAGAACAGCATAATAGAACCATGCATAGTGAACATCGCATTATAGACACTGCGAGCAACTAAATCAGCCTCGGGGGTAATTAATTCTCCCCGAATCACCATAGCAAAGATACCGCCGACTAAAAAGAACATGAAGGCTGTCACAATGTACTGAATACCAATAACTTTATGGTCAGTACTCCAGCCAAAATACTTCTTCCAATCTCCCTCACCTTCGTGGTGATGGGTTGGAGAAATAGGGCTTGTAGTTTCAATATGAATAGTCATAAACCATCCTCCTCTAAGTGTGATAGTTAACTAGTGGTGGTGCTGCTGGAGGAACAGTTTTCCAGCCATTTTTGAACTCTTGTTGTTCATTTTGAGCGTATTCTTGAGCTGCTTGGTTATGTGCTAGTGAAGGTTTTTGTCTAGCTGCTTCGTGAAGCCATTTTTGATAATCTTCTTGGGACTCCACTACTACATTGGCTTCCATTGCAGCAAAATAAGTGCCGCTATATTGAGAGTCACTTAGACGATATTGACCAATACGAGTAGGAGTAACTTCAAGGCTGATATTTTCATTCGGAACAATATCTTGTTTTAAGCGAAAAGCTGGAACATAAAAGCCATGGATCACATCTTCAGACTGTAATGCAAAACGTATACGTTGGTTGACGGGTAAATGTAATTCTGTACTGGTTATATTACTTCCTGGGTAGCGAAACACCCAAGCCCATTGTTTTGCATCTACTTCAATGTTCTCAACTAAAGTAGCTTCAGACCCTATACTAGAATCCATCGGAGACTCTAGAGATGCAGCATAAGCTGCCTCCATTCCCATATTTTGATGGGAACCGTGTCCAGGGGCTTGGACTCCCATTTGCTGGTAAATATTGTAGCTATAACCAGCAATCCAAACGACTAAGACCACAGGGATTACAGTCCAAACAACTTCAAGAGTAATGTTACCCTCAATAGGTAGACCGTCGGTTAAATCCTCTTCAGTAGCACGATGGAGTATTACTGAATAAAGTACAGTTCCAGTAACTCCCAAAAAGATAAAACTACCAAGAGTTACCAAAAAGCTAATAGTATTATCAATTAATTGAGACTCACTTGAAGCTTGGGGAGGTAGCCAAGAATAAGCCCATTGTCCAATTTGGATACTGACCACCGCAAGTAAGAGCGCGATCGCAATCAATATCAGAGTGTCACGAATTTTCATAATTACATATTCGGTTGATAGATATGTAGAGAAGGTAGATATTTATTTGATAGGTACAATTCCAAAAGTACAGGAGTACAAAAATCAGATATAAAATGCTTTTAGTTTTTAGTTTTTAGTTGTTAGCCAGAAGCTAAAAACAAAGTTGCTTTGAAGTTTTATCTGATTTCTGTATCTCCTTATTTTGGTATTTGTAATGTCAGTAAATGACTCTCAATTCTTCTTAATTCAATAAATTAGGATTTTCACCCAGTCGCAGTAGACGATCTGCTGTGTTGTGGATGCCGAATTCTGCTGCCATCTGGGCTCCTAATGTACCGTGGAGGTATAACAGAAACATAATTGTTACACCTGCTAACAGATAAGTCCACTGTACTTGTCTATTTTCATCTTTACGCCAGTTAAAGCGCTGAAACCCTCTCCATACAGTCATCCCGATAATCAAACCAAAGAGGAAAACACCTCCAACACCATGCCATAACATTGTCTCCATAGGTTGGAGACCCCAAGCACTAGTAAGACTTTTATCGGGTTGAGCTAGCATAATTTCGTAAAAACCTGCTGCCACTGTAAAACAGGTAATTATAGCTGAAGCGAGCATATTATACCAGCCAACACTAAAGAAATTAGAACGAGCGGCATCTATTTCTAAGAACTTCATGGCTAGTTTGGGAATAGGAAATATTACCCCAGCAATATCAAACAAGATTCCTAGGATAAATAGACCCAAGGTAATATGAACTAAATTGGGATGAATTGGAATGCTATATGGCAATCCATTAGCGCCAATTTGCGTAGCGATTATATCAATCAATTGAGAGTTCATTGCAAAACTCCTTCTTTGATAGCTTCTACAACTGGTACTGTATGAAGTCCATACACCCAAACAAGCTCATCTCCCAGATACACCTGGAAGCACACTAAAAGTGATAGCAGCAAACCTATTCCTAAATAAGGGATTGGTAATTTTTCAGGATCTCGTCTGCGAAGCACATAGCGCCAACCTGTAATGGCAGCTAAAATACCTGATAATGACCAACCAATCAGGGTGTGTAAGTTTAGTACAGGTTTGACGACGCTGTATGGTTGTGCTAAACCAGCTTCAAACTGTCCGAAGATAACAGCGATAAAAATTGAAGCTGTAGCAAACAAAAGATTCCACCAACTCACCTCAAATAAGCGATGATTGCGGGTGAAATAACCAATAACATCGCATAAAAAGCCGAATAACACCATTGCAATCACAAAATGCACCACAATTGGGTGAAGTGTGTCGGGATAAGGCAAGTTATGTTCGTTTAATGGAAGAAAATCAAACATATTATCCCCCTAAACAAATATGCAGAACCATTAATCAAACTTCATAAATTGACACCTTCTTTAATGTATTCATTAACGAAATATAATTATGTAATCAATTCAGCAGAAGGAATTAAAAATCAAGTTTGTTAGTAACTTTTCTAGTTTTTAATGATGTTATGAAATATGACTTTATATCTTTTTTGTATCTATGTTTTCTCAATTTTTAATTTATTTATTGAGAATATTTACGTTAAATATGTAGGGACTTGTGATTATAGCTAATTCTGATATTGCGAGCAATATTAGTTGTTGGAATTTTATTTATA
>JBCCDM010000119.1:0-15501 GCA_039030795.1 Cyanobacteria bacterium P01_A01_bin.84
ACCAAAGTTTGTCTTTATTCGGTTTTCGGGAACCAAGACCCCGCTCAAGGGTGGATTGTCGCAAAGAAAAAGCCCGACCGCTGGGCGATCGGGCTAAGAGACTAGTTTTCGTCTTTTTATTATTGTTAAGGCTGTAAGTCTTCGATCGTGCTCGCGGCCTCGGGCGGCAATTCTTGCGCGCTCTCGACGTAATCGCGGAAGATCACCTCGGCGTACTTGCCGTTCAGCACCATCGGATGGCCGGACACAAAGCCCGCCTTACTCTTTACTCATTACTCATTACTTACTCCCCAAAGATATGACAACTGTTTAACCGGACTTGATATTAGATATGTTTTTTATGTGGAAGGCAAGGGATATACTTAAACACCTAAAAAAATCGCTCAAACCCAGATATATGGAGAAAATAAACGAATAGACGTAAAAAGATTGGTATATATACCTTTGAGACTGTTTTCGACGACAAAAAACGCCTAAGTCCCGTTAGCGGAGTGTAAGGAAACATTCCCAAGGATCTGGTGTTGATTGTATTGGGTTTCACACCTTAATCTAGCTTAGGATTCAATTAATAAATTCTGAAATTTACTTTCTTCTCGAATCCTGTCAAAGTCACTATCTTTTGCAGCTAATTGACAATATTTTTTGGTATCTAAATTTATCGCTTGCTGGAGATTTTGAATGACTTTGTTTAAATTATGATCTAAATTATGACCTAAATTATGTTGCAGTGCGTAGCAGCAAGCTTTGTTATACCAAGTATCGCCGATTGTGGAATCAATCTGAATACTATTTTGGTAAGATACTAATGCTTCTGGGTATCTTTGCAGTCTCATCAGAGCTAAACCTTTGTTTGTCCAAGCGTAGGGGTAGTCTGGTTGTAGTTTTAATGCTTGTTCGTAATCGGATAAAGCTTTTTCGTATTCCTGAGAGTAAAGGTAAGCATTAGCGCGATAGAACCAGAAAATATAAGCTCCAGGATAAATTTCTATTGCGTGATTGTAAGATGCGATGGCTTGTTGGTATTGTTGTAACTCTGCAAATACTTGTCCTCTGAAAAACCAAGTATTACAATCTTCGGGTCGAATTTCTAAAACTTGGGTAAAAGCACTTATGGCTTCTTCATACTGCTGATGTTTTACTAAAATAATACCTTTGGCATACCAAGCTTGGTAAAAGTCATTTTGGATGATAGTAATCTTATTGTAGATGCTTAAGGCTTCTGTATAACGTTGCAGTTTTTCTAACAGGTAAGCTTGCTTATAGAATATCTGAATATTATTAGGTTGAGTTTGGAGTAGTTTTTCATAACTTTCTACGGCTCGACTGTAAGCGTTTTGTGCTTGTTCGTGACGCTTAATTTTTTCTAGAAAAGTACCCTTCTCATTCCAAAGGTCGGCATTATTGGGTTGACGTTTGATTAATTTATCATAACAAACGATAATTTGTTCGTAGTCTGCTTGTGCTTGTGGGTGCTGCTGCATTCTTTCTAAGTTCAAACCATGACGATAAAGGATTTGTGTATCTTCTGGTTGGAGTTGTAGTTTTTGCTCGCAGACTTTGAGTGCTTCTGAATATCGTTTTAAATCTTCTAATAGTTTAATCTGCTTGACCCAGGCTGGTGAATCAATTTTGATTTTCCAAGCTTGATGATAAGCATTAATAGCATCGTCGTGTCTTTGTAACTTTTTGAGAGTGTCTCCTTTTTTCTCCCAAGCCTGATGATAGTTTGCTTGTAATTTGATAGCATTCTCGAATGCTATTAAAGCATCTTGATATTGTTCTAGGCTCAATAGTATAACGCCTTTGTTATACCAGGCATTTACATAATCTGAGTCGAATTCTATGGACTTATCGTAAGATGCGATCGCTTTGTGCCATTCTCCTAATTCTTGGTAAACGGTACCACGATAATACCAAGCTTGGGTGTAGTCTGATTCTAAAGCGATCGCTTGCTCGAAGGCTAGTAATGCATCATCAAATCTGTTTAAGCAGGATAGTCCATAACCTTTGAGCATCCAAGCATAGGCGTTATCTGAATCTTGCTGTAAAATTTTTTCTAAGGTCTCTAGTGCTTGGTTATATTTACCTGTGTCGAGTAATTTTGGAACCTTGTTTAATTCACCCCTTTTCTTATCTCGGAATATCCATAGAAGGCTTATTAAGCCTAAAACTAAGAATACAGAATTTTGCCGGAATGCTTCTCCACCTAATATTGATAAATCTCGGGGAACGCCTAAAAAATCACTAATTTGGTAAGTTGTTAACCATAAAAATCTACTAAATTCAGGTACAAACCATAGTAGTATAAATAGAATTCCAATACCGTATTTACTAAATTTATTTAATTGACGTTGAATTTTTTTAGGCAACCACGGTTCAATAATACCGTAACCATCTAAAGCCGGAATCGGTAATAAATTAATAAAAATCACAAAAATATTAATAACAATAATAAAAGATAAACTTAATACAGCAGAAAATATGAATCGATCCTTGGGTGATGGTGTTACAGAAAGCCAACCAAACTTAAATGGTAAAGCTATTAACACCACCACAATGATATTTGCAATTGGTCCAGCAGCAGAAACTGCACTTTTCCAATAGCGATCGCGTAACTTATTATGGTTTATATAAACTGCACCACCGGGTAGAGCGATACCTCCTAAAAGTAAAAAAATCAAAGGTAAAGCCAAACTTACACCCGGTTCTGTATACTTAAGAGGATTTAAGGTTAGATATCCTTTATCCTTAACAGAAGTATCCCCACCCCAGTAAGCAACAATTGCATGACCAAACTCATGCAAACATAAAGAAAGCATCCAGCCAAAACAAACAAAAATAGCAACTAACCACATTTTTTATAGGGAATTGGGAATTGGGAATTGGGAATTGGGAATTGAGAATTGGGAATTGAGAATTGAGAATTGAGAATTGGAAATTGGGAATTGGTAACAATCAACTTCCCAACATTTGTAAATTATGTAAAGTTGAGTACAATCCTCCTTGCTTTAATAACTCCTCATGACTTCCTTGTTCTATCAATTCTCCTCGTTTCAGTACAAAAATCTTGTCTACATTGCGAATTGTGGAAAGACGATGGGCAATAATAATTGCTGTACGTTTCTCTAAAAGTTCTTTTAAAGCGTCTTGAATTAAGCTTTCTGTACCTACATCTAGGTTAGCAGTCGCTTCATCTAAAACTAAAACTTGTGGGTCGCGGATAGCTGCTCTTGCAAATGCTAATAATTGTTTCTGTCCGCTAGAAATGTTTGTACCTCTTTCCCGCAGTTCGGTATCGTATCCTTGGGGTAATTGTTCGATAAAGTGAGCAACGTTGGTTTTTTTAGCTGCTGCTTGTATCTCTTCAAACTCGTAAGTATCTCCTAAACTGATATTACTTTTTACGTCTCCTGCAAATAGAAAACCTTCTTGTAAAATTACAGCTAAATATCTTCTTAATTCTGCTTGTGGTACTTCTTTTATATCCACACCGTCAATCAAAATCTTCCCCTGACTTGGTTCATAAAGACGACATAAAAGACGAATAATCGAACTTTTACCGGCACCAGTAGGACCAACTAAGGCTATTTTTTCCCCGGGGTTGATAGTAAAATCTAACCCTTTAATCACATAATCATCATCTTTATAAGCAAACCACACATCCTGAAAGCGAATTTTTCCTAACCTTGGTGATAAATCTTGTGCATCTGGATTATGTATAAGTTCGTCAGCATAGGTTAACTTAGAATCTAAAATAGAAAAGCGAGGATTTTCGCGATCGCGGATTTCTATTGGTTCGTCTAAAATTTCACCAACTCTTTCAATAGCTGTGAAACCCGCTTGAATAACTGTGAATTTTTGGGCAAACTGCTGTAGTGGTTCAAATAATTTTTGTGCGTAGAGAATAAAAGTAGATACAACTCCCACGTCTAACTGTTTTTGTAGTAATAACCAACTACCAGCCCAAAGAACTAATCCGACTGCAATTAAAGCTATCCATTCTAGAGTTGCAGATACAGCAGATTCAAAAAATATTGTTGCATCCAACTCTTTAACATAATGTCTATTAAGATTGCGGAATTGTTGAGAATTAAACTTTTCTCGTCTAAACAACTGTACTACATTAATACCAACAATATTTTCTTGCAGCATTGAGTTTAAACTAGACAATTCTTCCCTAGCTTTATAATTTGCTGCACGATATCGATTTTGAAAAAAGACAATTACTACCGAAACTGGAAGTAGTATGAATAATAATAATAACGCTAATTGCCACTGATAATAAAAAGCAATACCTAAAATTACCAGCATTGAGAACAAATCGGAAACAATTCCAATTGCACCGGTGGAAAACACATCTCCTAATACTTCTACATCGCTAGTAAGTCTAGTAATTAGTTTTCCTACAGGAGTACGGTCAAAAAAGCGTACAGCTAAAGAAGTGACGTGTTCAAATAAATCTCGACGAATATCAGCAGT
The DNA here is from genome assembly GCA_039030795.1 of Cyanobacteria bacterium P01_A01_bin.84. GTDB lineage: Bacteria > Cyanobacteriota > Cyanobacteriia > Cyanobacteriales > Nostocaceae > JBCCDM01. The sequence continues at coordinate 4,480 of JBCCDM010000119.1, forward strand.
AATTTCTTGTCCGACCTTTTGTACAAAGTATCCTTGAAAACCTTGTAAAAACAGCCTAATACTTACTGATATAACTAAAGCAATTTGAATAAATAATAATCCATTAGACAAAGAAAGATTTTTCAGAAACCCGAAAGTACTTGGTTCCTGACGAATTAGGGAAATTGCTTGTCCAATAATCATCGGTTGTACAGCATTTGCGATCGCTAGTGGAACCAGCAATATCATAGATACACTTAACAGTGGCTTATGACGACGTGCGTAAGGTAGCAGACGCAAAAATAACCGCCAATCATTATTGCGACGACGGTTTTTTCGAGGGTTTTGGGAAGTAGGTACAGAGATGCTCATAATAAGAGCATTATAGTAATTTTGCTTACTATTTTTGCATACTATTTTGAAGCTGATGAAATTGATGCAAATAATTCTCACTTTTATGCATATAATGCTCTTATCCTAAAAGGGTAAAGCTAGCGAGAAACACCGAGAAACAAAGTCCAAAATTCCTTAGACTAGTAATTTGCAACTTCTGTCTAAAATAGTATTAAATAATTAGGCGATTTAAACAAAAATACTATCTCGATTCTCACTAAAAGTATTTGCAGACTGCCAAGTAACCACCCCTAATAAATCATCTCCCTGGAAAATTCTCGCACCATCGGCACTATCAACAAAGGAAAGATTATCTATATTTTCAACCCCAAGGGTGGTTGCACCTAACTGAAAATTTTTCACAGTATCAAAACCGTCATAAGTTTGCACTCAGACCTGTAGTATCTAACTCAAAGGTAGCACTAAAGCGATCGCCAACATCTAGTTGTATGTCCTTAATGGAATCTTGGTCTATCTGGGAACCTGCTGGAAGAAAAGATACAGATGCCATATTATTTTCACTAGCTACTTATTCATTTATATATAAATGAATAAGTAGCAAACTTATGCACTTCAGAAAATAGTGTTCGGAGGGCAAAGCTTTCTCCTACTCTAACAACTTGAAAAACAACTATTCTCCCTTCAGAGGGATAGCACATCAGTCGAATACTGTTTATTTATGCCATCTCAAACAGCAATATCTCAGTATTATCAGTAGTAGGTGCGATCGCAATATTGCTTTCTTGGGAAATAGCAGCACCATCACCAGCAGATAAAGTATGACCGTTAATATCTACTGCTCCCCGAGCAACTTGAACCCATATTGATTTACCCTCAGAAGTTGAATGTTCGACTGTTTCACCTTTATGAAGAGCAGCAACATAAAGATTCACATCCTGATGGATTGTCACTGAGTTATCCCTACCATCTCGCGAACCCACTAATCTTAATTTTGCTTGTTTGTCTTCTAAAGAAAAGTATTTTTGTTCATAGCTGGGTTTTATTCCTTCTGTCTCTGGTAAAATCCAAATTTGCAGAAAGTGAACTTTGTCGGTATTGGAAGCATTAAACTCACTATGGGCAATACCAGTACCAGCAGACATCCGTTGTACATCTCCCGGACGAATTACTGAACCGTTACCAATACTGTCTTTATGTTCGAGTTCTCCTTCTAAAACGTAGGAGATAATTTCCATATTTTGATGACTGTGAGTTCCAAAACCTTTACTTGGTTGAACTTTATCTTCATTAATTACTCGCAGACTTCCAAAACCCATGTGATTTGGGTCGTAATAATTACCAAAAGAAAAAGTATGTTTACTATCTAACCAACCAAAGTTAGCGTTACCCCGTGCATCAGCTGGACGAACAGTAATCATGGTTATTCTCTCCTTTGTCTGAAGTTAGTCTGAAGTTAATTTCAATAGGACTTACGCACTCGTAATGAAAAATAAGACTTTGCGTTGGGATAGATAGCTTACTCGTTAGAGCTTATGCTTCCTATCGTCGCAATGATGTAAATAGGTAGTACGTGGGTAAGTCCTGTTCAAGTTAATTTCACAATTATTTTTTCCTTATTTATATTATGGATTGATTTCTATAAAAAGACAATATGATATTTAAATGACAGATTGTCTTCAAAAACTCTACAATACTAGAATTATGGATAAATTTGAAAGTATACGAGCATTCACTCAAGTAGTTGAAGAAGGGAGCTTTGCTGCTGCTGCTAGAAAGATGCAGTTATCTCGTTCTGCTGTAAATAAGCTAGTAATTAATTTAGAAAATCAGTTAGGAGTGCAACTGCTTTATCGTACTACCCGTCAAGTAACACCCACAGATACAGGTCGAGCCTTTTACGAACGTTGTATAAATATTCTCAGCAGTTTAGAAGAAGCGGAATTAGCTGTTTCACAACAACATAGGGAACCCAAAGGAAATCTGAAAATTAATGCTCCCATGTCATTTGGTATTTCCTTTTTGGGTGCAAAGATAGCTGAGTTTATGACTCTTTACACAGAGATAAAAATTCAATTAACCTTAGAAGACCGTTTTATTGACGCGATCGCTGAAGGTTACGATTTAGTAATTCGGATTGGTTTGCCTGTTGAATCTCCTAGTTTGGTCGCCCATCATATTACAATACTTCCTCGGGTGATTTGTGCTGCACCTAGTTATTTGCAAGCAAGGGGAATTCCCACTCACCCTGATGAGTTAAAAAACCATTCCTGTTTGCACTACGGTTATTTAAGCAGAGGTTGTCAGTGGAAATTAATCAATAAAAAAGTAGGGAAAGAAGAGCAAGTTTCTATTAATGGAATTTTTTGTTCTAATAATGGAGAGGTTTTAAGGAATGCAGCAGCACAAGGTTTAGGAATTGTCATGTTACCCACCTTTATCGTCCAGGAAGAATTAAAGCAAGGAAAATTACACATCATTCTGCCCGACTATCAACCATCAGAATTAACCCTATGTGTAATTTATCCTGTAAATCGACATCTTTCTACTAAAGTTCAGTTATTTACTCAATTTCTCCAAAAGTCTTTTGCTCCCCATTTGTAAACGTTTGTTAACTAAAAAGATCATCTCCTTGGGGGATTGAATCTATTTAAAAATATGAATTTATCTAGTCAACAATGTAAAAACTTACGAAATGCTTTAATTGATGCTTTTCCCGATAAAGCCTCACTAGAGCGAATGTTATGGTTTCAGTTGGAGAAAAGCCTAGATGTAATTGCAGGGGGTAATAATTTACAAGAAATCGTATTTAATTTAATCAAAAAATCAAAAGCCGAGAATTGGACTGATAGTTTAATTTTTGCTGCACGTAAGTCAAATTCTGGAAATTTAAGCTTAAAAGCTAAGCACGATTTGGGTCCGGACATATTTCACTTTTCTTATCTTGAGGATTATTTTCTAAATAATTACCTAACCATTGACAACCAACTTTCTTCAATATTTCTAGCTTATCAAGTTCTCTTAATTTCTCAAGGTTCCATAAAATCGCAGTATTATCACCACTTCCTATAATAAGAAATTTACCATCGGCTGAAAAGCTGACACTGTATAAATCTTTATTATGTCCTGTAATAGTTCTAATTAATTTTTCATTTTTGATATCCCAGATTTTTACTGTTTTGTCTCCACTTACTGTGGCAATTTTTTTACCATCGGAAGAAAAACTTACCCCATTAACTTCATCATTATGTTTATCATCGTTTTCTTCTAGCGCTTTTTTATTGGAGGAGTCAAATTTACCTCTAGCATTTTGTTTCCAAAGTATTACATTTTTATCATTACTAACTGTGGCAATTGTTTTACCATCAGGTGAGAATTTCACATCAAAAACCCAACTTTTATGACCTTCCAGGGTTTGTTCATACTCAAACTGATTATTTTGATTGAGTTTCCACAGCTTGACTGTATTATCATCACTAGCAGAAGCTATGATTTTACCATCAGATGACCAAGCCACAGTTCTTACCCAATCTTTGTGACCATTTTGATTTTCTTTACCATGGCTTTCAATTTTCTGAAGTTGATTTCCATCACGATTAAGTATTGTAATCGTATTATCTTTTGAACCTACTGCTAAGTTTTTACCATCATCAGAGAAACTTACATCTAATAAATGGTTCTCAAAATCATCAATTGTTCTTATTCTCTCTCCATCACGATTCCATAGTATGACCTTTTTATCGTCACTAGCTGTTGCGATGATGTCCCCCTTAGAAGAAAAAGCTACACTATTGACTTTCTTTGTGTGTCCATTGAGAGTCTGAATCAACCTACCATCACGCTTCCAAAGTTTCACCGTATTATCATCACTAGCTGTAGCAATAATTTCTTTTGCACCTTTACCAGAAACAGCAACTTGATTGACTTTACCTGTGTGGGAATTGAGAGTTGTAATTACTCCATTACCAAGTCGCCCTCGATGCATGGTAGTATCTTTACATTTGTTAGAATTATTCTCAATTTCTTTATTGCCAATTTCATCTAATTGCCAAAGTCGGATTGTAATGTCAGCACCAGCAGAAACAAGAGTTTTACAATCTGGTGAAAAACTTACACTATAAACTCCATTAGAATGTCCTTCAAGAGTTGTAATCAATCTAGGTTGATCTGAATCGAGCTTCCAGAGTTTAACCGTATTATCTAGACTACCAGATGCGATCGCTTTACCATCGCGACTAAAGCTAACGCTCATGACATTAGCATCGTGTGACTTGGGTTCTTTTTTACAATCAGATGAACCGCAAAAAAGCTCAAGCTTATCCTTATTTATATCCCATAGTTTCAGCATACTATCGCGACTTGCGATCGCAATTTTTTGCTTACCCTTAACTGGAGACCAAGCTACAGACCACACCATATCCTTAAATTCATCATCGCGTGTTTCTTTGTATGGAGAAGTTTCAAATTTTCCCCCATTTTGCTTCCATAACTTGACTTTATTATCCCTACCACCAGTTGCTAAGGTCTTTCCATCAGGTGAAAAAGCTACTGTGTTAACTCCATTTTTATGGATATTATTCAGAGTTTGCTGTAAGCTTACGGAAATATTATTGGAATTATTATTAGAATTATTTTTGCTATCTACTTTCCAAAGTTTGACGCTCCCATCCCGACTTGCAGAAGCAAGTGTTCTACCATCGGGTGAAAAAGCTAAACTATAGACACCTTTTTCATGTGCTTTGGATGTGTCGGCAGTTTTATCAGAGGTATTATCTTTATCTTTAACTTTAATATCTGTAACATAATTAAACTTATTATTATTATCTAATTTCCAAAGTTTGATATGACCATCAAAATCACCAGAAGCAATAATTTTACTGTCTGGTGAAAATGTGACACTATATACTTTCTCTTGGTGTTGATTCTTCTGAGTCTCACCTTCTCCAAGAACATCTAGTTCCTTACCATTAGGATTCCACACTCTTACTGTTTTATCGTAACTAGCAGAAGCAATTTTTTTCCCGTCAGGTGAGAAAACAACATTCCAAACAAGACCTTTGTGTCCATCTAAGCGATTGCGTTCCACTAACCAGTAAATTGGTTGTTGTAGTGATTTCTCAAGTTCTTTCTTAATATCATTTCCTACAGAAGAGTCTTGTTTTATCTTCGTAGCAGCTCTAAGAGCTTCTTTAAGAGCTTCAAATTTTTGACTAGAAGCAAAAAGTGCTTCCGAGGTTTTACTTATAGCTTGTATTTCCGCTTTTTCTGCATTGTGTTCCGCTTTTTGTGCAATCTGTTTTGCTTTTTGTGCATTCTGTTCTGCTTCTTTTGTACTATGCCAAAATATTAGTATTACTATTGTAAAAATTCCTAAGAATGCAAGTCCTCCATATGCAAAGTTACGCTCTCGTCTTAACACACGTTGTCGTTCTTTCTCTTCCTCTTCAGCTTTTTGTAGCTCTGATTCTATTCGCTTTGTTGCCTTTAATTGACTAATCGGAGATACTAAATAGTCATGAACCAATTGGTAGTGTATGACATCCTTTCGAGGAATTTCCCAAATAATTCTACAAGTAACTAGAATGTTTAAAACTAAATCTATTTGTTGTGTTTTTATGTTAACATTAATTTTATTTAAATCTGTTTTTAACTGCTTTTTAGATTTCAGAGGTCTAGTATTATTATTACCTGTAAGAAAGTATAAGATATATATGGCGATATTTTTATTTTCCTCACCGCAGTCTTCTATAACTTCATCATATAGATACTGGCTAACTATATATTCTCTTTTATCACGTGCATGGTCGTAATCTTCTTGATTAATTCTACCCTGTTGCAATTCGTAACCGACAATTTGTAATTCAATGGGTCTTACTTTATCATTACTTTGTGCTAAATCAGTAATAATTTTTTCTAAAAACTTAGTATCTAATTTCAAAGAAGATTTCTTAGTTAATAGTTGAATAACTTCTTTAGCTTCTTCTTTTGACCAATTACTTAGTTCATAGCGATTTTCTTTATCCAAAATATTGGTAAATGCATCAATCGGGGATTTAAAACCTTTAGAAAATCCTATTCGCTCTATTTCTAACAAGTTATACAGATAGTCTTCTCTCAAAGAAAAAATTATTTTAGTATTAGTGAAATTAATACAATCACATAAAAACTTATAAAAATCTTCTCTTTTTTTCTTTGATTTTTCAATCAAGAAAAATTCTTCAAATTGGTCAAAAATTAAAATATTAATCCGATTATCTTTGTACTTAAGTTTTTCTATAATTAGATTTACTGAGTTAATTTCTTCATTGATATTATTTATTAAACTTTCTTTAATTTTTTCAAACCAGTCTGTGTAGTGTCTAATTAATATAGGAAATATAGGAGTGGTGTCAATATACTGATTTTTCAATGCAGGAACTAAACCAGCTTGCAATAGTGAACTTTTACCAACTCCAGAAAAGCCATGAATAACTAATAATTTACATTTAGCTTCTTTTAATTTAAAAATAATATTGTCAACATCTTTGTTTCTACCAGGGACATAGATTGCTTCATTCAATTTAGATTTATCTCTAGCTGGTGATAGCGACGGTTTTAAATAACCTACACCTACAAAAGCTCGTAAACAATATTGTTGCTCAAATCTAATCAAATCCTGTTTAATTTCAACGGCTTTAAAGTATTCTTTTTCATCAAAATAAAGTTGCTTTAATTTATTTAATATTTTACTATAACCATGGGTGTCATATTGATAATTTATTTCTTCTTTTGCTTTTTCTAAGCTGTTTATAGCTTCCAGTCTTTGGTTTTTCTCTTGTAATATTGCCAATATAAATCGAGGATGTGAACAACGTAAACATGGTCTTACTTCAGGTATTTGAGCTAAATACACCAATGCTTGAACAGCATAGTCTCTTGCTGGAGCTAATTGTAATCTTTCTAATGTAGCTTCTGCTAAAAAGCCATAATCTTCAACTAATTGTAATTGCGTATCACCATTTTTATGTAACTCTTCAGATTCAATAGCAGTATTATATAGATTGTCCCATTCCTTTAAGTCTTTTAAAACTCTACACAAGAGACTAATATTTTCACTAACTAAATCTAGACGCTGAGCTTTCTTCAGATTTTCTAAACAAGACTGAAAAAATTTCTTGCTTTTCAACCGATCATCATGATTATTTTTACTGTAATATGCTATAGCAATATAAAGTTCTACAATTCCTTGCTCAAAGTTATTTTGATTTTGTTGTTTCCAAAAAATTAAACTCTTATCATAATGTTTTAAAGCTGCATCTATATCATTATTCTTATATTTAGAAAATCCTAAAACTAATTCCAAGCCAGCTTCTACATTTGCAGGTAAATTTGTATTATTTTTTTTAAAATCCCGATAAGCAATTATTATTTCTTGATAATATTTACTATGATTCTTCTCTAATTCTTGAGAATTAGGATTAGCAGCATTTTGGAAAAAATCTCTGATCAATTTCTTCAAAAACTCAATCAAATCATCATTTGTATGAGGAAAACTAATAGTTTTAGTCCAGTTGTAAAAATCTGGTGCTAGCTTCATTATCTGTTCTACAGTATCTTCAGTCACCCAAAACAAGATTGGTATATGAAAATTATTTCTAAACTCTTCCCTTGCTAAATTAACTTTTCTCAAAATATCATCAAGGCTGTGAACTGAATCTAAGCCAAATACAACTAATGTGGATGCTTCTTCATCTTCTAATTGTTTTTTATCTTCTAATTCTTTTTTTATATATTTGTAAATATTTGGCACTGATTTTATTAATTCAATTTCTTGAATTGAATTAATATCTTTTAATTTTTGCATGACCTTATCACGCACAAATTTATAATTACATTTTAATAAAATTAGACTTAAATCATTTTGAGAAAGCTGAATTATTTTGGTTAGTATTTGGAATGACTCATCATTTTCTATATTTATATTCCTTAAAGGTTCTTGGTTATTCATAATTATTTTCCTAGCTTCAATATTTACTTATGGCAATTTATTGTAATACCTTTAGGACTTACGCAACTGGCACATTTTTTTGTAGGGGCACGTGACACTTTGACTGATTTTTAACGTGACAATAAGGCTTTTGGTATCACGCACCATCCGAGTCTTGTGACAATCGCGTAAGTCCTGACCTTTTCTAGACGAAAGATGCAAGTTATATTGATTGTAGAGACGTAGCACTACTACGTCTCAGGAAACACAGTTATTTACAAATGATTTTTTATTTCTTTTCTTTCTATTAAAATTGGATTGACATTAAACCAAGACTCATCATCTAAATAATATTCAAATACAAGCAAATGCCGGATAAAGCGTTGATACTCTTCTTGGTCTTGTCTATTTCCTCCTAGATTTTTTTGTTTTACTATCTGACGAAGTAAATTCCATTCTTTATCATCCAAGAACATACAATTATTTCGTTCTCGTTTGATTACTTTTTCTATACATTCACGAGATAATGGAGGCTCTTCTATATCCATACAACTACATAACAACCTCAATAAATTACGAACATGACCTCCACTCACTAAGCATAAGCGTCTAAAGGTATCTGCGTTATCAAATACAAGGTTAATTAGACCTTTACTCTGTTCCCAACTGACTCCAGGAAAAGCTCTTTTCATCACCATTTCTTGAAGTAACCTGACACCTTCATCGTACTCAGAACCATCTTGTAGACCTACAGGAACCATTGGTAAATTTCCTGGAGACTGACCGAATAAATCGGTCAAATTAGTGAAAGAATCCGAATAACGCAGTACTAGTGGCATTGTATAGATTGTGTGACAATTAAGTTGTTTTAATTTGTCACCTCGATGAACAAAAAGATATTCTGCTTGAGTATAATCACCTGTTCTCAAGGTGTTATCCATTTTTTCCAGATTATCAATAATTACAACTAGTCCTTTTTTTCCTTCATCTGTGAGTTTCTTTTTAGCTGGTATGAGTATATCTTGATTGATAGCGTTTAGAAGAGAAGTAATACGTGGCTCTAAATATTGCTTTAATTGATTATGTAATGTAGGACTATCTTTAGTCTGGGCTATAATTTTAGCAATACCTAAACATATTTCAACTTCAGTTTTAATGTCCAAATCTATTGAGGGAAAAAGCTGTTGAATACCTCCAAGTAAATCTTTAAATAACCCTGACTTAAAAGTAATACGATTTGCTTTTAGACTCTGAACAACCTCATGAGTAATTGCTAACAATATATCTGTAACATTAACATCTGCTAAATCTAAACTTACACTGGAATCGAAATAAACAACATAAAATCCTTTCCTCTGTAAATTAGCTTTGAGCGCTAACAATTCAGTTGATTTACCGCAACCGATATGTCCTGTAAATAATTGACAACACGACTCATTCACATCGCAACGACTAATACGTCGCGTTAATGTGTCAATAATCTTACCTCCACGCACAGAAGAGAAGTCCACATATAGTTGTACATCCTTCGACTTTCCCTTATCTAATGTTTTGGTCGGATTACAAGCTCTATAAAATCTATTTACATCCAATCTCATCACGAATGATAATACCCTAGTTACTTTATACTTGCTTGATAATTAATCTTAATACTTCACTAAAGAACGATAGGTATACATAAAAACATACGTATAAAAAAAACCGCTATATTGCGCAATACTTAAAAAATAATAGCGCTAAACTTACGCTCAATTGTTAGCGAAATATCAACCCAAAGTAATTACAAACGATACAGAAAACGAACAAGCAATATTAATCGCAGAGGAAAGAGGAACTCGCACATAAAACAAGCCGAACTTCAGAAGAATCAGCTTTATATGAATTACTAAAGAACCCAGTGTGTTAATGGAAACTAAATCCCGTTAAGATAAAATAGTGATTGAGGGCGGTAAAAATGAAGCAATTATCAGATTATAATTTCTTATCTCCTGAAGTGCTTAAGTGTCCCTATGAATTCTACAAGTTAGCACGGGAAGATTCTCCTGTAATGGAGTTACCATCAGAGCTAGTTGGAAGTAAGCTGTTTTTGGTTACTAGCTATGATTTGGTTAAGGAAATTCTTCTGAATGTGGAGGTATTTTCCAGCCAGTTTTCTCATTTAATGGGAGGAAAAGAAGCACAAAGTCCGGAGGTAGAGGAGATTGCTGCTCGGGGTTGGTCTCCTGTTAATACCTTGCTAACTGCTGACCCACCAGAACACAAACGGTTTCGTTCTTTGGTTAATCAAGCTTTCACCACTTCCCGCGTTAATAAGATGGAAGGTCATATTAAGCTGACTGTTGATGAACTGATTGACAGTTTTATTGATAAAGGTGAATGTGAATTTGTCAACTCTTTTGCTGTTCCTTTGTCTATCAAAGTTATTGCTAAACAGTTGGGTGTTCCAGCCCAAGACCTAGAAAAATTCAAAAAATGGTCTGATGCTTCTGTTGCTGGTTTGGGTCGTACCCTTTCCAAGGAACAGGAAATCGAATGTGCATCGGACGTGTTAGCCTTACAGCACTATTTAAATGAAAAAATTGAAGAGTGCAAAAAACAGCCTGGTGACGATATCATTACCGATTTGGTTCAAGCTAAAGTAGAAGGTACGCGATCGCTTGATACAGCTGAACTTATTAGTATTATTCAGCAGTTACTTGTCGCAGGTAATGAAACTATTACCAGTG
>JBCCDM010000120.1:0-15378 GCA_039030795.1 Cyanobacteria bacterium P01_A01_bin.84
AACGATTTTATATACTAAAATCCTACTTTTAGAATATACATCTGTTTAATTCTAAATAAATATAATAAATGTGAAATTATAAATTGACTCGGCTAATAATTACATGAATAAGAGTATTGAAATTTTCACTAATAATTACATTACCTATACCACTTTGTGATTTCAAGAAATATTTCTAATACGACATGACGAATACCAATGACAAGTTTAAAAAGGCTGAGAAGCATACCTCATAAGTTTTATTACATTCTGCCTTCTTACTTATATTTTTTTCACTAGTCTATTTATTGGACAAATGATAAATTGTAGCTCCAGCTTTTTAACATCAGAAGATCGTATACGGAGCTTGACATAAAATTAGGTACTAAGGAATATAAATTGAATAATATACAATTTTAAACGTGTGATGTGATATTAAGTTATTCTACCCCCTTAATAAATCATGCCTTTAGGGTTATACATAACCAGTCAGCCCTTTGTATTTGTAACTTATTTGATTGTAGTTCCTAATAAGAATTTGCCATTTCGTTAATAATAGGAATATTTGCAAATCACTTCATTTATTCAATTGCAATATATATGGAAATAATTACACTCATATTGTAAGAAACTTCATGATATAGAAAAACAATAATTGTCGTAATTTATTACCATATTAGTTTCTCATTTATTAACGAATAAACAGAAAAGTTATTTCAATTGATTATCAGGAGGTGAAAAGTACAAAAATAATATATATTGCCTAATTTTATTCTTATTTTTAGAATAAAATCTAATTGATTTTCTCATGACAATTTTGAGATGAGTGGGTAAAAATAATAGCAATTAATCCATCCAACTCTACTAATTTAGATCAAGCAAGAAGCAAGAATTAATCAACTTTACCAGAATTAAAAATACGAACACTGAGGAGAAACTTGACGTGAATAACAAATTTTTAGGAATTATTGCTGCTAGTGTCACCGCTATTGGAAGTACAATTATCAGCGCACCTGCTAATGCTGTAGAACAAAATGTTAACATTGATATCAATATTCAACCAACAATGTACTTACGTACTTTTCAAAATGTTAGCTTACAAATCACTCAAGGTGATTTAGGTGCGCAAGATAAGGACTTTGACCCAACTAATAATACTACAAATGGGACAACTGCAATTGACCAGGCAAGACCTACTTTAGGTGCTGGTAATCAGACCCAAGTAACAAAAAATGTCCAAGAACTATTTGCGGTTTGGGGCACTGGTGATGCTGTAAATGTTACTGTTACAGCAACTCAAGATACACTAACTCATACGGATGGTGTTTCTACAGCAGAAATTAGCACTATTACTGCTAATGGAAACAGTAGTGGTACACCTTCTGCAACAGTTCCTATCGTTGGTGGTGCAGATATCACATTTGATTTAACCAATGCGACTAATCCTGGTCAGTATTCAGGTGGCATACTAAAGGTAGAAGCATTAGCACAACTGTAATTTAGCTATTTTTTTAGATATCTCCGAAAACAAATACGAAAGCCTTATATAGTCATGGTCAATATCTCATTTCCGGAGAGATATTTTAGCTAATGTTTTAGCTAAATTCGAGCATTATCATTAGGAGTGCAGGCATTCTGCCTGCTTCCAGTCTGTCATGCAAGTATCGATATTTAGATAATGATTCCTCAAATCAATTTGAGAAAGTGCTGGGGTGTAATTGCAGCACTTTTAGCTTTACCCCAACTACAAACTTATGCACAAACTTCACCACCTCCCGATCCACTAGGCATATACCAGCTTTCTTTTGCAGAAAGATTAGATATTTCCTCTTTAAATATTTTTTCAAGTGAAAAGGATATAGCTAGAACTAGGGAAGAATTATTAGCACCAGCACCTTTTAATGAGCTTTTGAGCCGCGAATTACCTCAATTATGGAAAATGAGAGTGCGCAGCGAAGATGTAGAACATCTGGAAGTGGAATATAAAATTAATCCCACGAATACACAAGGAAATCCTTTCACTAATGTCACATTAGAACCCTTAGCAATTGTGCCAGTATCTAGCGACCCGGATACCAAAACAGTTGTTGTCCAAGGTGGTGTTAGATTGACATTTAGCAATCTATCTACCGCAGGAAATGCGGGTAATTATCAAGGACAGTTATCAGTATGCGTCAAACGTAAAGATAGCGGCTGTTTGTAACAGTTTTTTGTAATAAATACCTGTAGGACATTCTTCAGAAGGTGTGCGAGAAATTTAAATGTTTATTTCCCAAAAAAATACTTCCCAACAAATCAGAAGCATTGTACTAGGTTTAATAGCAGCCTTTACCCTCGGTATACCAATGAGGGTAACTGCTTTAGAAATAGGTGTTAGTCCTCCTCGCTTTGAAATTGAAATTAATGACAAGCAACGCTCTCAATCTTTTAAAATTAAGAACTTTGCTAAAGAACCTGTAGAAATGAGAGCTTACGTCCACTCTTGGGTTCTGGATGAACACAATAAAGTCAAAATAGTGGAGTCTACAGAACAGACTTTAGATCAGTGGATAACTTTTACTCCTTCAAAATTCACTATACCTGCCGGTGGCGAACAAACGGTACGCTTTGCTATTCGTCCGAAAGTAAAACCTAATTCTGGAGAACACAGAGCTATACTCTACCTTGAAGAAGTACCAAAAAAGACAAACAACTCTCAAAGTGTAGTTACCTTAGCTCGTCTAGGTGTTGTTATTTATGCATACTCTGGAAAGGTTGAAAGAGTTGGTACGCTCAACTCTGTTAATGTAGATGCGAAAGCTAACGGTACTATGGCAGCTGTATTCGATGTTTCCAGTGAAGGAAATGCTCATGTAAGGGTAAAAGGTCAGTACGCAATATGGAAAGCTGACCAATATCCAGGTGCTGAAACTACTCAAAAAATACAGAATTTAGGAAAACCAAAAGCACAATTACCAGCAAATATTGTGAATGCGGGAATTATTAAAATTAATCCGATTTTACCTTCTACTCGTCGTCAATTAGAATTTCCTATTGCTAAGAAATTACCACCTGGTAAATATATCTTGGATATTAATGGTGAGTTAAGTGGAGTTCCTATAGATAAAGGTATCCCATTCACAGTTCCGGCTGTATCAAATAATCCTTCAAAGCAAAAACAACCCCTGACTTCTTTAAGCAAATAGTTGTGATAGATAAAACTTTGTAAGTATTCATATGATATTTCAAATTTTCTTACAAATTTTTTATCTTAGCAAGTTGTTGAAAGATAAACGTTTCTAATACCAAGCTGGAAAAAAGAATGAAGTAGATATGTTAATAGAGATGTTCCACCGAGTTTATCTTTGCCTTCTTTATCTCTCAGCTATTAGCTAGTAATTGTATAGGAATTGAGAACCTACCTAATTTACATCTTACTTATACTAATTCTATATAAAGCTGTGCCTAAATAAATTCTGTAAAGACATTGCGGTGTAATGTCTCTATAGCAAACATGAATGCATCCTCTGCCCATGAGTGGTGTTAAAAACTGTGGGCTATTACCCAAATAAAACTAAAAGTTAAAAGCCAAGAGTTATTTGATAGTACTCAGTAAAACAAAAGTTTTTTGCTCAAATTTGATAACCAATATTTTGGTTAGTTATCAGAATTATTATACCTAAATATGTTCTACCCAGCTTTACCACCTGCACCCCCACCAATCATTCTCAACTTGACCTTTAAATCAGTTGCACAAAAGTCATTAGGAGAGAAAGAGAATAAATCTCAAGCTCAGGTAAATAAATCTGCTTCTACTTGTAAATACTCGACGATATTATTATCAAAGCCTGATATTACTACTAACCTATTAGAAAAAAATCAGGCTGTTTCAGATAGAAAAAATCTGCTTCCATGTCTTAATTCAAAGAATAAAAACAAATCTCTAGCAAATTCCATCACAGAAGATGTTATAGAACAGAATATTAAATCGAAAGGAAATATTACTGCTGAGAGATTTAGTGAACAGGATAAACAAATAAATATTCAAGATAAAATCCAGAATAATAATTCATTATCTATAGCTAAAAATATTCCAGATAATAGCAATTCAAATCAACCAGAGAAGAAAGATCGTAAAGTCAAAATTCCCAAACAAGTATCAGCGACAATACCACCAGATAAAATCGCTAAGCAGAACACGATGGGCAAATTTTTGGCAACAGTTCAAGAACTTATAAATACCTCGTTATATGCATCTGTAGATAGCAATGTAGATTCATTTATTAGTAAGCCAGATAATATTCAATCCAATAATCAATTAAATAATAAATCTGAGAATATTCAGGATAATCAGGATACAGTAATTACAGCTTCTAAAGAAGTTAATTACAATAATCAAAATCCTGACAATCAAGTCACTACTAAAAAAAGTAATAGTGACAATCAAGAAATAGCGATTCAGATAAATCAAAATAGGGCTAAGTTAATAGCAATTATTCAAGATTTGATTGCGAACTCAATATCTAATTCTCTGAGTCAATCCCAAAATATTGTTAATGTAAATCATCCAAAAACAACTGAGCTAGCATCTACCACAAATCATGAAATAAATGACAATAAACAACCTGTAAAGCAAAAATTTACTCAAAATCCATCCGAAGGTAAACCTGAAGATAACACCACCATAAATATTCGTCAGAGACTTGCACAAAGAAATAAGAATAAAAATCAAGAAATAGGATTAAATCCTCCAATTCAGCTAGCCCAGAGACCAGGGGAGCCTTTTTTGGTAGGTGTAATGATTAACGGTCGAGAAATCGGTACTTTAGATATCGTTCAAGAGTCTAATACACTATATGTACCCTTAGAAAGCTTTGCAGAACTTGCGAGACTAACGATAGAAGAAAGTGATAGTAATCTCAAAATTGATACTCCTTTAGGTTTAGTAGAAATATCTCCAGATTCCCTGAAAAGTTTTAATGGTTTAGCTTATATCAGTAAAGATATATTAAAAGAAAAATTTAGTATTAATATCGAGTTAAACACTGCTGACCTAACCTTATTAGCAGATTTACCATGGCGGGCTGGAAGTCAACAAGCCCGAAAAAAGGATATAGAACTCAATCCTGAATTTTTTGCACCTAGGAATGGTATTTCCAGTTTTAAGCAAGAATTAAGTATTTATAATAGTGGTGAAAATAGTAGTTTGCGCAGCTCCACTCAAATCGGTGGAAGATTATTTGGTGGTGCGTTTCGTCTACGCATGAATAATAATTTTGATAATGAGCCTAATATATCAGAATACTTTTTTTATAAACGTAACGGTCAATTTCGCTATCAAATTGGTAGACAAAGAGTAGGTTTACACCCATTATTAAATGGAGTAGGTTTAACAGGCATACAATTTGGCTATAGTAATCTACCTAGCGATCGCTTTAATTCCAGCTACAGTGCAAATGAGTTGTTACCCAGACGTTCTCAACCTGTACAAACATTTCGCGGTCAAGCACCCCCAGCTAGCTTTGTACAATTAAGAATTGGTGGTGCTGTAGTAACTCAGCAACAGGTAGGATTTGATGGGAAATATG
Organism: Cyanobacteria bacterium P01_A01_bin.84; assembly: GCA_039030795.1. Classification (GTDB taxonomy): domain Bacteria; phylum Cyanobacteriota; class Cyanobacteriia; order Cyanobacteriales; family Nostocaceae; genus JBCCDM01. The sequence goes on from JBCCDM010000120.1 coordinate 5,547, forward strand.
AGTTCATAGATGTGAGACTACCTGTAGGTCAAACGAATGAAATTGAGTTGGTAGTTTTCGACCGGAATAACTTACGGGTACCAAGGGAAATTCGTTCTATTCGCTTGAATGCTTCCGATTTACTTTTACCATCCGGGGGTAACATTCAACTTGCTGGTTTGGGATTTAGCGGTAACTTAGTCCAAGATGCTTTCTTTGATGACTATACCTCTGGTAATGAAGGTAGTGCAATAGGTTTCTATCAGTTACGTCAAGGAATTTCTAAAAATTTAACTCTAGAAGGTTCCCTACAGGCTAGTCCCAGTAATTTTCAGAGTCAAGCTGGTTTAGTATGGCGTTTAGCAAGTCCGGTTATCTTATCTGCTAGTGTGGGAAATTCACGCGATCGCTTAGCTTATTCGGCAGATTTAGATGTTCAGTTAGATAAGTTAGAAATTAATGCAAATTCCCAATCTTTACCTAAAGGTTACAGAAGAAATACAGATGATACAAATCGCTACAATCACAGTTTAGAAGCAAAATATCGTTTTAGTAATAAATTCAACCTGGGATTTATTGCCCGCAATCGTCAGTACGATGGTAATTCTGGCAACTATATATTACCAACTTTCTCTGTTAGACCTTTTTCAACTTTATCCTTGAATGGTAGACCAGATATTGATGGTGATTACTTATTTAATGCCTTCTATAGACCCAATCGTCATACTAGAGTTTCTTTTAATACTTATGCTAATGCCTATATTTCAGACTTACGATATAACTTGAATGACAATTATCAAATGTCTTTTGGTTCCGAATTTGGTAGAAGCTTAGCACCACGTTATTCTATCGGTTTTGGTCATACCCCTCGTAGTTTGGAAAAACTGAGTTGGAATCTAGGTTTAGCTTACAGTGATGGAGAGATAGGTGCCCTTGCAGGTGCAAGTATGCGGGTAATTCCTGGTTTGTTTGCGAGGGTAGACTATCAAGGTATTCCTTCAAGAACAAAAGGAAGTTTTGGCGGATTTGATAATGGTCGCTTAAGTGTTTCTCTAGTATCAGATTTATCATTTGCTGCCGGAAAGGTTACTCCTGCTCGATATAGCGGAGTTAACAAAGAACGTGGCGCGATCGCTGGTAATTTGCAAGTAGAGGGTGGAAAACAAAAATTTGAATTGGATGGTTCTGTTGTCAGAGTTTACACCAATGCCAGTAAGTTAGTTGGTACAGCTAGAACTGATGAAAATGGTAACTTCTTTGTAGGAAATTTACATGAAGGCGTTTATTTGGTTGAGTTAGAAGCAGATGCTTTACCAATTGATTTAGCAGTGCAAAAAACTAGCTCGGTAGTAGAAGTCGCAAGCTCTGCTGTCACTCGTTTAAATTTTCCCCTCCGAGTCGAGTATGGAGTTGCAGGAAGAATTACCGATGTTTCTGGTCAACCCATCCCGGAAGTCAAAATAGAATTAATCAATGGTTCTGGTGTCAGAGTATTATCAAGTAGCACTGATAAATTTGGACTATATCGTCTGGATGGAGTCCCAGTAGGAAACTATACATTGCGTGTATCCCCTCAAGACTCTGTAGGTTCTCTTTCCAATCTTCCTAAGCGACGAGTAAAGGTAAGTCGGGAGTTTGTATACGAGCAAAATTTACAATTACCAATATCTGCCGCTACCAAGCAAAAATTAGTCAAACAGAGAGAAAAGTAAATTAGTCGATAGTTGGTATTTGAAAGATAGGGCTTTCAATCTAATATATTTATCTGTAAACTCTAACTAATGAGTAGATAAATAAACGTAAAAGTAAATTAATATATTCATTACAATATTTATTGGTAAACAGCTGTTGTGGCTATATTTGCTGGAGCATTGAGAGATTATGCCAAAGTCCAAAAAAGTTGTAAACGATCGAATTGACCTTAGTAATCCTAAGTATTATCTTAATCGAGAGCTAAGTTGGTTAGAATTCAATGCCAGAGTATTACACGAAGCTTGCGACCCCCGCACTCCTCTTTTAGAACGGTTAAAGTTTCTGGCTATATTTAGCTCCAACCTAGATGAATTCTTCATGGTAAGAGTTGCAGCTCTCAAACAGCAAGTAGAAGCCAATGTTAGTAAATTAACCTTTGATGGTCGCAACCCTCAACAACAGTTAGATGAAATCAGCTTTGCTCTACGTCCTTTGGTAAATCAGCAACAGCAGCATTTTGAACAATCTATCAGACCAAAGTTAGCTGACAATGGCATTCACATCCTTGATTATATAGATTTATCAGAGAAACAAAAAAGTTATTTGGATAACTACTTTGAGGAGCAAATCTTTCCAGTTATTACTCCTTTAGCAGTAGACCCTAGTCATCCTTTCCCCTATATTTCTAACCTCAGCCTAAACTTAGCTGTGGTCATGAAAAATCCAGAGACAGACCAAGAATTTTTTGCCAGGGTTAAGGTTCCTAGAGTTTTACCCAGATTCATACCTATCCCCCCAGAGTTTGGTTTCCGAAAAGATAAGTTGATAAATTGGGTAGGTATTCCTTTAGAACAAGCGATCGCTCATAATTTGGAATCCCTGTTCCCAGGAATGACTATTCAGGAATATCACCCTTTCAGAATTACCCGGGATGCTGATTTGGAACTGGAAGAAGATGAAGCAGATGATTTACTTTTAGCTATCGAACAAGAACTACGCAAGCGAAGAGTTGGTGGTACTACAGTACGTCTGGAAATTCAGTCCCAGACCCCAGAATTAATCAGAAATCGTCTGATAATGGATTTGGATTTATCAGAAAGTGATGTATACGAGGTAGAGGGTTTAGTCGGTCTGCGGGACTTAATGTACTTTATGTCCTTACCTTTACCCGAACTTAAAGACGTATCTTGGAAACCTGTAGTTCATCCCAGACTTCATGGAATTAAAGAAAGAAATACACGTTTAAATCTAATTGAAGCAGATGAAGGTAAAGATATATTTGCCGTTATCCGAGAGAAAGACTTATTGGTACATCATCCTTATCAATCTTTTTCTGCTTCGGTTGTACGTTTTATTACAACAGCATCCCACGATCCAGATGTACTAGCAATTAAGATGACTTTGTACAGAACTTCTGGTGATTCACCCATAGTTAATGCATTAATTGCAGCAGCGGAAAATGGTAAGCAAGTATCGGTTTTAGTAGAACTCAAAGCCAGATTCGACGAAGAAAACAATATTTACTGGGCTAGACGCTTAGAAAGCGTTGGTGTTCATGTAGTATATGGTTTAGCAGGATTGAAGACCCACAGTAAGATAGTCATGGTAGTGCGACGGGAAAAAGAACGCATCCGTCGTTATGTACATATTGGAACAGGGAACTATAATCCCAAAACAGCCCGACTATATACAGATTTAGGTTTATTCAGTTGTCGGGAAGAACTAGGGGCAGACTTGACAGATTTATTCAACTTTTTAACTGGTTACTCCCGTCAAAAATCCTACCGTAAATTGTTAGTAGCCCCAGTAAATATGCGCGATCGCTTTTTGGAACTAATTCGCCGAGAAATAGAGAATGTTCAGAATGGCTTATCTGGACGCATTGTTGCCAAAATGAACTCCCTAGTAGATCCGCAAATTATTACTACTTTATATGAAGCTTCTCGCCATGGTGTTGCCATAGACCTGATGATTCGAGGTACTTGTTGTTTGCGTCCCGGTTTAAAAGATGTCAGTGAAAATATCCGTGTTATAAGTATTGTCGGCAGATTATTAGAGCATTCTCGCATTTTTTACTTCTACAACAATGGCAAAGAAGAAATATATATTGGAAGTGCTGACTGGATGCCACGTAATTTAGACCGGAGAGTTGAAGCCATAACTCCGATAGAAGATGAAGAAATAGCCAAAGATTTACAAGAAATCCTTGGCGTTATGCTAGCAGACAATCGCCAAGCTTGGGAACTACAATCTGATGGTAGCTATGTTCAAAGACGTCCTGGTGATTGCCCAGAAGCGATTTCACAAAATATTCTTACCTCAATGGCTTCAGAATCCAGCCAAATGGCTTCTAATTTAATTACCCCTAAAAAAAATTCTTTTTACATTGATAAGAAATGAAATATAATTGTTATTCAGTTATATAACTTTTCTCTCTCTTGGTCAGCATTTTCTCTTAGCTTTGAAAAGTGAAAGGTTTGACAATTTTTTGCTTTTCTGTACCCAAAGGCGACATTAAACCATATTGTACAGATACCTAAATAGTACCCTTACGGGTAAGTGAAAAATATAAGAAATTGATGTATCTTTATAAACATACTTAATGCTTATCAACCATAGGGTAGAGTTAGTTTTTGCATCTATTCGCATAAACTATAGAAGTTACGATCCTAGGTTAATTATTTTTTTTGATGTTAATGTTGTCCTGCGAGCCTTCTATCCTAAAGGTTTTAATAGTTGATGACCATGAATTAATTCGTTTAACCCTACAATTGGCATTTGCTAAAGAAGAAAATATTCAAGTAGTGGGTTTAGCAACTAATGGTCAGGAAGCTATAGAATCTGTAACTCAATTTCAGCCCAACATTGTAGTCCTAGACTTGCAAATGCCAGTCATGGATGGGTGGAGTGCATCAACAAAAATTAGAGCGATCGCGCCCAAGACTCAAATTATTGCTTATTCATCTGTAGAAGACAATCTATCTGTCGATGGGTATATTCCTCGAATGTGGGATGCTTATTGTAGAAAAGATATACCTACTAAAGAATTAGTTGCTTTGATTAAAGACTTGGGTAACAAAAACTAGAGCAAATTTATGCTATCAATTTTATTAAATACAAATTAATCTATAAATTTGATCTAGATATAGCTGTATTAAAAAAGTCTCGGCAATTGCACTAAAAGAGTACAGATGCTTTAGATGGTTTTTTGCCTAGGTAGAAATCCATCACCAAGTTCATTTTCTGAAAAAGGTAAGATTTATTTAGTTCCCATTATTTTCACTAAAGGTGCGTCTATATTCATCTATTAGTTCATCCATTTCTTCTAAAGCTTGATTAACATCTATTCTTAAACTTCCTAAATTAGGCTGTTCTAATAAACTTAGTAGATATTCGCGTTTGCTCTCAACTATGGCAACTCTATCTTTGATAGTTGGTAAATCCATTTGTCCTCCATCTGTACATCTTTACTTAGTTTAAAACATCTAGTACAACACGGCATAAATTTAGATGCTCTTACCTAATGAAAAGATTACTCTTAAAGGTTCCTTAAGAAGAATATTTATCCTTTAAGGGAAATTATGTCACAAGAAAAACTCGGGACGTGTTCCTCCCCTGCATTTATAATCAGGAGAGGAACACGGACACGGGCAATTTTAATTGCCTTTAATATTTTTAGCCGTGATGTGGATCGTTAATATATTTCTCAATAACTTCGGCGCTAACCTGCCCTTAAATCTTAGTGGAGTAAGTAGAGGGTCTTTAAGTAATCCTTGTCGAGTTCATTTTTGGGCAAAGGCTAAATCCCCCGTTTTATAAACGGGGGTATGCTTAAATCGCATCTATTAAATAAATTTATTTAATAGATGCCCCTTTGAGGAAACCTTGCCTAGGGAACAGGCAGCAAGAGAGAAAATACCAGCTAGAAAAAGATTTCCTAAGTAAAAAACTACCCTAACCATGAGGAACCTCTAGTCTAGAACTATAAAAAGCCTTTGGAGAGAAAAACCTCTGTTTAAGTGAAGGAATTCTTTTAAATAGGGTTTGCTGAAAAAGTCTAGAAATTTAAAATAGAGTCCACACAGGTCGAAAAATAGTTGGTTTGGCGACTTGAATTCTAAACTTAACCAATTATTTCCCACAAAAGTGCAAGGGTTTTGAGCCCGTAGGTGCCATAAGGGAAGCACTTGTTTTGGAGAAAAAGGCTCTTATTGTTTTATCTGGCAAAGCTAATAATTTTATTCAGCAAGCCCTAAATAATTTTTCTGAAGGAAAGAGGAAACCCAAAGAGCGATTTGGAATCCCTCGTCTTTAGCGAGGGGTGGATGTTAAATTTAGATATCTGCAAAAAATTCAATACCTACCTTTTCAGAAACTTTGTCTCAGAGTTAACATTGCGATACTTAGGATAGTATTTTTCAGAGATGTATGAATTTAGTGATACCAAAAAAATAATGTCTTAGTAATGTGCATATAGTAGCCGATGATGGTAAAACTAATGATAGTTTAAAATTATCTTAAATTAAAATCATGCTACGCCGAATTTCTTTGGGAACCCTGGGTTTATCAGTAGGCACTGTTTTAACACTTATAGGTTTTATTGCTTATGCAGTGGATTATGCCACACTCAATCTAGCAGGCTTCTTTTATGGTATTCCACTCTTATTAGGAGGCTTAGCATTAAAAACCAGCGAATTAAAACCAGTACCCTTTTCTACTCCTACTTCACCATCAGTATTGGAATTAAGAAAACAAAAAGCAACATCTACTCAAAACAAAATTAGAGAAGACATTACTAGATTTCGATACGGTCAAGACATTCATCTAGATACTTCTCTATCTCATTTAGGTTTAGGAGCATCTGAAGATGAGTATCCAATAGTAGTAGGTTTAAGAGAAACAGATTTAGATGGTCATTACTGCATGATCTTAGAATTTGAATCTCCAGATATTTCTATAGATGTTTGGGAAGCAAAAAAAGAAAAGATGACCAAATTTTTTGGACCTGGAGTAGAAGTAAAAGTTACTGAAATAGAAGAAAATAAAATAGAACTAGCATTGACAACAACATCCACATCAGCAGTAGCGACTAAATAAATCAATCTAGCAGTCAATTTTTACTTATTTTAATATTACTTTTCCAACCTAACTGCATACCATTGCAAATATTCTCCTGGTTGCAAGTCTAATTCACAACTCGTATCAATTAAATATCGAGCTTGATTTTCTGGAGAATCAAAATTCTGTAAATCTTTTGGTAAGTCTTCCTTTGCTAAATCTTGCAAAATACTTTTCAGTTTTTCTACTAATTCTGAAGCCGTAAGAAACTGTTCTGCTTTGTTTGTTTCTAAGACAACGAAGTTGTCTTGCTCGTACATTAATGAGTCTGACATGATTGCAAATTATAGAAAGATTGAATATATGTCTTTTCCTTAATATATTAGACTCGAAAGGGTAGTAATATCCACATATTGATTACAAGAGTTTGTACAAAGTCTGTGAGATTCATCTGTAGTAGGATGTAGTAGGTTACTTCTTTAAGAAAGACTATGAAACTCTCAAATTCCGGAATTGACTCTATCCTAAAAAGCGAGAGTTGACGATAAGAACTTACATAACAGGTAATTTCAAGTAATAAGTAAGTTGCCGTAAAAAAATTCAAGGTACATCATTGCGTTCGTTGAAAGCGTCCTCATGGAGTGTGTAACTTAGTAAAAAATTAGCTAGCGCTATGCTCTGCAAACGCATAGCGTCTCCGTTAGAAGAATTAATGGCAATACTTGTTTCGATTTTACATTCGATCTTGCATAGGACTTACGCAACGAAGATTCGTGATTGCGATGCTCACGACCTGTAGGGTTAGCTAGAACTTTATATAAAATTTTCTATACACTTGTAATTACACTCCTAGAATTGGGAAATATAAAATAGAAACTTCTTTACTTCTCATACTCTGATACTAAGTCAAAGGGAGAAACAAAACCAACAAATATCTTTAATTAAACAAATTTTATGTGCTAGGACTGCTTATCCAGCTATATTATTTTTTATGAATTTTCTTATAGCAAGACTCTTTTCTACTTTCACAAGCAAGTTTCCTGATCATCAGGAAGTTCTGCCAAAAAATACATTTTTTAAGTACTTATGCAACATATTTACACCTTGGGAATAATACTTTGGAAATAATATAATTAATAAAAAAAACTCTAATCCCCGGTAATTGCCTCATTCTGCTACCCTACATACCCTACGGGAACTTTCTCAGATAAGGTAACGCCGGAATGTGTATTTAGTTATGTACAAGTTATGTACACGTAATTATACTAATGTATCTTTGAGAATCTTTCCTTAATTTTTATCTACTCAATACTTGGAGGGAAAAATATCTTAAATATAAACAAGTCTGCAATAGTAATTTTACTTGAACTGCTACCTTTATTAAAAAAAATATGAAAAATCAGTTTTATATTAGGTTTTATAACTGTCAACACTTTAATTTTTTGTATAATTCCGATGATGAATATGTAGCAGCTAGATAGTAAATGGGATTTAGAAGGATGTAATTTAGTCAGCTAAAATAGATCAAATTAATCCTAGTTTTTAGAATAATTCGCCTAAATTTTGTCGAATTTAATTAAACATTTTATCAGATTCAGTCTTTGTGGAACGCAATTCATGTCAGGCATAAGACCACCATCTATAGGTAAGGAACAACCTCTCATCCTCGTGGCTGACGACGATAAAACCGTGCGACATCTGTTGCGTGAAGTTATGGAAAAAGAAGGTTATTTAGTTGTTGATGTCGTCAATGGTAAGGAGTGTTTAGATGCGTATTTCGATGTAAAACCCGATGTAATATTAATGGATGCGATTATGCCGGTGATGGATGGTTTCACTTGCTGTCATGAACTTGTGCAGATTGTCAGGAATAATCTGGCATTGGCAGTTGCTAATTTTGATACTGATTCTTTGGTCAGCAGTACCATCATTTCTAATTTGTGGAAACGCACTCCTATACTGATGATTACTAGTTTAGAAGACTCAGAATCAGTAGATCGTGCTTTTGCAGCAGGAGCTACCGATTATGTTACTAAACCTATTCACTGGGCTGTTTTGCGACAAAAGATCAGAAAGCTCTTGCAACAAGCACAAATTTATAAACAATTAGATGCTGCTAATCAAGCTTTGCAAGAACTAGTGAATCTGGATGGTTTAACTGGTGTTGCTAATCGACGTCGTTTTGACGAATACCTAAATTCTATGTGGACGAATTTAGCTATGGAGCGATCGCCTTTATCTCTGATTTTATGTGATATAGATTTTTTTAAGCTCTACAACGATAAATATGGTCATCCTGCGGGAGATTTGTGTTTACAAAAAGTTGCTGGTGTACTTCGAGGAACAGCACAGAAGCATCCTGATTTAGTCGCACGTTACGGGGGTGAAGAGTTTGCTGTAATTATGCCTAATACTAATGCTCCTGGAGCAGTTCATGTCGCTGCTACAATGCAAGCTGGTATTAGAGAACAAGGAATTTCTCATCTCGGGTCTGTTATCAGCAAATATATCACTCTTAGTTTAGGGGTTGCCACAACTATTCCTCGCATAGAATGTTCAGCTAAAACTTTAATAGAAACGGCTGACAAAGCTCTTTATCAAGCAAAAGCTGAGGGAAGAAATCGTATAATTCTTAAGCAGGTTGATTCATAGAAAAAGCCGACGGCGGGATTTGAACCCGCGACCTATTGATTACGAATCAATTGCTCTACCACTGAGCCACGTCGGCATATACGATGTATAAGTATAAATCATGAAACAGGAAAATAGCAAAAATAATTTTACCTCAGAACAATATGCTCGTCTGAAGGCGGAAGCGAAAAGCCCCTACAAAGGACTGCGAAAATTTGTATATTTCGCATTTGGTGCATCTGGGATGTTAGGGGCATTTGTTTTTGCGATACAGCTACTTGCCCGCAAAGATATTAACACAACTTTACCTAATTTAGCTCTACAACTGGGAGTAGTAGCTTTAATGATATTTCTTTGGAGGAGAGCCTTTGAGCCGAACGCCAAACCCTGGGGCATGGACGGGATCCCGGAGAGCTTTGAGTTCGACCAACTCCCCGAGGATTTCGACCATTTCGAGCCCATTCTTGAGGCC
>JBCCDM010000121.1:0-15272 GCA_039030795.1 Cyanobacteria bacterium P01_A01_bin.84
ATATAGACTTAAGTCTCCACGAATTAACCTAACTAAGTTACATAGCTTAGAGCGTACTTTAAAGTTATTACAACAAGCAGGAGTAATCTAAATGTCAAAGGCGAATCGTCCCCCATTACTTCTTACAATAGCAGCAGTGGTGGTGGCGATCGCCATCGCTCTACCTCTGCTCTACTTGGGATTTCGGGCACTCTATGTGGGAGGAGAGGAGTTTAAGGAGCTAATTACCCGTCCCCGGAATTTAATGATTTTATTGAATAGTCTAGGGATGATGGTAGTTGTAGGATTATTTTCTGCCATAATTTCCGTACCCTTGGCATTTCTAACTACTCGTACCGACTTACCTAGACGACGTTTTTGGTTGGTGATGACCACACTACCTTTAGCTGTTCCTAGTTACGTGGGAAGTTTTTCGTTAATTGCTGCTTTTGCTCCTCGTGGTAGCTTTTTACAGCTATTATTGGAACCATTGGGAGTGGAGGAATTACCCTCTATTTATGGTTGGACGGGAACAATACTTGCGTTAACCTTATTTACCTACCCCTATATGCTTCTAAGTCTGCGCTCAGCTTTACAAGGCTTAGATCCCTCCCTAGAAGAAGCGGCTCGCAGTATGGGATATAACAGTAAACAAACCTTTTTTCGGGTAATATTACCGCAGTTATACCCATCTTTAATAGCAGGAGGTTTATTAGTCGCATTATATGCTTTACGAGACTTTGGAACACCCTCTTTAATGAGATTTGATGCTTTTACCCAAGCAATTTTTGTCCAGTATCAAGCCAGTTTTAACCGGGACGCAGCTGCGGTTTTATCCCTAGTATTAGTAATTATAGTTATGTTGATGCTGTGGCTAGAATATCGAGCTAGGTCTCGTGCTGCTTACTATACTCGCGGTTCTGCATCTTTGCGTCCAACTAAGGTAGTAAAGTTAGGAGTTTGGAAGTTACCAGCTCTGATATTTTGCTATGTAATTACCTTTTTGGGAGTAATATTACCTGTAAGTATCTCCTTATTTTGGTTAATTCAGGGATTTACAATAGAGCATGAATTTATTGATTTACTTTCACCCACATTAAACTCAATTACCGCAGCAGGATTAGCAGCAATAGTGACGACTCTCTTTGCTCTACCAATTGCTATTTTATCAGTACGTTTCCCTTCTAAGCTTATTGCCATAGTTGAACGTTCTACATATATCTGTTTTGGTGTACCGGGGATAGTTGTTGCCTTATCATTAGTATTTTTTGGGGCTAATTATTTACCCATGCTTTACCAAACTCTACCAATGTTGATTTTTGCATATTTGGTATTATTTTTACAGCAATCCGTAGGAGGAGTGCGCACTTCTTTATTACAGGTCAATCCTCAAATAGAAGAAGCAGCACGTAGTTTGGGTAACTCTCCTTTACAAACTTTCAGAAAAATTACCTTACCTCTAGTCAGTCCAGGTATGATAACCGGAGCGGTACTAGTATTTCTAACAGCAATGAAAGAACTACCCGCAACTATGTTACTATCTCCCATAGAATTTGATACCCTCGCAGTAGAAATTTGGAAAGCCACAGAAAACCTAGATTTTGCTGACGCTGCTGCTGCTTCAATTGCCATATTACTGGTATCTATAGCTTCTACAATGCTGGTATTATCTCAGGAAAAAGGTAACAGATGATGGATGGGTGATGGGTAATTGTTGCTTATTTTGATTTATTTTGTCTGCTAATCTTCTTCACTATAAGAAATATGGAAATACTATTTTTCTAAAAATAGAAATAAAGCCGAAAAAATGAAAAAAATAATTCTTAGCTTAAAAAATATAACTAAATTATTTGCTGACAGTAAAAATCCTGCTGTTGATAATATCTCTCTTGAACTCCAACAGGGAGATATTCTAGCATTACTTGGACCCTCTGGTTGTGGTAAAACTACCCTTTTAAGAATCATTGGTGGTTTTGAAGAACCACAAACTGGAATAGTAAAAATTGATGACCAGATAGTTTTTAATTCTAATACCGGTATACCTCCAGAAAAACGGGATATTGGTATCGTATTTCAAGACTATGCACTCTTTCCCCATCTAACAGTTTCAGAAAATGTTGGTTTTGGTTTAAGAAATTTAGATAAAACATCAATAAAAAAGCGAGTTTCTGAAGCTTTAAACCTAGTTAGATTAGAAGGTTTAGAAAATCGTTATCCTTATGAACTTTCTGGAGGACAGCAACAAAGAGTTGCTTTAGCTCGTGGTTTAGCACCGAAACCAAAATTAATGCTTTTAGATGAACCTTTAAGCAACCTTGATATACAAGTCAGATTACAGTTAAGGGAAGAAATTCGAGACATCCTTAAAGCTGCTGGCACCTCTGCTATATTTGTTACCCATGACCAAGAAGAAGCTTTAGCTATCTCTGATGTTGTCGGAGTTATGCAGCAAGGACACTTAGAACAAATTGATACTCCAGAAAAAATTTATACTTATCCTGCATCAAGATTCGTAGCTGAATTTGTTACCCAAGCCAACTTTTTACCTGCTTATCGTCAAGGTAATATGTGGGAAACAGAAATTGGTAATTTTCCGAGTGAAGAGAGTCATACTCAAGATACAGGAGAATTAATGATTCGCCAAGAAAGCTTAATTTTAAAGCCAGATGCAGATGCTGCAATCAAAATTCGTAGTCGGAGATTTTTAGGAAGAGAGTATTGTTATTGTTTAGAAACATCTTCTGGTAAAGAAATCTACGCTCGTACTATGACTGATACGCTCTTATCGGAAGGAACATCAGTACAAGTTTCTTGTCCCCCGGATGAGGTACGGGTATATTGTAATAGTTGATTGGTAATTGGTAGTAGATATCTTAACTTCTTAACTTCCAACTTGCACCTATAAGCATAAATAGTGAAATAGAAAAAGAGCCAACAGCTTAAGCCAAATCTTAAAATCTTAAAGCCTATTCGTCATCTTTAAGAACCCGACGCGCTAGTTTCGCATAGGTTTTCACCGTCTCATAAGGTATTTCCAAGTCTGTCGCAATATCAATTAAAGACTCTCCCATTTCCCGACGTGCTAGGATTGTTGCTCTTTTTTGACAAACCGAAATTGCGCGATCGCCTCCGGTGCGTTTTTGCTTTGACATTAAAATATCGGTAAGCTGAGAAATTCTCTGTGTCAATATTGTTTCTGCTGAAGGAGTTTCTGAGTTTACCTGTGTTTGTCCTAATTCACCCAATCGAGTTTGTCCCAAACCAAATGTGGTTTTATGACCTGTACCACAATAAGGTGCAAATTGACTGAGGGCGTTAACTAACTTTACATAATCAGGTCGTTCGGATGCATCTTTAGTAAAACCAAATTCTACTCCACCGGTGAACCCAGTTACCGAACCTCTTTTTCCCGCAGCCACTTTTATTGTAGAAATTTGATGGCGTAGGATAATTATATTTGTATCTACCCATTCTAGAAAATCTTCGTGCTTGACAAATTTACCTGAAAAATCATTCCATCTTCTTAGGTAACTTTGAAAAATATTGAAAGGTAAAGGTAAAGGAAAATGATATCCTTTGCGACGAAAACTAGTGGGGCTGATAAAATTTAAAGGTATAGTTTTCTGAGTTCGCTTTCTTAATAATTTGTCATAAGTTGTAGGGGGATGGGCAAAATTCACTGATTTGATTTGTAAAGGTGCATTGCGTAAATCAATCATCGATGGCAGATTCTTTAACCAAGTACTCAGCCATTGAGTTACCCGGGAAGATAATACTGATACATACCAATGATACTCTGATTGTTCTGACAAATGTAAATGCTTACCAGTACTTAATAAATCCCCTGACAAACGAGAAATGGTAAAAGGTTTCTTCGACTCCCCATCATGTAAGTATGCTGATAACTCAGGATTTGTCTGACGTACTTGATCCAAAAACCAAGCATGGAGTCCTTTAGTATATTCCGGAAATACAAAGGCATTACCATCAGGTACGACATCGAAAACTAGCCCCACGAGTTCAGTGTCAAGGGGCAGTGATAGAGTTTTTTGGAATGACGATCTTTTACGGGTACGGGGTAACATGGTGAGAATTTTACAAGATATTCTCACCAAAAAGAGATAGAAAATTGTATATTTTTATTTTGATTTATGTAGTAATTAAATGAATAATATCCCAGTATTTAAATAAGGGGTCTCTTAGATAAAGAAGTTACAGTGCAAACTTTCTAGTATGGTGCAGCTTAAATAACGCACCCATTTTTTAGACTCAAATTTATTCTCATAATTAGATTCTATATGGGTATCTGACTTACGCCAAGCCGTACTAGGATAAATCAAGTCCCGGTTGTGACAGGTTGCAAATGAAGACTGGAGTTTAGATAGGATTAGTTCAAATTAATCTAATTCCCATAATTTAATAGATTTGTCTTTACTAGCACTAAACAAAGTTTTACCATCAGGACTAACTATTAAACAAGTGACAGCATCTAAATGATTTGATACGGTTTCTATAATTTAAAGTTGATAATTTCATGTTGGGTTACGGCGTCAAAAATTACTATTGGTGATGTATTATAAATTTTTAGTACCCCTAACCCAACTTACATTAATATTTGATTTTAGGAGTGATGACACATGGGTGTCTGCTGAAAGCGATATTGCTAGGGGAAAATTTGTTAAATTATTGTAAATTAAGTATATTGCTTGTTTTACCAATCTTCTAAATCACTTCATTAATTATTAACCAATCCCCGCAGATATGATAAGTATTTAAAAACCCAGATAATATCAAATACAAAATACAAATGTATCTCAACGTTGACATTAAAGGAGAAGGTTTTCCTATACTCTGCTTACATGGACATCCCGGTTCTAGTCGCAGTATGGAAGTATTTACCAATTATTTATCACAACGCTTTCAAACGATTGCTCCAGATTTACGGGGATATGGGAAAAGTCCCACTCGCAGCAATTTTGATATGACTGACCATTTACAAGACTTAGAGGAACTTTTAGACCGTAACGAAGTTGAAAAATGTTTGATATTAGGTTGGTCTCTGGGGGGAATTTTAGCAATGGAATTAGCTTTAAAATTACCACAGCGAGTTACCGGCTTAATTCTAATCGCAACAGCAGCAAGACCTCGGGGTTCTCATCCACGTATTTCTTGGCAAGATAATTTTTACACGGCGATCGCAGGATTAGTCAACTATATTAAACCCGGTTGGGAGTGGAATATAGAAACTTTTGGCAAAAAATCTTTATTTCGCTATCTTATACAACAGCATACACCTTCTACCTATAATTACATTGCCAAGTATGCTGTACCTGCTTACTTACAAACTTCTAACTATGCAACCCGTGCTTTAAGTAATGCGATCGCAACTGGATATAATCGAGTACCAGACTTAGAAAAAATTCAAGTTCCTGCTTTGGTTATGGCTGCAACAGAAGACCGTCATATTACCATGGATAGCAGTAGAGAAACCTGTAATTACCTTTCTCAGGGTCAGTGGTGTTGTTATCCCGAAACCGCTCACCTGTTTCCTTGGGAAGTCCCGGATTTAATGCTTAGGGATATGGATAATTGGTTGAATAAAATCTATTAAACAAGGAATTTATAGTTTTTACTCATATATGTAAGTAGGTAGGTACAATTAAATATCACAATGTAACAGAATATAAAAAAGGCTGAGACCCTTGCGATTACTACTCTTCTCTTTGAGAGAATACGTCAACGAGAAGCTTTCCGCAACGTTGTACCTCCTCGTAATCACATAATTATAGCTATGTTTATTTACACCTAACTACTTATTGTTTTAGTAATTCTATTTTTTGTCTGAGCTTTGAGGAAGGGATATCGCTTCAGAGTTTGGTATCTCTTGAATGCTTTCGTGATTCTGTATCTAATCCAGCTTCTTGCATCCATATTAAATGGTAATTTGAGGATTCATGATTCTGAGCTTGATATTAGAGAATATTTTAAGGAGATTATTTTACTCAAATTATGTAGTCTCTTAATTTTGCTCTCTCGAACTAGCTCAACTATGGTATTTCCCCCTAACAATACTGATATAAAAAATACTTGTATATAAATTGAAAGAGAAATTTAGATTCTTAGAATTGGAATCTTTTCTAGTAGTTTGCCAAGGGAATTTTGCGGGTTGTTCGTGAAAAGAAAAAGTTTCTTCTCCCCCTGCCTGCCCTTATCCGGCAATTTTGGCTTTTACGAGTACTAGGTATGAATTACTTCGTTTAATCGGAAAGTTTACACAAAATTAAATCAAATAAGTCATTAGAAAAAGGTGATTTTTATGGAGATGTCTAATCAACATCGTCGGTTTCTCCTAATTGGTCAATCTGGGGTTCAAGGAGTACTAAATTTCTTGGAAAACGGACTGATTGTATGGTTTATTCATGGTTCTTCTAACACCATTGCTATTTGGGATGGAACGGGAGGTATTGTTTTAGACCTATTACTTACAGGGCTTCTCTTACCCTTTTTCATCTGCGTTATCATCAGTCCAATTGTTGCATTTCAGGTGCGCTCCGGTAAAGTACTTCCCCTTCCCCCAGAACAGTTTGTTCACTCCCGTTGGTTTCGACGTGCTTCTTGGATGCGGGGTTTATTTCTCGGTGTTGTTGGTGTTATATTCGGGGCACTACCTGTCGTATCGGCACTTATTTTAGCTGAAGCTGAATCGTTTCCGATGCTTTCGTATATGTTATTTAAGGCTGTGTGGGCAGCTATACTCGCGTCTTTGGTTGCACCTATTATAGGCTGGTGGGCTTTAGCGAATGCTTCCCGTAAGTTGCTCGGAGTTTCTCAAAGAGAAGTACGAAAAAGCTGACTATGAATAGATTGGGAGTGGTGAGAAAGTGTATGGGAATTAAGTACTTCTATATAATTAATGTATATTTGTTAGCTAACCCAAAGTATTGAGTATTGAGGGTATTTCAATTATTATTTATAAAATCCCCTCTAAGGTGAAATTTAAGAGGGGAGAGTGCTGTTTAAATGTTTACAGACAAGGAATTTATATTAGTTGAGAGTAATTCCGTAAAATCCTTTGTCTACAAACTCTTCAAACTTGTTTTTTGTGTAAGCTCGTTAAGACGTGTTTGTAGAGCCTCGCCTTTTGATGCTGAAAAACTCCCTTGTTCCTGCCAGAGTATTTTGCCTTCTTTTGTCACCAGTAAGATTTGTATCTCTTCTGTATTGTCTATATTGAGTACATCATTAAAGGCTTTTACATCTAAATATAGTGTAATGGTACGAGCACGATTCTCCTCATCTGGGATACCGTCTATCATCCACTGATCGAGTTGAGCGCGAGCAGCTGGATTCATTTGTGGTAGTGTAGGCAGTTCGTAATAGCGTAATTCAGATAAGTTAGTTTCTGCTTGTTTAAGCAGAGGTAGCCATGTATTTACATCTGACTGTTGTCCCTGACTATAGGCTAAGAGAACCACATTATAAGGTGCAGAAAAATCACCAGGTAAGTTAAATTTTTTACCTTGTAAATTTAATCCTGAAACTTGCGGGAATACAGTTGTATTATCTTTTTTATTCTTACCTGGCAGGGCTATTGAGGAATCAAGACTTGGTGACATATATAACATCATACGTTGGAAACTTCCTGAGAAAGAGAGGAAGAATCCAGTAATAAAGATGGGAATTAAAATCCACTTATTAATGGAAAACCTCTTATCCTGCCTTTGGGTGAATATTTTCATAATAATTACTCCAGTCGAATGACTCCTGTGAAATTAATTGGTTAGTTGAATTTGATTACCATTGATAGTTGTTACTTCCAATTACCCAACTGATGGTTTACTCAACCAACATTTTTGTTGGTTTTTTAGGTAAAAAATTTTACTACACTTTAATACCTCGAATGAAAACTTCAATTAATTCATTCGCCATAAGTTGACGGTTTCCATCTACATATTTGTCTGGTATAGCATGAAATGCTTCAATTGAAGCAAAAATAGCACCTGCAATATGTCCCAGATTATTATGGTAAATCTCGCCGCGCTTTTGGGCATCTTCAAGTACTTGCATGATTGGTACTAGTGTAGCTTCAAAGGCAAGGTTGGATATAGCATTTGCTTGCACATCTCCAATTGCAGGAAAGTCAGTGGTTTCCAAGCGAATTATATTTAAGGGTGGGTTTAGGATTATCCATGATGCAACACTTTGCAACTGGTTTCGTAAATCACCCCTGGTATCATCAATGGCAGCATTTATACCTTCACGATAACGCTGCATATGTCTGGTCATTACTTCAACATACAATGCTGACTTACCACCGGGAATATGATGATAAATTGAAGCATGATGAATACCTACTTCCTTGGCTATATCTTTGACTGTCACTGCTTCATAACCACGTTCAACAAAGAGCTTTTCTGCCGCTTTGAGAACCCGTTCTCGTGCCTCTGATCTTGGAATCACTTAATTTGGAATCAGGTTATCAACCAACAATTTTGTTGATACATTAGATTATAACTTTTTTGCTAATGTGTCAAACTGGAATTTTTAATATTGAGCCAGTCCCATCAAATAAAAATTAATTTAATATATTTGCTATTTGCTCAATTATCAGTGCGATCGCGGGATGAATTGCATAACGTTGTTTGGAAATTCTATATTCTAATCAAATTTCTTAAAACACCATCTGACAATTTAACTAGTAAATCGATAGCATTTTCTTATATAAATTCCAAAAATCCTCAAAACCTGTTGATTTATCTGATAGATTTACCTGTTAACTCCTCATCAAGCATTCCACTTTTTGCTACAGCTTGGGGATATATCAGCAGGAAAAATATCATCCACGTCAGCACAGGGATAGCGACTAAAACTGTTAACCAGATAAATCTAAATAGGAACCAGCTACCGCTAATTAATGTTGTTCCGGTGAGTAAAATTGACCAAGGTTGACACCACCAAGGTTTATAATCCCAGACCCTAAAAGGTTTTTGTTCAGACATTTGTTCAGACATTTATTTATATAAAATTAGGTACAGGATACAGATTAAAATATATAGGACTTACGCACTCGTAACGAGTAATAAGGCTTTGCGATTACTTCCCTACGGTCGTAATGACCTAAACACGTAGTCCGTGCGTAAGTCCTGATATATTAGATATTCCACCAGAACATCTCTGTCCAATATTCGGGTAATACTGCTTTTTAAGCGATGCTTCCTCGTTTTCTTGCTTCTTTGTAGGATGTACCAACGTTTCTTAAACCTGCTTTAATCATTTGTCTTTCTAATAAACTGAAGAAACGCGCTCTGTCTCCTCCACGTACTACTGCTTGGTTGTGTGCTTCTGCGATCGCCACTGGATAACCGTATCCTTTCTGAACTTGTGCGAGCATTAATCCTAATGCTTTGTCAAATACTTCTGTATCTTCTGCTACCCAAGCGGGGACTTCTATTCTAGCTATTTCTGCTCCTACATGGACGTAACAAAAGTAGATTTTCTGGTCTTCGTATAGGTGTAAAATTCTGGCGTTACTTTTCCACAGGGGACTGCGCTGTCCGGGTTGTAATTGTGTTGCCCATAGGGTTGTATCCCGCAGTGGTTCAAATAATTTACAAGGTAACTTATCCATAGGGTTAGGACAAAAACTCATGCAGTCTGGGACTGTATGGGGACAAGCTAGTAATCTTAAAAAATTCGTACCTTCTACACTGCGGGAAGCACTGAGATATCCCATGAGGGGAATTTTAGCTTCGCGCATTTTTTGCCAAGCTTGCAGAATTGGGGGTAATATGAGGTCTCTTGCATCATTTGGTAATTGGTCTAAAAACCAGTAAATTAAGGAACCATCTACCATTGCTAAAACTGGGATATCATTATTGAGGTCGGCTTTGACGCTACAAGCTAAATCCGATAAAACCGTAGTTTCGCTAGCTGTACGACGATAACTCATCCATTCTTCTGTTTTAATTCCCCACTGCCGGGACATATACAAGTCTTCTGGACGGTAAAATACTTCTGGTAAACTATCCAGTAATGGATGTTTATTTTGAGAGTAATGTAAAACAACTCTACCAATATTAAGTAAATAACAGTAAGCAATTTCATGATGGCTAGGTGCAATTTGAGAACCATCAGTAGAAATTACAGTATGAATCTTAGGTGGAACTGAAATATCAATTCCTATGTGTAGAGGTTCAACAGGAGTTGCATTTGCAAACAGAATGCGATCGCGCCATTTTTCTTGAATATTTACAAACTTATCTTGCTCCTGACAAGCTTGTTGAAAAAACTTTTGTGCAGTCTCTAACCTTTGACGAGAAGCAGCAGCTTCTTCAGTCAGATGCTGACTCAAACCCTGCATTTGTCGAGCTAATTTGTTTAGGTCAAGCATAAAAGTAATTGGGGATTAATTAGGCGAAAGGTATTGGTTAAGGGATAAATTATTACATAGAGATGTAACAATACTACCTCTTGGTAAAGGGAGCAAGGGAAGCGCTCGTACTAACTGCTCTACTCCTGGTGATTCCCTTAGTTAATCACCAGTTAGAAAAATCATCAGCAAACCCCGATAGTGATAGTAATTTAACTCTTTCATCCTGCTGTGCTTCTTTTCTTTCTGATGCGGTATTATAACCCCAGTCTGCTAAAAAGAGTTTAATACTACTTAAATCTGATTGTTTCTTAACTAGTTGTAATGTTTTGAGTCTATCTTCTACAAACCAGACATTTTCTGGTGAGGTTTGATGTTTCTCTATCAATTCCTGGATAGTTTCGTATTTGGGACGTTTGACTTCTTTGCCAAAAATCTTATCTGCTTCTATGTTTACTCCAGCCTTTTGCAATAATTGTTTAGCAAAGCGTCCTTCTTTGGTAGTAATTATATAAAGTTCCACAGGACTAATCATAGAAGATTGGAGTTTTTCTACCACTCCAGGATAAAATCTGTGCAGACTTAACCAATCATCTAAATTTGTATTGATCCAATTATCTCTTGTATTGTCTAATTTTTGTGCAATATCTTTAGAATCAAGGTTATCTCGCTCTACAATCTGCTGAGAGAGACTGTGCCATTCTTGATAAATTTTACTTTCGGGAATATCTTCTACCAATGCTTTAATTAATACAGGCATTTCCCAACCGGTCTCAATCACTGGACGCAGGGGGTAAAACTTCTCAGCCAGACCATCTGGGGGTGTATTAGTATAAGTTTGCCAAACTTGAGAATAAGTACGCCAAGCCACTTGGAAATATTCAATCAATCCATCACAAATTACGCCATCGAAGTCTAAAGCTAAAATTGAAGGTTTGTCTGTGCTCATGTTTTCAGTGGTGAAACTGCTTCTGTCAGCTTACACGAGGGGGCAACTATTTTTCGTATATCCTAATTTACTTTAAAAGGTTAGCTAATCTTTCTCTGTTGACAATTTTTTGATTCTTTTGCAAATACTTACAACTTACTTAATTTCTCTCTACAGATAAAAATTAAGTAATTTGCCCTATGACAAGTATAAAAAGCAGCATTTATATTTGATAAATATCGAAAGAGAAAGCGATTTATATGCTGTTTCGATTTATTTTTATATATCTAAGTTGCTTAATAGTGGCTGGTTGTGTCGTTAATGGAGAGACTTTATCGTCACAAGAATTGACTACAAATAAGTCAATTAATATTTCAGAAAAAACAGAAGATATAAAGGAGAATAGTAATAATTCAAAAACGATTAATTCCGTAGTATATTCATCAAATAAATCTAATAAAATATCTGTAAATCTCAGGAAACAAGAGAACGAATATATTGACCAAAATATATCCGATCTACCAGTTAAGACAAATTATATGACTTTAAGGAAACTGGGAAAAACAAATGCTTTAGGTAATCCACTTTATGAACTTCGTCTTTATGCAGATGGACGTTTAGCTAGTAAATTTATAACCGTGAGTGGAAGAGCATCTTCCCAGAACAGAGATCGTCATAAAAGTGGAACAAAAGCACCCTTACCCAATGGCAAATACTCAGTAGCAAAAGCTACAGTCCCAGGTACTCATCCAGAAGTAGGCGATCGCTTTCTACCGATACAACCTCTTTTTCGGACTGGTCGTAGATATTTAGGTATTCATTATGACCCGTCCTTTGAAATAAATAACGGTGAAGATGGGACATCTGGTTGTATTGCATTAACTAACAGAGAAGAGTTAAGTAAAGTTTTGAATTTTGTTCGTACTTATCGACCACAATTTATAGACGTTAGAATTTAATAATTTTTTAGATAAAAAATAAAATTTTCAATTTCCCTTATCTATTTCCAGATAAGGGAATTTTTATTCAACTCTTAACTTAATATCTTGAGTTGTTGACGAAATGCTAACCAAGCAGCTTTTGCTGTTTTATTATCTTCAACTCCCTTTTGCATCAAAATTACGTCATCTTCAAAACCAATGATGCCATATTCTCTAGTATTACTTACCTTCTCAATCAACGCTACAGCAGCTTGTAACTGATGGCGATCGCCTTTAAACGCGACCTGATATTTATTAAGTCTCCATAGGTCAGCGATCGCATAATCTACTTTAATTACTTGTTTCTCATCGTTGCGTAATTCTAACATGGGCAAGCGTAATATTTCTCGACGACCAGATAAGTGAGGTACAATGTAAGTAGTAGCTGAAACGCTGGCATTATTAGGAATTTTGGCTAGTAGAGGACGCATTCTGTTAACATGACTCCACTGTTGGGGAATAGAAACATAGACCCAAGGCTTGATAGAATCGGGAATTGCGAAGTATAAAGTCCGACTGGGGTTAGAAGTAAAACTAAAAATTAGTGACAAGCAAATACAGCCAATCCAAAAGCGACGAAATACAGGTTTAAAAGCTTTGGGATGTTGGGACCACCATAAAATTGCTCCATAAAATAAACCCGGTACCACACTCAAAGCATATCTAATGCTAATTGCTAATACCGAATCACCCTTACCTAAAAATAACTTTAATAATGGAAATCCAGCGATCGCCCAAGAAGCTGGAGAAATTGCAGGAATAAAAGCTAAAGGCAGCCATTGACCGAGCAAATACTTAATAGTTTTATCTACAGGAGTAACAAGTTCTACTATAAATCTGAAAGGATTACGAGCCATACCCCCAATAATATCTAAAGTAGAAGCTTCATCACCGTCTGCAAATTGTCCAAACCTTTCTAACATAAAACGCCGAGAAATATCTTCTGAAAAGAATGGCATAATTACATTAGTCAGCAGCAACATATAACCAAAGCTAAGAATACAAGTAGCAATTCCAGCCCGGGGAAATCTCTTACTCAAGACCATATACACCCCAACGCCAAACAAACCTACTCCAGCATCTTCCCGGACAGCTAAAATAAACACAGCCATCAGCCAGAATAACCACCATTGTCGTTTTTCCATCGCTAGGAGCAAACTGAAAATAAACAAAGGAATTTGACTGATATCGTGGAAATTAGATAAGGTTGGACCCACCACAGCATTAGCAGCATAATAGCTAGCAACAATCATTGCCGCAATTGGTGCTTCCAAATATCGTCGTGCCAAAACATACAAAATTAAACCCGCAACAGTAATAAATACTGCCTGTAAAACAGTTAAAGTTACAGGAGAAGGAAACAATGCATATATCGGCAACCAAAGCAACAGGGCTGGTGTGAAATGCTGTCCCAGACGGTGGTAGAAAACCTTGGGAATCTCCCCTGCATGAACCACATTAGTAGAAAGACTTGAGGACAGAGAGCTTTGAAAAAAGCGTCCGTGTAAATTATTCCAAAAAACCTGATTAAAAATACCCTGGTCAAAAGAAGCATAAAAACTGAAATAGCGATGCAACGTCAACGAGAGACTGAGAATGAAAAAAGCAACAGCAGCACCTATAAGCAATCTCAGCCCCGGCGTTTTTCGTAATTTTGACAACATCACTTCACTTGATTAATAAATTTCATTTGAATAATTATCAATGAATAATGAATAATAACCAAGGGCATTATGTTCCACTTTTCAAAGGACTTCAATAGACATCTTCCGCATTTGTATATAGAGATGTTAAATTTAACATCTTTATCTGAGTGAGTTACGATTCATATCGCTGTAAGGCAGATGGCAGAATAAGATGTACCTCATTTTATTAGAATCTGCTGTATTTAATTTCTGGAGATGTCTAAATACAGATAGAAAAAAAAAAGAAAAAGGAGAAAAAGGAGAAAGTAAAATTCAAAATTCCTGCATACTTTGTGAGAACAGAAAGACGCAGTGATTCCCTTCCCCCTTGTCCCTTCTCCCAATTACCCAATTACCGCAGCTTCGCGAACTAAATCTTGAAACATGGGAGTACTCAAATAACGCTCCCCAAAAGAAGGTTGTATCACAACAATTAGACGACCGGAATTTTCGGGAAGTTTTCCAATTTCAATTGCTCCACACACCGCAGCACCAGAAGAGATACCAGATAATAAACCTTCTTCCCTAGCTAAACGTCTCCCCATAGCCATTGCTGCTTCATCTTCAACCGTGACTACTTCGTCAATTAAATCTTGTTCTAAAATATCAGGTATAAATCCTGCACCAATACCTTGAATTTTATGAGGACCAGGTTTTCCACCAGATAACACTGGACTACCCGTAGGTTCTACTGCTACCACTTTTAAATCTGATTTACGCTGTTTTAGGTTCTGGGAAATACCTGTAATAGTACCACCTGTGCCCACTCCAGCAACTAATATATCTATCTCACCATCCGTATCTTCCCAGATTTCTTCTGCGGTAGTCTCGCGATGAATCTTGGGATTTGCAGGATTACAAAACTGTTGCAGCATAAAAGCATTCTCAGTTCTATCTACAATTTCTTGTGCTTTATTGATTGCTCCTCGCATACCCTCACTACCATTCGTTAATTCTAAGGAGGCACCATAAGCTCTTAACATTGCTCGTCTTTCCAAACTCATGGATTCTGGCATGGTTAAAATCAGTTTATAGCCCCGTGCTGCTGCCACCATGGCAAGTCCAATTCCGGTATTTCCGGAAGTCGGTTCAACCAAAATGCTTTTACCCGGTTCAATCAAGCCTTCTGCTTCTGCTGCTTGTACCATACTTGCAGCAATACGGTCTTTGACAGAAGCAGCAGGGTTCATTCCCTCTAATTTCATCACTATTCTGGCAACACATCCTTGGGTTTGGGGAATTCTGTTTAGCTCCACCAGAGGAGTTTTACCAATAAGTTCGGTTACATTTTTAGCAATTCGCATTGATTAACTCCTAGAATTTGATAAATA
>JBCCDM010000122.1:0-15188 GCA_039030795.1 Cyanobacteria bacterium P01_A01_bin.84
ATAAAAAATTACCTAAAAAAACAAAAGAATTACAATCGGACTCAATAAATAATATTTTGGGTAAGATAAAAACTAATTGTACAACCAAATTTGATGAGTCTATAGATTTAAGTTTTAGAATTAATAACAAGCAAAAAAATTATTTTTTGTTAGAGACTGTATCGGAAAATTTTCGCTACAAATTTTAATTTGATGCCATTTTATGCAAGTTGTAAAATTTACTCAAAAGAGGTTATAATGAGAGGACAAATGTGTTGGTTATCTGTTTTTGGTCAAAATGGGGAAAAAATTTTACACTTAAAGAATTTGCCCACCGAATCCTGGAGACCATATACAGCTTTTGGACATTTAGCAGTACCAGATTATAGAATTCCTGGTGGTAGTAAAGGATATGCGACTTATCAGAAACTACTTAAAGCAGGTTGGGAATTAATTTCAAGTCAGGAAGAAGAAGAGAAAAGAGGATAATTAATTCTGACATTTTAATTTTCGCAATTAATTAGTAATTACCAAAAATCAAATATCAAACATTAAAGTCTTGCAGCAGCTACAGCAGCACCAATCAAGCCTACTTGGGGATTAAGAATGATGCGTACTGGTATATCTTCTAAAAGACTGCGCATCCTGCCTTTTTGAGTAAAATTCAAGAGGAAATTACCGGATTTTATAAGAGTTAATATTTTTGGTGCAATACCCCCTGCAATATATAAACCACCATATGGTAGAAGCTTGAGTGCTAAATTTCCTGCTTCTGCACCATAAACCTCAACAAATATCTCCATCGTTTGTTCGGATAAGCGATCGCTTTTTTTGAGTGCAGCATTACCAATAACAGCTCCTGGATCTACACTTTTTTCTTTGATTCCGGCTTGTTCTTCCCAAGCTCTCACCACTTGAGCAATTTCTGGAGATTCTTTGTGCATTTTGCGATCGCGTAGAAACTGATAAATCGAAACTAATCCTAAACCTGATACTACCCGTTCTACAGAAATTCTCTGGATATCATGTTTATCTAAGAGATATTTTAATAATTGAAATTCTAACTCGTTACGGGGTGCAAAGTCAGCGTGTCCACCCTCAGAAGGAAAAATCTGATATTTATCTCCATGTTTAATCAAGAAACCTTGTCCTAAACCCGTACCAGCACCAATAATACCAATAGGTGATTCTGAGTTGTGTTTTCCTCCTTGTAGAGTACAAATATCATCTGCTTTTAGTCCAAGAATACCGTAACCAACAGCAGCAAAATCATTAATTAGGGCAACATGAGAAATACCTAATTCATTTTGCAAACGCTCTGTATCCAGGAACCATACCAAATTAGTCAGCTTTGCAGTATTGTTAACCACGGGTCCTGCGATCGCAAAACAAGCTTTTTCGGGTATATCAGCTTTTGCGGTTTTTAAAAACTGTTGCACTATTGGTACTAAATCTGGAAAATCCTGACTGGAATAACGTTCTTCACACAAAATTTTTCCTACAGAATCTGAGTCTGATGTCTCCACCAAACGCAGTATAGTTTTGGTTCCACCGATATCTCCTGCCAATAGTAAAGTCATTTTAATTATGATATTGCTTATATTTTTCAGCTTTTGGCTTTTCAACAGCTAACAGCTTTTCGAGATGAATATACTTCATAAAAATTCACATTATATCCAATTTCCAATTAATTAAACCTTATTACTTCTTCTACTTCAGTCAAATGAGAAGTATCACCACTTAATTCTAAAAACCACATTGCTTCTTGATTCACAACTTTTACTAACGAGCATAGCGAAGCTTTCACTTTTTTTTCTGCAATCTTTCCTACCAAACCCATGGCTGCACCCATTACAGATGCACCATGACCCACTAATAAAATATCATTTGGCGAACACTCTCTGGCAAGACATCTAGCAGTTTGTCCAGAACGTTTTCTGACTTGAGATTTTGTTTCCGGATATTTTGCTGCAATCCGGGGAGTATAGCTAGGGTCAATTCGGGGATACACTAGCGTCAATTCTTCTAAAGTATGCTTTTGTGGTTCCTCCGACATCCATTTAGGATTCAACCATTCACTTAAACCAGTTTCTAAATATATTGGTAAATCTAAAACATCTGCTATTGCATGAGCTGTTTGTATAGTTCGCAAAAATGGCGATGCAAAAATATGAGTAATATTTTTTCCATATAAACGTTTAGCTAAGAGCTGTGCTTGTTGAAAACCATCTTCTGACAAAGGAGGATCGTAACGTCTTTGAGCAGTGAGAAACCAATCAGGATTGACAAAATCGAGACGATTAGCGTGTCTTGCGATCCAGATAATTTGACCCATTCTACCTATTCCCCACTACTTTAATATTGCCTGCTATACAGGCTGTAGATTACATATTATGACAGTTATAATGATTTTTGTAATATTTTGTAATATTTAATTTTATTGATTGTTAAGTAGTAGAGGGAAAAGAACTATTAGCAAATCTATAATAGATCGGACTTATACACCCTACAATGAATAGCTAATAGCTAATAGCTGCTAAAAGCTAAAAGCTAAAAGCTAAAAACTAAAAACTAAACATTAACATTTTCCTGCATTCTCAAACCCATTAACTCATTAGGTGCGAATATACCTATCTCAGTAATAATTGCACTAATTAAATTGGCGGGGGTAACATCAAAAGCAGGGTTATAGTACTCTACACCGCCGGGAGTTAAAACAGTCTCCCCTACTTGATAAATTTCGCTGGGATGTCTTTCTTCAATTGGAATTTGATTGCCGTCTGCTAAACCAAAGTCAATGGTCGAAATAGGTGCAGCAACGCAAAAGGGAATATCATGAGCTTGGGCAATAAGAGCTAAGTTGTAAGTACCGATTTTATTAGCGGTATCACCATTTGCAGCAATTCTATCAGCACCAACAACAACAAGATCGATCCATTTTTGCTTCATACATTGAGCAGCCATACTATCAGTAATCAAAGTTACTGGTATACCTTCCTGTACGCATTCCCAAGTAGTTAGTTTTGCCCCTTGTAACCTAGGACGGGTTTCATTTGCGTAGACTCTTTCTAAACGTCCTTCACGCCAAGCAGAACGTACAACACCCAATGCTGTACCATAGCCAGCAGTCGCTAAAGCACCAGCATTACAATGAGTCAGAATGGTAACTTTTTCTGGATTTTCCGGTAATATCTGTAAACCATGATCGCCAATTGCTTTACAAGTATACAAATCCTCTTGATTAATATCTTTTGCGGTTTGTAGCAAAGTCTGTTTAATTTCTTCTACTGTACCCAAAGTTTCATATGCAACTTTTAGCATCCGAGATATTGCCCAGAAAAGATTGATCGCAGTTGGACGAGTTGACCGCAGCAAATTTGCCACTTTCTCAAGTTGTTCTAAAAAGCGATCGCGCTGATTCGTGTCAATTTCCCTCGCACCCAAATACATCCCATAAGCAGCTGCAACTCCAATAGCAGGGGCACCACGGACAATCATTGTTTTAATTGCCTGTGCCATATCTTCACAACGGCTAATTTCCACAAAGGTATATTCATTCGGCAATCGAGTTTGGTCGATCAAAGATACACAATCATCATGCCAAATAATAGGATAAACGTGATTTGTTGAAGGCTGATTTGTAGGCAACATAGTACGTTATTGATTCAGGGGGTAACGCAAAGATGATAAATATACTAGAGAATAATTACTTTATCAGGAGATTGCAGGAAATAAGCAAGGAAAATATTAATTCAAAGTTCAAAATAACAAAATTTCACGAAGGGCACAATTGCCATAATTAAGAAAAAGGGCACAAAAGTTAAAACTAACCCCTGTGCCTTTTTATTCTAAAAATTAATTAGTCTTAAACAACTGCTGATTCTTTCTTTTTACTAAAGAAAGCTTGCAAAACCCTCTCAGCAATTTGAGGGCTGGTTAAACCCAATTCTGCTTTAGATTCATTAGGGTCGGCATGATCGACCAAAGTATCGGGTATACCAATACGTTTAATCGGAACCACAATATCATTATCTAATAACGATTCAGCAACAGCAGAACCAAAACCACCCATTACACAACCTTCTTCTAAGGTAATAACTTTTCCAATTTTTTCTGCTAAAGGTAAAATTAATTCTGTGTCTAAGGGTTTCACGAAACGGGCATTAATTACAGTTGCTTCAATCCCATGTTCGCTGAGAATTTCTGCCACTTGCATGGCTGGGTAAACCATTGTACCGTAACCAAGCAGAAGCACATCATCTCCAGTTCGCAGAATTTCACCCTTACCAACTTCTAGGGACTCCCAACCTTCTTCCATTAAAGGTACTCCGTAGCCGCTTCCGCGAGGGAAACGCATAGCAATCGGTCCAGTTGTATGATTTACACCTGTGACTACCATGCGCTGCATTTCGGCTTCGTCTTTGGGTGCCATTAATACCATATTAGGTATACACCGCATATAAGCAATATCATACATACCCTGGTGGGTGGGACCATCTGCACCAACAATTCCCGCTCTGTCTAAGCAAAAGAATACGGGTAAATTCTGGATGCAAACATCATGAATTATTTGGTCAAAAGCCCTTTGTAAGAAAGTAGAGTAGATACAAGCTACTGGACGCATACCTTCAGAGCTAAGTCCTGCGGCTAAAGTGACTGCGTGTTGTTCGGCAATCCCAACATCAATATATTGATTTGGTAGTTTGGCTTGTAATTTATCTAACCCCGTACCTGTAGCCATAGCAGCAGTAATACCGATGATTTTCGGGTTTTGTTCTGCCAACTTAACTAAAGTATGAGCAAAAACTTTCGAGTATTTCGGTGGTTTAGGTGTACTCGAAGGAATAGCTTTACCAGTTGCTAAATTGAAAGGAGATTGAGCATGATAACCAACTTGGTCTTTTTCAGCAATTTCGTAACCTTTACCTTTAGTTGTAGCCACGTGGACTAAAACTGGACCAGTGATTTGATGAGCTTGTTCAAAGGTAGTAATTAACTCCTCTAAATTATGCCCGTCAACGGGTCCCATGTAGGTAAAGCCTAACTCTTCAAATACAGCACCTACTTTAGAAACAGCTAAACGCTTCATTCCTTCCTTCAATCGTCTAATTTCTGGAGAAAGAGACTCACCTACAAAAGGAATTTGCTTAAACTGTTCCTGAAAATTATCTGAGAGGAACTGTACTGGTGGTGAGAGTCGCATTTTATTCAGATAGCCAGAAATTGCTCCTACGTTAGGAGATATTGACATATCGTTGTCATTGAGGACAACTAGCAAATTAGTATTTGGTAAATGTCCAGCGTGGTTAATTGCTTCTAAAGCCATTCCACCAGTTAAAGCACCATCGCCGATAATAGAAACAACTTTAAAGTTATCGCCTTTACGATCTCGCGCGATCGCCATACCTAAACCGGCAGAAATGCTAGTAGAAGCGTGCCCTGCTCCAAAACAGTCAAACTTACTTTCGCAACGTTTTAGATACCCTGCGATGCCATCTTTCTGACGTAAAGTAGAAAATTTACTATAGCGTCCAGTAATTAACTTATGGGGATACGCTTGATGTCCAACATCCCAAATAACTTTATCTCTATCCAAGTCCAGAGTTTGATAAAGCCCTAGAGTTAATTCAACGACACCCAAACCAGGTCCAAGGTGTCCCCCCGTAGCTGCTACGGTTTGTAAGTGCTTATCTCGAATTTGACGAGCAATTTGTTGTAACTGTCGGATAGACAGACCACGCAGTTGATTGGGATGAGTGACTTCACTAAGATGCATACTTACTGGTCTTCCTCTCTAAGTATCGTATTTCTGATTGTGCCATGGTCGGGTTGCTCAGAAATTCATACTAATTCTTATTTAGCAATAAAAAATCACAAAAATACCTATCTTTGCCGTAATTACGTCAAAAATAGATGGTAGGAATTGTTAATTGTTAATTATTAATTGGGAATTGGGAATTGGGATATTCCCTTATTAATGAGAAGGAAAAGCTAAGAGCTAAGAAATGAAAGCCTTCCGAATCAACGAGGTGCCACCCAACCACCTGCGGGAGGGGGAACTACTGGTGTGCTGGGTTGTTGTTGTCGCCTTTGCAAATATTTACTTAATACTAGTGCCATATCTCCACGACTCATAGGTAAAAGCGGAGAAATATTACCATCAGGGTCTGGTTCGATAAATCCCTCTGTTGCAACTGTTGCGATCGCTTTTCTTGACCATGCTGGAATTAAGTTTTGGTCTTGATAATCTGATAAAATCTCATCTACAGTTGCTTCAGTGAACTGAAAAACACCATAAGCTTGGGCAAATATCGCTAAAGCTTCGGCTCTAGTAACTTTTTGATTTGGGAAAAATAAATTTCCTCGGTATCCCCTCATTACTCCCGTTTTTAAGACTGTTTGAATATCAGGAAATGCCCAATGAGAGGCTGGTACATCTGCTACTAATATGGCATTTTCCTTTAATGCAGCTTTTTGCTTATCAAGCTTAAAGGTTTTCACCATAATTGTTGCCAATTCTGCCCGACTCATAAGCTTCTGAGGATAAAATTTACCATCAGAGTAATTACTCATGATATTCGCTGCAATCACTGTAGCTACAGGATCGGATAAATTTGTAATTTCTGTTTCGGTTTGCGCATAAACCAAACTGGGAGTGATTGTCAGCGCTCCTAATAATGAAAAGGTAACAAAAAGTTGACGCATAATAATTAAAATCTATGGAAAATATTGCTTGATATAGAAAAATAGAATAATACTACGGTTTTGAATCCAAGTATTTAATAAAAATTTGGTTGACGGCAAAAGGCTGATTTTTCCGGGTTCCATTTTGATACCGTAGTATACTGGGAATTCACCGCTTTTTAATATAGACACAAGTAGTAACTCAGTAGTTTCTTTATTGATATTTAAGTAATGTCAGTTAATTTCTCGAAAGTTAAGCCCTAGTAGGGAAGTAAAGATTTTATTCTTTTCTGTAAGAATATCTGATGGTAGAAATATATGAATACAGGGATATAGCGCTACGCACAAGTCAAAAGTCAAATGTCTACTAGTTATATGTTTGAGCAGCAATTCTCATTTTGAAGCATGAGTATAATAAAATACTAAAATTTATAAATAAAAATAGTGATATCATTCGCGAGTATTTATCGCGAATGATATAAAATCAGCATTCAGTTATCTTGCCAAAATATAAAAATAATATTTCTGTTTGCAATGAGAATATTTGATTCTGGAAGACTTTTATCTGTTGATTCTACCCACTCTAACTAATCGACACTTCCTAACAACTCTTATACGTACTCTGCGTCCTGCACGTCCTTTAACCCTAATCCGCTTATTAGTGCAAACCTTTCTGACTTGTCTTCTTCTCTGACGGTTTTTGACTCTTTGAGCAACAAAAACTCCTCCATCATCACTTACATTTAAAGCTTGAGTATTTTGATGAAGATTACTTAAATCATACTGAGAACTCAAAGCTGCTGCGGGTAAGGCACCAGTTGTTAAAGATGTACTCAGTAGTAAGCCTGCTGAAATTACACGCAAATTCATGATTAATACTCCTAAAATTATTTAGTTGAATAAATCAACAGGTAATTTCTAGAAAAATTTGACTGACAGTGGTGTCTAATCAAGTAAAATATTACACGAGTGAATATAATGATTTACTCAATTAAAAGGTAAGATAAGGAGCTACAAAGAACCCTTAGCATAAAGCCTTACCAGTATTTGGTTCCTGTTAGTTAGATGCTTACGAGAAATTACTTAATTAAATATTATGATTTCCAGTCTTTTATTACATGGATCTTTGATACTAGATAATATGTATCTAAGATCCCAAAATATTACAGTACTTATTAACTAGATAAAATAAGCTGATTCATTACTTTTGATTCTTGGTAATAGTTAAAAAATATGGTTACTCAAGAGAAATAAAATATTTAATTAAGCTCTAAAAATTAATCTAAAACTTAAATATCAAACTTAAAATCAAGAAGTAATCGCTCAGACCGACTCATTAGCACTCATAATTGATAGTTGATAACGATTAGAGGAGACCGAGGGAATGAGTGCAGCAGACCCAGTAAAACTAATGAAGCAAGAAGTTGGTAGAGCAGCAGCAGCTTTAGTGAAATCTGGTTCCATAGTCGGGTTAGGGACAGGTTCAACTACCGCATATGCTATTCAGTTTCTAGGCGATCGCTTAAAATCGGGCGAGATTAAAGATATCATTGGGGTACCAACATCTTTTCAAGCTGAGGTTCTTTCTAAAGAATATGGCATTCCTCTCACTACATTAGATGCTATAGACCATATTGATATTGCCATTGATGGTGCTGATGAAGTCGATCCCAATAAAAATTTGATTAAGGGTGGTGGTGCAGCACATACACGGGAAAAAGTTGTAGATTATTTAGCAAATGAATTTATCGTAGTTGTAGATTCAGGAAAATTAGTTGATAAACTTGGTTCAGTATTTGCTGTACCAATAGAGGTTATTCCGATGGCGATAACCCCTGTTACTAATGCGGTTAAAAAACTTGGTGGTAAACCAGAACTACGGATGGGTGTTAAAAAAGCTGGACCTGTTGTTACCGACCAAGGTAATTTAGT
Organism: Cyanobacteria bacterium P01_A01_bin.84; assembly: GCA_039030795.1. Taxonomy (GTDB): domain Bacteria; phylum Cyanobacteriota; class Cyanobacteriia; order Cyanobacteriales; family Nostocaceae; genus JBCCDM01. The sequence goes on from JBCCDM010000122.1 coordinate 8,596, forward strand.
TATTGATGTCAGATTTGATGATATTTCTGATCCGGTAAACTTAGAGCGAACTTTGAATAATATTCCTGGAGTTTTAGAAAACGGTATATTTGTTAATTGTGCCGATAAAGTACTCATTGGCGAAGTTAAGGATGGTAAACCGGAAATTAGAGAAATTTAACATCTAGGCTAGACACGATATTCACAGGGACACAACTTCCTTGAGTGCAGTCTGTGTCCCTAAGTTGATAATTTCCCAAAAACTTTCCCATAAACTTTCCCATAAAATTCAGGGGATTAATTTTTTTAGTGACTATTGATACTCCGTCCTTAAGAAGAAGCTAACCCAGACTCGGACTTGCTTACATTCGCTTATATTCAATCGCTTCCCCCTCGAGTAAGGATGGGTAACGGTGGGTTATTCAAAAGATAAATTTAAAATAAATCTAAAATAAATCATTAAGGAGTCAAATACTGAAATATACCGGCACAATGCTTTACAGAAGATTTGGACGTACAGAATTACAAATGCCCGTGTTCTCTTGTGGTGGAATGAGATATCAGTATAAGTGGCAAGATTTACCACAAGCTGAAATACCTTTAAATAACCAAGCAAATTTGGAAGCGACTATTAAGCGTTCTATAAAATTAGGTATCAATCATATTGAGACTGCTCGTGGGTATGGTAGCTCTGAAATGCAGTTAGGACAAATATTACCTACTTTCAATAGAAATGAAATTATTGTCCAAACTAAAGTCAGTCCTAAGTCTAATTCTAAGGACTTCATTAATGAATTTGAAAAATCTCTCCAATGTCTTCAGTTAGATTATGTAGATTTATTAGGTTTGCACGGTATTAATAATGATGAAACCTTTGATAATAGTATGGGGTCAGATGGGTGTCTGCAAGCCGCTAGAAAGTTGCAACAACAAGGAAAAGTCCGATACATAGGTTTTTCTACACATGGATCGACCGATGTTATTGTTAGAGCAATCAATACTAATCAGTTTGATTATGTGAATTTACATTGGTACTATATCAACCAACTGAACTGGGAAGCTATCGAAGCTGCGACCCGTCATGATATGGGTGTATTTATTATTAGTCCTTCAGATAAAGGTGGTAGATTATACAATCCTCCCCAAAAGTTAGTAGATTTATGCGCTCCTTTATCACCAATGTTATTCAATGATTTATTTTGTTTAAGTCATCCCCAAGTACATACCCTTTCTTTAGGTGCTTCTAAACCTGGTGATTTTGACGAACACCTAAAAACATTAGATTTGTTAGACAAAGCTTCTGAAGTATTATCCCCAATTTTAGATAAATTAGAAAAACAAGCGATCGCAACTTTTGGAGAAGACTGGATAAAAACCTGGGATGTTGGTTTACCAAATCATCAAGAAACTCCGGGAAACGTGAATATCCCCATGATTCTGTGGTTACGCAATCTAGCGATCGCTTACGATATGGTTGAATATGCCAAAATGCGTTACAACCTTTTGGGTAATGGTGGTCATTGGTTCCCTGGTGGTAAAGCAGATCGAATAAAGGAATTAAATTTACAAAAATGTTTAAGTAATAGTCCTCATCAAGATAAAATTCCCAGTTTACTTGCTGAAGCTCATCAGATGTTAGGGGACGCTGAAGTTAAGCGTTTATCTCAAACTTGATTGGCTATCTAAACATTTTCCCAGAAGTAAGACAAGACTATTACTTCTGGGACATCGGCAGAAAAAATTTGAATAACTAATTTTTGTTAATTTAGATATCTATCTTAAGTATTGTCATATTCCACTGTGGGAGCGAAGACCCGACAAAAATATATTGATAGGATAACTCAAATAATCGGATAGCAGGGTTTCCTGTCACTTTTAACATTGATTGAGTTCAGGTCTCGAAACCGAAAACAGATGAAATATGAAAAAGAAAAAGAATAAGTCGTTGGAGTCTAAACTCTCGCTTATTTGCGGAATGATAGGAATACTTGGTTGCTTTGCTGCAATTATAACTGACATAATTGGTGTTATTGTCGTCGAAAAACATAATCCCATCAGTCAGACAATTAGCGCCTTAGCAATAGAGAAATATGCCTGGATTCAGGACAGTGGCTTAGATTTTTTTGCCGCAGGATTGATTGCTTGTGCGGTGGGATTATATGTGTGGAATCTAAATGGAACAAGATGGAAAATAGGAACTTTTCTTTTATTCTTGCTGGGTATTGATGTTCTCCTAATTGCTGAACATAACAAGTATGCAGGTAGACCAGGAGTAGGAGCTAATATTCATATTTATTGTGTATATGCACTTGGTTTATTATTTACAGCTTTAACATTATTGCTTGCTTTTGGATTACGCAAAGTTGCTCTAAAGTGGTATCGCTTCAGTATCGGAACTTCAATTGTCTGGGCATTTTTAGCACCAATTTTTTTCCTTGTTCCCACAAATATAGACGGTGCTTATGAGCGATTTATTTCCTTAATTATGATTTCCTGGGTCGCAGTCATATCGTGGCTTTTGATCGAGAAGGGAAGAGGAAAATTACCTAATACCAATTCTATTATGAGGCTGCGCTAAATCGCTCTTAGCTTACAAGGGTGGAGCTATAGTTACGAAACCCATTTCCGTAGGCTGAATTAAGCACATCTTTACAAATAAATGGTATAAGACTACATAAGCTGAATAAATCTTCAAATTCTTACAAAATCAGTTTTATTTTGAGCCAATATTTGCTGAAGAAAAACTCTACAAACTAGTTTTTTGTTCTCCTGTAAATAATAGAAAGAGGAAAATCTCATCTCTCCTTATCCTTATTTTAATAGCCGTTTTAGCGCTTCTAAAAATAAACTTATTTTTGCCGATTTCACTTTTCTTCTTCATCCCATTTTTATTAAAAGGTAGTTTATTTTGCTGTTTGAATTATGAAAAATATCTTTACAAAATTAAAGTATGTAACCCTGGGAATAGCAGGTGCGATCGCACTCGTGTCAGCCTGGAGTTTTATTGAACCCCACACCCTGAATACAGAAAATGAAGTTGCTAAAATCCCTAATCTTTCTGAATCATGGCATGGTAAGAAAATCGGTCAAATTTCAGATTTTCAAATTGGACTGTGGGGCGATAATCGCGATACAGTTCGTGATAGTGTTACCAAGTTAATTGAAGTCAAACCAGCTGTAGTGTTAATTAGTGGGGACTTTCTTTATCACTCTACCCCTAATCCGGAACCAGAGATTCAAACAGCCGTAAATTTAGTACGTCCCCTAGTCGAGGCAGGTATTCCAACTTATGCAGTATTAGGCAATCATGACTACGGCATGAGTAAAAAGTCTGCATCACCCAATACAAAATTAGCTAATCGTTTAGAAACAGCCTTGGAGTCAGCAGGTATAAAGGTATTAGAAAACGAAACAGTCAAACTACAATTACCTAATAGCAATGAGCCTCTCTATTTAGTTGCAGTAGGTTCTTTGTGGGCAAATCGAGATAACGTCCAAAAAGCTTTGAAGGGTTTACCAGATAAAAGTCCTAGAATTGTCATGATGCACAATCCAGATACATTCGAGCAGTTCCCGTCGAATTCAGCACCTTTAGCAATAGCAGGACATACTCATGGAGGACAGGTACGCATACCGGGAACACCCGAATGGTCGTGGTTAAGATTTACTCAAAAAGATAAAACTTACGCTGATGGTTGGGCAAAAGGTTATGGAAAACCAGGTAATAAACTTTACGTTAATATCGGTATAGGAATGAGTATTATACCGATACGTTTGTTTTGTCCACCAGAATTAACACTTTTTACTCTTCAACCAAATTAGGATTTTCAATCTCATAGTACTCTCAGCAAAGAATAATCGGTGTTCCCAACGACCTCTGGGACTTTCAAAGTCCTAGGTTTATCAATAAAGTCCACGAAAATTACCACAAAGTCAACAGCTTAGCCTAGAGGCTCGAACTGTCTGTATTGTTCCCTCACTACAGACAGTTCAGGACTACTAAAAGCACACACTGACCTAACGGTAAAGTGTGGGTAGTTTACTCCTCTTTTTTCTCACCCTTATCTTTTTTCAATCTTCCTGCTTTGCGGGTTGCTTCTGATAAAAGATACTCGATTTGGGCGTTAACGCTTCTTAATTCATCGGCTGACCATTTTTCTAATACATCATATAGTTTATGGTCTAAACGCAGTAAAAACCGTTTCTTTTTACTCATCTTTTAGGCATAGAGACTACCAGCATTAACTACAGGTTGGGTGTATTGCTCGGAAGTAAGAACAACTAATAAGTTATTAACCATAGCAGCTTTACGCTCTTCATCCAAATCAACTATATTTTCTTTTCCTAAACGGGTGATTGCTTCATCAACCATTCCAACAGCGCTTTCTATTATCTGTTTTCGTGCATCAATCATCGCTTTTGCTTGTTGACGACGCAACATCATTTGAGCAATTTCCGGTGCATAGGCTAAATGAGAAAGTCTCGCTTCTATGACTTCTACCCCTGTAACTTCCAAACGCGATCGCAGTTCTTCTTGGAGTGAAACGGCAATTTCGTCAGGTATTCCTCGCAGTGAAGGAATATTAGCTTCATCTGGTACGTCATAGGGATAACGAATTGCTAAAGCACGAATTGCTGTCTCGCTTTGAATTGCGACAAATTCTTGATAGTCATCTACTGCAAATCTGCATTTAGCTGAATCTATTACCTGCCATACTACCACCGCAGCAATTTCAATTGGACTCCCTTGAGCGTCATTTACCTTCAGTATTTTGCTGTTAAAGTTACGAACTCGTAAGGAAATTTGACGTTTGTTGGTGAAGGGAACAGTCCACCAAAAACCAGGTTCCCGTATTGTACCGATGTAACGTCCAAAAAATACTACTACTACGGCTTTATTTGGTTCGACTGTTAGGAAACCAGAGACCGAGGGAATTACTATCACTATAAGTATGGCTCCTAACCAAGCACCCAGTTCTGCTGTGTCTTCTAAACCAAATAGTGTCAAAAATTCTCCAATTCGCAAACCTCTATTCAATACTTGCATTACTTCTTCTACTGTTGAAAAAAGTTGCCAAGTACCAAAAATAGATATAGCTATGACAACTCCTAAAGCTATAAAACCGTTAATTTTGAATGCAGGAAATTCCCGAATCTGTTGTTTCACGATCTGTAATTAAATTTGATATAAAAGTGATATCACGATGATAACGTTAAAATATTAAATATGTGGGGGAATAAGTATGACTAAAGTAATCAATTTTGAACCTTCCCTTCCCACGACTTCCCAGGGAGTGCGGAATGTGGGTTAGATCAAGCAAAATTCGATAACCAATTTTGCGCAGCTGATGGAGAGGGTAACTGTACTATGTTCAAATGGGAATATTGAGGCTGGTTAAATAAAATTGGGTACTCTGTGCGTCGTCTTTGGTAAGTTTTCAAAGACCATAGAATTATTGAATCGGAACTGAACAATTTTTCCCAAGTTTCATAATTACCGTTACAAACTTCCTTTTTGGTAATAACTCTATTGAGAGTACGTTTGATGATGCGACTCATGACCAATGGGAAAGAGTAATCCAGCCAGACAACTGTATCTGCTCGACTCCAGATAATATCTCGAACTTTGCTATAGTTACCGTCTATTACCCAAGCTTGATTTTTAATTGACTCTGCGACACGTTGACGAAAGATTTCTCGAGAAACTTCTACCCAGTTCGGCTCCCAATATAGATAATCTAGCTCTATATGAGGAATCATCAGCTTTTGAGAAACTTGACAAGCTAAAGTTGTTTTACCAGAACCACTGGTACCAATAACACAAATACGCTGAGGTAAAGAGGAAGAATCATTTTTCATGTTTCTTATTTTATTTTTCTAATAAATCTCTTATTTATTTCTCATTTAGCATTTATTCTCTTCTCAGTTGAATGCAGAATGATAAGAATTAAGGAAAACAGAACAAAACAAATTGATTCCTACACATTTATTAATGCACTGGAGGAAAATTATGCAAAGTTTATTAATTGCTACTTTCGGAACACTTGCGATCGCGATTACTGTGACATCACCTGTTTTAGCAAATAAAACTGCTGTAAATTCTAATATTACACAAAATCGAATAGTCGCAAATATAACTCCATTTAACTTAGTTTCTCTTGCTTATCAAGGAAAATTTAAAGATAGAGGTGTTCGTGGCTATAATTCATTATTGACTGCTATTAAGTTTGGTGAAATTAGTGGAAAAGATTTAGTTCAACATGGAATAGAGACTGGCAGATTATCTCCAGACGTAATTGACAATTCTAGGTATATCAAGGCTGTTGAATATCAATTACAAAATTTATCTAGAAATTAGTACTTTAAAGCAATAATAAAAATTATATTATTTGAGGTTACGTTGAGTTATATATAAAAACAACAAATAGTTAAAGTTGCCATTTTTACTTAACTCGAACCCCTGTAGAGACGTTAATAGGACTTACGCAAAGGCAATGTAATTCTGTCATTACGAGCGATAGCGACGTAATCGCAAAAACCTTGCGTTGACGTAGTCTGCTCGATAGAGCTTATGCTTCCCTACACTCCGTTTCGGTCGCAATGACAAATCTTCG
>JBCCDM010000123.1:0-15168 GCA_039030795.1 Cyanobacteria bacterium P01_A01_bin.84
TAGTGAATATACTTAAATAACTATAAATGTATTATTTACAAAAATACTGAGTGGAAGAAAATATTCTCCGTCCCACTCACCGAATATATCAATAGGATGACCACTACTAAGTGCTAATAAATTCCAGCATTTTGCAAACTTTAGTTTTATAGGTAATTGATGATTTTCTATATCTTGAATAAGCCATAAATTATCTATTTGTATAGGAATAATATGATGTAAACCTACAGGGAAGGTTTCAATCCAAGGATTTTGGGCTAAGGAGCTAGCGTATGTTTGCAGCATTTTTTGTATACTTTTATATCCCGGAATTTCATTGACTGAAGTAGAGATTTCTTCACGATTTTTAACTATTGCTCTGAGGGGGTAAGCGCTTTCAAAAAATACTAATTCTGCATCTATACAGCTTCCTGGAATTAAACTAATATCTAAAGGTTGACTATGGTGAGCAAAGTTAAGAATTAATGCTGCTTGTTGACAATCTTTTCCCCATAACCAGTTTCTCTGTACTTTTAACCGGTCTTCCGATTCTACCTGCTGACCCACAATTAACCAAGTATCTTTAATTCCTGATTTACTCCCAAGTTCTTCTTTTGTTTGATTCCAACCGATTTGGGTACGAATATCTGCTTGTATATCTACTGGTAAAGTTTCTATACGTTTAAAGCCTTCTATTAATAAATAGACTTTTCCCAACTGTGCTAATAATCTTTCTTGCCAACCTACACCAGAATAAGGAATACTACCCATGGCTTTAATAATTTTAGCTATTCCTGGAGCTTGAGCATCTACTAATCTTGCTGCTACATTGTCCCAAAAACTTAATGGTTTTCCTTGTACAGTTGCTAAACCTTGTCGCATTAAATCTCGCAACCAGACTTCTAAATCCTGTATTCCTCCATTTACTTTTTCTAAGCGTTTTTGAGCGCGTTTAGCTCGATCTGTGGTGTGAGTTTCCTTTTGGATGTTTTCTGCTTTACTTTCTGCTTTCTTAGCTTTTCTCTGAGTCCGGGAGTCTAACCATTGAGTTACCCACTCTGGTGGTTGGATTTTAACAAAAGTGCTGTTTTCGGAAGTTGATAATTCTGAGCTTAGTAATAGAAATAGACCCAATCCATGCTTACAAGGAAATTTACGACTGGGACAACTACATTTAAAAGCAGGTTCCCTCAGGTCTATCTGTGTTTTGTAGGGATTTTTACCGCTACCTTTACACTCTCCCCAAACTGCTTGTTTATTGTAACCTAAGTTATTCCACTTACTTGCAGTTGCTAGGGTTCTACCATTTTTGGCAGAACTTGCATCTGGTGCTAATGATAAGATTTGCTCTGGTGTCCAATTTGCAGACATGAATAATATAAATCAATTTCTCTTAAGTCAATAGATACAGTAAAGAATTAAACGTTCTGTAGTTATTATCAGTAATTATGAATTTTGTAAGTATTATTAAAATTTCTAATAAGTTTTATCGTAGATATATTAACCGAATTTATATATTACTGGAATTAATTACTTGAATTACAGTTACTCGCTGGTATTGCTTCATAGAAACGACAGCGATCGCACGGTCCCTCTGGGTTTACTGCACATCGTAAATAACCAGAACGAGCATTATACTTACAGCTAATATCGCCAATAAGATAGCCAACTCCTTCAAGGTAATAACGATTTTCCTGAGAATTATCAGCCGGATGATAATTGTCTGATAGTCTGTTATTTTGCCATATCCTCTCTCTAGTAAATCTAGAAGTGATATGTCTCATTCTCGCCCTTCTTTGCCACTGTTTCTTGCGAATAACCCATAGGGAGAAAAGGGACGGTAAAAAACCAATGGAAATTACCAAAAGTATCTTCAAAGCCTAACTTTACCCTCATAAGTGCGTGAACCTGTTTTTTAGATTATGCAATCTTTTTAGTGCAGTATCTAATTCAAAGAAAAGTAAAATATATTTATCTTTACAAAATTCATCTTTACAAAAGTTACTTAATTAGTTTTACCTGCCGATATTATTACAGAGATTCTCTATAATTTAAAATCTCACAACAAAATAACATAATTACAGACCGGACCCTATTCTCAATCAAGTGGTTTCTTCACAAGGGGGAAAATTTAGTTTTCCCCCTTGTTTACATCAATAAAACTTACAGGACTTCAAAATTATATTTTTAGGACTATCTTGTTTTTTATCTCTGTTTTTTCTGTGTCTTTGAGATGAGCTTTTTTTTCGTCTGCTTTTATAACGAAGTTGTTGTGCAAGCATTTCAGCTTCTCTTTCCGATCTAAATAGATCGATTTTTCTTGCTGTGAGAACAAATGTCCGATTTGCTTTTTGCTTTAACCAAGGAACGCTGACAGGAAAATATTTACATACTTTTTCAAATTGTTCTTGTTTACCTGTTTTATACCGTCTTTGTCCGTTCAAAGTACTAGCGATCGCTTTTAATTCTAGTATTGCTGCTTCTAGCTCTACTGCCATGGAATTGATACGTTCCACCTGCATGGACAAATTCTCCCAGCCTTGATTCACTTCATCTAACTGCATTTGCAATGGCTTGATTGCACTATGCACAGCTCTTTTGATCGGTAAAGAAATATTACGCTGAGTTGATTTTCTATAACTGTTTTGGAGTACTTTCATACTATCTCCTAGCAAGTCTCCAAGGTATTGTAACAGCAAAATAGTACTAGAGTACTATTTTGCTAGTAAAGATAATTATTTTATGTGAATTATCTCTTTCCCCTTGAACCTTTCCCAATAGGAGAACTAAAACCAATCTAGGCAGCAACTAACCTGCGTAAAGACTGTACCCGACGCTGTGCAGTTACATTTTTAGGTTCTAGCTTCAGAGCATCTTCGTAAGTACTTAAAGCTTGTGCGGTCATCTTTTTCTTCTCGTAAGCATGACCCAAATTATTTAGTGCGGTGACATAATTAGGATTTGCTTTTATAGCCTCTTTATAATTACGAATTGCTAGGTCGTGCTGTTCTTGAGCGAAATAAACGTAACCCAAGCCATTGTAAATTAGGGCAATATTTACTTCTTCCTTTTCCTTTTCTGCTGCTTTTATAGCCTTGTTAAATAATGTTATTGCTTGAGAATATAACTTTTTTTCTGTATAGATACTTCCTAATTGGTAATACTCTTGTGCCGTACCTGATTCCTTAGTGAGCTTATTACGTAACTTGGAGAAAGAACCTTCTACCTTACGAGTTCTGAGAATTTGACGGAAAACGCTAATGACTACAAAAAAAAGTACTGCGACTAAAACAGATAGATAAATAGTTGCAAGATTACTACTCATTGTTATGATTATTAAAATTATTTTCTAATTTCTATTATCAGGGAAATTATCAGTTGGTAAATTGTAATTTGTAAATTGTAATTAAATTTTTATGTTCTTGATTTTATCAGATAGTTATTAGCTTTTGGCTGCTGGCTTTTAGCTTCTTAACTTTTAGCAAAAGGCTAAGGATTAACGGCTTTTTTTTAAATCTAAATATCTTGATGCTGGTAAACCCCAATATTTTACACGTTCTTTCAACCAACCTGTTTGTAAATAATTAGCGATCGCGTTATTTACTTTACGCCGCAGTTCGTCATATTGTAATCCTTTGGGCATAACTATAGATAATGGTTCGGTTGAAAGTTTAATAGGGATGATTTTGTACTGATTGTTTTCTTTTGCCCAGTTAGTTAAAACACTACCATCAGCAGCAAATGCATCTACGGCATTTTTTTCTAGAAGAACTTTTGCTTCTTGATATGAACTAACTCCTACTAACTTAGCTTTTGGTAAATAATACTTAATTGGAGCGATAGTACTAGATTTTTTTAATACAGCAATTTTATGATTTTGTAAATCTGTTAGCTTTTGTTCTGAAGGTTTTTGTAAATATAGATTTTTTGTGAGGTTTTTCGTAATTATAAATGTACCATCTAAGTAGTATGGGACGCTGAAGTTAACTAAGCGAGCCCGTGATTGGTTTGCGGTAACTCTGGCTATCGTTAAATCAACTTTTTTATCAAGAACAACTTTTAAACGCTGCTTATTATTCACACTCTGTAATCTCAGAGCATCAGGTTTACCCAATAAATCATTTGCTAAACGCTTTGCTAAATCAATTTCTAAACCTTGGAGTTTACCTGTTTTATCTGTAAATCCTAAAGGAGGTAAATTATCTTTAACTGCAATCTTTATATACCCACGTTGCTCAATTGCTTCCAACTCAGCAGCATAAGCGGGGGCAGAAGTGGTTAAAATTGGTGCCAACTCTTTCGATTTCTCTACATATGGGAAAGCACACCAACAGAAGATAAAAGCAATCAAGAAAATTACAAGTTTTTTGTAACGCATCCCACTTTCTATAAAAATTGCTCGTACTTAAATATTAAAACTATAAATCAAGAATAGTAGAGCTATACGGAATTTAAAATTCAAAATTACCCAATCACAAAATTCAAAATACTTATATAAAAAACATCCACTCGATTTGGAATGGTGTGTTTATTTCCGTCGTACTGTACTAGAAAATTAAGAATATAAGATTAAGTCCGCACTAATGCGGACTTATCATAGCCATTAGCCCTTTGCTTGGCTAGCCATTTCGGCAATTTTACTAAAACCATCAGGGTCTAAAACAGCAATTTGTGCCAACATTTTACGATTTAATTCGATGTTAGCTTTTTTCAGAGTACCCATAAATTGGCTGTAACTCATACCGTGCATACGGGAAGCTGCATTAATACGAGTAATCCACAAACGACGAAAATCACGCTTACGTTTCTTGCGATCGCGATAAGCACTACGTAAGGCTTTCATCACCTGTTGATTTGCTGTTCTAAACAGGGTGGAGTGAGAACCTCGAAAACCTTTAGCTAACTTGAGAATCTTTTTACGGCGTTTCCGAGCGACATTACCGCGTTTAACCCTTGACATAACTCAATCTAATTCCTAATTAAACTTAAATTTACAAATATGGGAGCATACCGCGTACATTATCGGCATCGCAATCGTTAACAAGAACTGCTTTGGAGAATTTACGCTTCTTAGCAGTGGTCTTCTTTTCTAGAAGGTGGTTTTTGAAAGCTTTGCGACGAACGATTTTACCAGTACCTGTGGCACGAAATCTCTTTGCCGCAGCTTTGCGGGTCTTTATTTTTGGCATTTTCTGAGTTTTCTACACTTAGACACAATCTCTTATTATAATTCGTAATTTGTGATTGGTAATGATTAATTTATAGATGAAGTAGAGATAGTAGAGTATAACCCAAATTGGGCAAATATGTTTAAACAAGAGGCAGAATCTATTCTTAAGTTGTGTAACTGTTATTGCCAATTTTGGGAACTTGGATGGCAAAGCTATCTATAACCGGAGCAAGTACCTTCAAGAGTAAAACGTCAGATTTACCTTTTTTCTTAAATCTAGGTGGTTTCTGTGAATTATTGGATGAGGGAAAATAAAAATCCCGACATTCCGACATTCCGGCATACTCTACGGAAACGTTTTCAATATGCATCTCCAGGAATTAAATATGAATGCGGGAGATGTCTAATGAGCAAAATTAATTCAACCCCACCAATAGCGATAAAATTTCAACTACCAAAGGTCTTTAGATTAATATAATTCATTGCCAATGAAATGAAACTCCAGAGCGATAAAAATATCTGAAACTGTGGAATAAACTCCAAGGAGTAATATACTTGCAGGATTTGCGAAAGGTTTCAAGGGTCGGGAATTGTATCTTGATGTCCCAATCATGTAACTTAAGTCTTTTTCTTTTTATGTTTGATTTTTGACTTTTGACTTTCCCTTTCCCCTGCTAGGTTAGCGATCGCTGATAATTAATCACTGGTAAATTCTTATGGATCTTGGTATTAAAGGTAAAGTTGCTGTAATTACTGGAGGTGACTCTGGTATTGGTAGAGCTACCAGCTTACTGCTTGCTGCTGAAGGTGTGAAGATTGCTCTAATTGATAAAACTTCGGATGAGTTGAAGCAAACTGCGGATGAAGTGAGCAAGGTTGGAGAGGTTATCAGCGCTCAAGCAGACTTGACTAAGCTTGCAGAAGTTGAAACCGCCAAGAATACAGTTTTAGAACATTATGGACAAGTTGATATTTTGGTAAACGCTGCCGGAATAACTGGTCCTACCGGTGATTTTTTGGAGCTTACTGACGATGACTGGTTTAGAACCATCGATACAGACCTAATGTCAGCAGTCCGGGTTTGTCGTGCTTTTATCCCTTCGATGCGTAAAAGTGGTTGGGGAAGAATTGTTTTAGTAAGTTCAGAAGATGCGCTGCAACCTTATAAAGAAGAATTACCATACTGTGCTTCTAAAGCCGGAGTACTTAACCTAGCAAAAGGCTTATCTAAAGCTTACGGAAAAGATGGTGTGTTGATAAACTCCGTCTCTCCTGCTTTTATTGCGACCCCAATGACAGACGCAATGATGAAGCAGCAAGCAGACCAAAAAGGTATTAGTTTTGAAGAAGCGATCGCTCAATTTCTCAAGAATAATCGTCCTCACCTCGAACTTAATCGTCGTGGTAAAGCACAAGAAGTAGCTGCTGTAATAACTTTCCTATGTTCCCAACAAGCAAGCTTTGTTCTTGGTTCCAATTACAGAGTAGATGGTGGTTCTGTAGCTAGTATTTAGGAAAATTCTCAAAGAAGAATATCTTCACTGAACTAACCAGAAAAATACTGACAACCGTTCATAAATTTTAGAGTAGGGGAGTATCACACAGGTAATTTAATAATAAATTCTGTCCCTTGACCATATACAGAATTGCATTCAAGTTCTCCGTGGTGCTTATCTACAATAATTTGGTAAGTAATAGCTAATCCTAATCCGGTACCGCGTCCTACACCCTTAGTGGTGAAAGATTGTTCAAAAATTCTCTTCTGCACCTGAGCAGTCATACCACCTGCGTTATCTTTAATACTAATATTCACCATTCTTTGAGTAGAGTCGAAATCGGTATTTATGGTGATAGTATTTGGACAATCAACTGTGTTTTCATCAAAAGAGCGATGGCACATGGGTGTCCGCACTAAGCGATCGCGGTTATATTCTTCAAATGCATCAATAGCATTAGCAATCAGATTCATAAATGCTTGGTTTATCTGTCCGGGATAGCAGTTTATAGGAGGTAATTGATTATATTGTTTGATTATTTGAATTTCGGGATATTGTTCATTAGCTGTTAATCGATGTTTTAACAACATCAAAGTGCTATCTAAGCCCTCATGAACTTGGAATTCTACTAAGGATGATATGTCTGCACGGGCAAAAGTTCTCAAAGAAAGACTGATATCTTTAAGACGTTTAATACCGTGGTGCATTGATGTCATGATTTTTGGTAAGTCTTGTATAAGATACTCTAAATCTACTTCTTCTTCCAATTCATCAATTTCTGAGTCTGCATCGGGTATTTTTTTCTGGTAAAGTTCTAATAAACGAAATAAGTCTGCTGTATATTCTTCAATATAGGAGACATTTGCTCCGATAAAACCTATTGGGTTATTAATTTCGTGACCAATACCAGCAACAAGTTGTCCGAGAGTGGACATTTTCTCACTCTGAATAAGTTGTAATTGGGTTTGTTGTAATTCTTCTAAAGATTGAGTTAATTCTATAGTACGCTCTTGTACCTGTTGCTCTAGTTTATGATTCAGATGAGATAATTTTAGATGTAATTTTAATCGAGCAATTACTTCTTCTTGTTGAAATGGTTTAGTAATATAGTCAACTGCACCAATCTCTAAACCTTTAACCTTATCTCTAGTATCTGATAGCGCCGTCATAAAAATGACGGGAATATGCTCAGTGATGGGATTAGCTTTTAATCTACGACAGGTTTCAAATCCATCGATACCCGGCATCATCACATCTAAAAGAATTAAGTCTGGTTTAGCATATTCTGTTTGTTCAATAGCCGATTCTCCATCTGTAGCCATTAGTGCTTTCCATCCATGACCCTGGATACATTCGGACAGGACTTTAAGATTAGTTGGTTTATCATCAACTAACAAAATATGCATGGTTTTGGAGAGAATATCGGTCATTTTAAATTTGCTTCCTTGAATAGAAACTGTTTGAGAAATTTACGGATTTTCGCAGTCTGAAAACTAGTAGCAAGTTTACCTACTTCACTTGCAAAGCCAAGTAATTGCTTATTTTGGCTTGTTATCTCTTCTAGTATTCCCTCAATTGTTTCGATATCACCCATCATTGCTAAGTGATACAGTTTTTGCACAATATCCTCTGATGGAGGAACTATCTCAGTTATATTGTTGGAGTCATTTTGATGAAGAGGATCCTCCTTCGGAGTAAGTAAGTTAGATGATATGGATTCTTCCTCAAGGGTGGCATCATCAAGATTGAAATTAGAGCTATCGTAAATCCATTCCAAGTCTAAGAAAGTTCCTACTGCTTCAATTAATTCTTCTGCTTGTAGAGGTTTGGGTAAAAAGGCTTTTGCTCCTGCTTCTAAACTACGCTGTCTATCTGCATCAAAAACGCTAGCACTAGAAACGATAATTGGTATAGAGGATGTTTGAGGGTTAGCTTGTAGTTTAAGCATCAGCTCAAAACCATTCATATTAGGCATTGCCAAATCGAGTAAAATCAAATCAGGATTATTTTCTGTTGCTGACTTTAGCCCTTGTAAACCGTCTTCTGCTTCTAAAATACGAAAGCTAATTGATTGTAGTAAATTCTTTAAAACACTGAGGTGACTTTTATCATCCTCAACAATGAGAATTTGTGGTATGTTCCCTTGAATACCAATAATTTTTTGTTTATTTGAAACTATTTGTGAATCATAGTTATTGTTAAGTGGTATTGTCAGTTCCAGAGAAAAAGTACTTCCCTCATCCAAACGACTTTCTACTTGAATTTGACTCTTCATCAATCCTACGATTCTTTGACTGATGGTTAATCCTAAACCAGTACCATCAGGACGTTTCCCAGAATCACCAACTTGCTCAAAAGGTTTAAAAATCTTCTGCAATTGTTCTGGTGACATACCCACACCTGTGTCTTCTATATGGAAGCAAATTGTACAAGTTGTTGAGATATTCTCTTTATCTGCTTTATCTACATTCTGTTCTTCGAGTTTGTTAACTTTAAAAGTTACTCCACCTCGGTCGGTAAATTTAATTGCATTACCTATTAAATTAATCAGTACTTGCCGCAAGCGTTTTTCATCAACTTCTACAGCAACAGGTAAATTTTCATTTAAAACAACATTGAATGAAATACCTTTTTCTTCGGCTCGAATCCGGCAAATTTCTATAACACTTTTCAAAAAGCTGGGAAAATTAACGGTACTGGGAAATAATTCTAATTTACGAGCTTCAATTTTAGATAGGTCTAAAATATCATTAATTAACATCAGTAAATGGGAGCCACACTGACGAATAATATTTACACCTTCCAAGCTTTTTCCTGTAATATCTGGCTTTCGCTCTAATACTTGAGCATAACCAAGAATACCGTTAAGTGGTGTGCGTAACTCGTGGCTCATATTTGCGAGAAAATCGCTTTTGGCTTGATTTGCAGCATCAGCAGCTTGTTTTGCTTCAACTAATTCGTGAGTTCGTTCTGCAACTTTTGCTTCTAAAGTTTTGGAATAATCTAATAGATTATTATTCGCAATTTCTAACTGACGATTGCTTTCTTCAAGTTTCTCTTGCTTATAAGCATTTGTAGTGGCAATTACACTACCAATAAAAGCCGTTAAAGCTGGGGTAATTGGTATTAATAACCCCCTCAAAAACATCCAGTAACTACCACCAATCAATCCAGTAGTAATTCCTATAGATGCCCATAAAATATTACCCCCAGGAAGATTTTTTTTTCTATAGGTACTTGCTAAAATCCAGCTACCAGCAGAACCAATAGCAGAGCAAAAAGTTATCCAAATTAAAAACTGTATTCCTGAAAAACCCTTTAAATTAGCCTTCCCAGTTTTTGCTCCCAATACCAATTGCATTGCAATATTGGCATGAATTACAACTCCTGGTGTGGGATTCCCCTCAGATAACCAAGAAGCACTAAAAGGAGTAGCAAAAAAATCATTGGTACTCTGAGCAGTTGAACCGATAAACACCATGCGATCGCTCATGATATCTTTCGGTATTTTTCCGGCTATGACATCACGCATTGTTATTGTGGTAAATGCAGTTTCCGAACCGTACCAATTCAGTAAAATTTGATACCCTCCTAAATCGGATTTAGTATAACCTGCTTCCGATTTTTCCAATGGCACATAGATTTGTTTGCCTAACTTATATTTTCGTTTTTCCGCATCAACAGGTTCTAAATAAATTCCTTCTTTTTCTTCTTGTTCTAAATATTTTAAAGCCACAAGGGTTCCTAAACTGCCCTTCTCAGCATTTTTATCTTTCTTATCGACCACCGTCAACAACCCACGTCGCACATGGCGATCGCTGTCTAAAACTAAGTCAGCTATACCCACCTGTCCCTTCTTTTTCAATTCCGGTGGTGGCTTTACTCTTTCCCCTGTAATTTTTTCTATTCCAAATAAATTAGGGGTAGTTTTAAATACTTGAATAAGTTTTTCGTGTCCCTTGCCTTCTGGTAAATCACGGTATATATCTAAACCAATTGCTCTTGGTTTTTGCAATTTAATTTTTTCAAGTAAATTAGCAAGGGCAGAATCGGGAATTGGCCATTTTCCTACAGAATGGATATCTTTTTCATCAATTGTCACAATTACAATTTTGTCAGCAATCTCTGAAGCGAATGTGTTTTGCTGTCCTTCTATTTGAGAACGTAAGCGAAAAAAAGAGTCTCGCGTTTGCCACTCTGATAAATTAAATAATCCTACCCCCTGTCCAATAGAAACCGCGATCGCTATGATAGGGGTAATAATAAGAACATTACGATTTCGTTGAACAAAAATTTTTAATTTATACCACATAAACAAAGCTAGTCAATTTTGGATTCACCTTACAGTGGAGGAGACTTGAGAATTTCAGATTTAAGGATTAACAAGACGATTTCAATTATGAAACCGTCTTGTTTAAAGCCAAGATATAGAATCTCCGATACTTATCTAAGATGAGGGTAATCCCTAGGGAGGAAAAAATTAGCAAATTTATTTACTGTTAAAAATCTAGAATCTAGAATCCAAAATCTTTGAAGAGATTAATATCTCAGAATTAATTCAATTAATTAAATTAATTAAAATTGTTATTAAGAGTCACCACAGGAGCTTTATCAATATTAGCAAGTTCAACAGAAGCTAGTAATTGTGACCAGTGCTGATTGATATTTTGCTGGTTCGGTTGAGCATTTCGTAATTTAGCCAAAGCTGCAATGCAGTCATACCAAACCCCGTGCTTACCAAAAGCTGTTGCTTGCTTGAGTAGGTCTTTTTGCAACATTGATTTGGTTAGCTCATTATTAGGTTGAATCCGCTTAATCCAACCATCAACGTAAGGAGTTCTAGGGCTAAGCTTTCCATCAATTTTCAGTGCAAGAAACCACTGGTAGTTCTTCTCTAGCTGTAAATTAATCGGAACTTTAATGGAAATAATTTCGGCTTTACCAGATACTGGTAAATTCATTTCATGCAAGGTATTTCCCTGTTCATCCTTCAGACTGAAAACACCTCCTCTGGCTTGGGAAACAGGTAGATAAACTAAAATATCTGGACGCTGAGAAACTGTTGTTCCAAAGTATGTTTGAGGTAACAATGCCAAAATTGCAGCCGGTTGCTCTGGATTAACATTAGGAAGATTTAAATAAATACGACCATCCCGGGATTTTCTATGGGAATCACTTTGGGATATAGATGAACTGTCTCCACGAGAGCCACCACTTATCGCTTTACTAGGAGCAGATTCACCAGATTGCGGAGTAAACAAATTACCCCGAGCACCACCGCCTGTAGCTTTACTAGGAGCAGATTCACCAGATTTGGGAGTAAACAAATTACCCCGAGCACCACCACCTGTAGCTTTACTCGGAGCAGATTCACCAGATTTGGGAGTAAACAAACTACCCCGAGAGCCACCTCCTGTGGCTTTACTAGGAGCTTCACTTTCTTTTGGTGGGCTGAAAGTTACAGCATGAACAACTTCTGATGGTATCCATGCACCACTAGTAATTAAGGCAAAAATGCCTAAAGTACTAGCTATTATTTTTCGTCTCATTTTAAGTCCTTTTTAAACAGTTAATGATGATAAAAATGCTATTTGATTTGCTGCTTAAATCTAAATAACGAAGTATATTAAAAAGCTTGTTAGAAATAGAATTTAGTTTTTTTGCACAAGCTAGGAATGAGAAATCATAATTCTATTGTATGAATACTACTTTTGTATGAGCTTGCGGTAATTACTTGTTTTTATATAAAATTTAGATTTTAGCTTGTGGCTTTTGGATCTCGCCTAACAGCGTTCCAGCTTCATTGCCAATTACCTACTAAAACAAATGCAGACCAAAAGAATGGTTCGTGGAAATCTGTTTTTTGGATTACCTCTATCTGAGCTTGTCTGAGAGCTTCTGCTTTGGTTGTTCCTGGTTTCAAGAGATTTTTGTAGAAACTGGTCATTAAAGGAACTGCTGCTTGGTCATTAACAGGCCATAAAGAGGCAATGGTAGAACGTGCGCCAGATTTGACAGCCAAACCTGCTAAACCTAAAACTGCTCGATTATCTCCCGTAGCTGTGTCGCAGGCACTTAAAACCAACAGGTCAATATTTTGGGATTGTTTACCTTGCCGATTTTTCAATAGTTCAGAGAGTTCTTTAATATTAATTTGCCCATCCCAAGTTAGTAAGAAAGTATCATCTAAACGAGAACTAAACTGTCCATGAGTAGCTAAGTGAACTACATTTATAGAGCCATTTTTTATCTTATTCGCAAGGCTAGCTTCTGTTAATTTATCGTTGAGTAAGGTAGAGGTAGAATTAACTTTTTGGGAGATTTGTTGTACCTCAGACTCTACTGCCGGAAGTGGACTAAAGCCAGAACGGGCTTTGCTGATACCACCAACTACTGCTTTTATTTTGTGTGACTTTAGGGACTGGGCTGTCATCAACTGTAATCCTGGTGAAAGGGTGACGGAATACTTTTCGATTAAATATTGCTGACCATCATAGAGAGCTGACATCGGTATATTCCGCAGTATCCCATCTAAAATAAATACTAGAGTTTTGGTTTCTTTCAAATTTCTTTGAGTTTCTAGCGGACGAATTAGCCAATTATAGACCTGTTGAGATAAGCGATCGCGTTCCTGAGAATTGGATACTGGGTTTAAAGCAGCGAGTAATTGCTGTAAGGTTTTTTCTACTTCCTTTTGAGGTTTATAAGTAGCGCTGTAAGATAATGGCTTTCCGGGTGTAGAGTAAATTACTGCCAAGCGATCGCTGAGAATAATTGGATAAACTACTGTTGCAGTAGTATCAATCTGATCAATTTGATTGGTTTTATCTAAACAAG
The DNA here is from genome assembly GCA_039030795.1 of Cyanobacteria bacterium P01_A01_bin.84. Taxonomy (GTDB): domain Bacteria; phylum Cyanobacteriota; class Cyanobacteriia; order Cyanobacteriales; family Nostocaceae; genus JBCCDM01. The sequence continues at coordinate 13,483 of JBCCDM010000123.1, forward strand.
CTTCCCGCAAAAAGTTATCCATTTCGGCAACTTGTAAGGATTCAATTAAATCTCTTGCTTGAACAAGATTAGTTTGAGGGGGTTTTCCTTCCAGCAATAATTCTACTAGTTCTCTGTATACAGGCTCTACACTTTCCCCGAATGAGAACTGTACATCTGAATTGACAGCCACTAAATCTGTGCGAATCCCTTTGAGAGCATTTACAGCTTCAGTGTAATTAGCGATCGCTTTTTTTGTTTTATTCTGCTTTTTGTATAAACGTCCCAATTCCCAAGCTGACTGAGCAATAATATCTTCTGCTTGTAATTGACGAGCAATATTCAAAGACTGTTGAGTTAATTTTTCCGCTTCAGAGAACTGTCCCGTTGAATTATAAAACTCACCCCATTTTTCCAGTGCATAAGCTTCTGTTTGTTTGTCTCCAACTTGTCGGGCTTCTTTGACTGTTTTTGCCAACATAGCCCCTAAATCATTTAAAGATATAAGTTGAGGAGCAGAATTATTTAATTTATTGTTTGATTTATTGTTTAATTTGTTTTCTAATTTATTTAAAGTAGAAATAAAATTAATTCTGCTGTAAAGAGATGTACGACTAGGAGAAAGTTCCTGGAGTTGTTTGTAAAGTTGCGGAACGAAGGGAGTCGCATAGTCAACAACACCGTAGTCAACGAATAATTTAAACTGCTTCAGACGTGCTTGTAATTTTTCTTGGGGGTTAATCGTAGCTTTTTCTGCCTCTTCAAAGTATGTCAATGCAGCATCAGGATTGTCTAAATCAACAGCAGTTTGACCCAAAGTTTGTAAAATAGTGCTTAATTCTGATTTGGCATTTATTTTCTGAGCAATTTTTAAACCTTGTTGTAGAACATTCTGACTTTGTTCAGAAATTCCCATTAACTGCAAAGTTACACCCAGACTCCGCAAACCACTTATCTTGATTTCCGAATCTGGCATACTTATTAGTTTTTGATTTATCGCTTCTAGTTGCTTTCTAGAGCGACGATAAAATCCTAAGCTTTGTAAAGCTTGAGCCTGGTTGATTTGGCTCCCTAAACTCCCTACCCGATCTTGGGCTTTTTCATAATATTTCTGAGCTTGCTGCCAGTTTTCCAGTGCTGCTTGAGCTTGACCATTATGCAGTTGCAAGCTTGCTTTAGTATTTAACACCTGCGCCCATAGGATAGCATCTACAGAGGGTTTGGCAGTCTTTAATAACTCCAAAGCTTTATCAACCGATTCTTGCGAGTTATTTAGTTGCTGTAGCTGTTGTTGAGCTAAAGAAAGATAACTTAAACTCAATATTTGGTTTAAAATATCACCTTGCATTCGGTATTTGTTCGCTGCTGTTTGCCAAATATTCTTGGCTTCGGCAAAACGCCCTTGACGATATAGCGATCGTCCTTGTTTTAATAAATCTACATCTACAGAGTTTGCTTCTTTTACAGCTACTGTTGAAGTAACTCTAAAAGAAGCAATAGCTGGATTCATCAAAAATAAAGGTAGTAGAAAAGCCAGACATAAACCGAAAAAGCTGAGACCGATATATAGCCAACGACGTTTTTGAACCCGATAAATCATTGTTTAGTTTTAATTTACAATTATTTATAGAAGACAGGTGCAGGTTGCAAAGATGCAATAGCAATTTATATTTTGATGTTCTAAATTTAGAATTCCCTAGTTTGATA
>JBCCDM010000124.1:0-15094 GCA_039030795.1 Cyanobacteria bacterium P01_A01_bin.84
ATTCTAAATTTAAGCAATAATTTTGTAAAAAAGTGCAAGGGTTTTGAGCCAGTACATCGCATAAAGCTTGCACAAGAAAAGGAGAAAAAGGTCTGAAAGCCTTATCTGACAAGACTTATAATTTTATTCAGCAAGCCCTAAGTATAGGTGCAAGATTTGAGCTACTTTATATTCAGAATCATAAATGTTGAATTAATGTTGTACTAATACCTATGTATTAAATACCTATAGACTGTCGATTATTTGCCTTTTTCGGATTGTGGTTTATGCAACACATATGAATATTGACATCGACTGATATTATGTCCGCTTGATTAGTTACGATAAAAATATGTCTGTCATACTGAGCGAAATCTAGAGCAGAAAAGTATCTAGGAGATTCTTCACTTCGTTCAGAATGACAAGTATTTTACCGGACATGATATGAAACCTTTTGCAGAGTTAGGTTTCAACGGACATTAAATATCTTCCTACATAATTACTAGTCTAACCCTAATTAATAGACAGCGCTAAACAGCGCTCTACAGATTTACGCAAATTACACAAGGAGAAAAGAAATATGGCAACAATCACAGTCACAACGACAGCGGATAATGGTGATGGTTCTCTAAGACAAGCCATTTCTAAAGCAAAGGAACGAGATACCATCAAATTTGCTCCCAGTTTGGCAAATAAAACGATTGGCTTAAACAAAGCCATCAATTTTGGTAAAAGCTTGACTATTGATGGTAGTGATGCTCCAAACTTAACTCTGAGCGGTAGCAAAAAAACTAATATCTTATGGTTTGGTGTTGAAGGTAAAAATCTAACGGTTCGGAATTTAACTTTTGCAGATAGTTATTTTGATAAAGTCGCAGGTGGTGCTATTTGGGCAAAAGATAATAGTAATGTTCGAGTAGAAAACTCTGTCTTCAAAAATAATGTTTCAGATGGAGCGGCTTTACACGCCCAGCAGGGAAGTAATCTCACTGTCATAAATAGTACATTTGATAACAATGATGGAGCAAAAATCAGCGATAAAAGTTATAGTGCAGGAGCAATAAGTTTGTTTGCATACGGTAGGCTTACTGTCAAAAGAAGTAAATTTACTAATAACAAGGGTTTCGGTGGAGGAGCGGTACGCGTTACTGGTAGTGACGCAATTATCGACGATTCAGAGTTCCTCAACAATGATTCAACTCCAGGAGCAAATAAAGGTATTGTTCCTGTACCTGGTGGAGGTGGAGCGCTTTACCTAGATGGAGCTAGTATTCCCAAGGAACCACGCTTTTATAAAGGACCACTTAAACGAGACACTGAAGGTGGTATTGTCAAAATTACTAATAGTAAGTTTGATGGTAATCGTGGTGCCGGAGAAGGTGGCGCAATTATGTTTTATGGCTACAACCAAGACCGGTTTGTCATGAGAAACAGTGAGATTATCAATAATGAAGTCATCAAGAATAGTAAGGGTAAAGCAGATGGTGGCGGTTTATGGTTAATGGGTGATATTGATATCAAAAACACCACGATTGCTAATAATAAATCAGCTAAAGACGGTGGAGGTTTGTGGTATTGGGGAGAAAGACCCGCCAATATTACTAATACAACTATTTCAGGTAACAAAGCCAAAGATAATGGAGGAGCAATTTATAATAATCTCTGGGCTTCAAAGACTGTTTTAACGAGCACAACTATCAAAAATAATTCTGCTGGGAAAGAAGCGGGAGCAATTTACAGTAAGAATAATGAAAAGGTGACTGCGATCGCTGCAAGAAATTCGATTTTCGATAATAATACCGCAGGTAATAAACAACAGGTTAATCGAAGGTTAATTGATTATGGTAATAATCTTCAATCTCCGAATAGTGGAGATCCTGTAACAGCTAATGTTAGCTTAGCACCTCCTAAACTTGGTAATCTGAAAAGAGTTGATGGCGATCTTGTTCATCCTCTCAAACCCGGAAGTCCTGCCATTGATGCTGGAACTCCTAAATGGTTATCCGCTAAAGACCAGCGCGGAATGTCTCGTCAAGATGGAAATTATGACGGTAAAGTGACTCCTGATATTGGAGCTTACGAGGTATCTGCAACGCCTAAACCTCAATCCTCACTGTTACAAAATGCTTCCAATTCCGGCAAAAATAAAAATTTGAAACAGGTTGTACTTGCTGATAATTCAGAAACACCCCAAGATTTTGAAAGAGCTTCCGATCTAAAAGTTGTGAAGGCACAAAATGAGGAGAAATTGTCTCCCAATGTAAGTTCTGATAGTAATGTCCTTTCCAAGAAAATTACTGATAAAACTCTTACAAAGTCTGGGACGTTCTCACCAAATTCCAAGAATTCTTCCAACCCAGTTACAGCCGATACAAGTAAAACTGAAAATTCTCAACAACTAACATTTAGTAATGAATCCACTCTAGTACCAAACTTTGGTGTCAATCCGAAGGTAGAATTACTTGATTTACGGAGTGCAGAGGCTGATAGCTTAATGCAGACAGAATTTTTTGTCAATAGAGCTGCTGCTTATGATAACACTTTTGGATTTTACGGGATTGATGATGAAAGTGGTAGAATTGGTAATCTTTCTCCTGAAGATCCTGGTTATGCAAAAGCAGCAGTTAAACAACGTATAGATTTGTCTAACGGATTACCAGGAGGAGAATTGATTGCCCCATTTTTGATTTCTGATGCTACAGCCGAAGAATTTTTGGAACAGAATCCTAATAATAATTCACAAAAAACGAATGTAGCCTATTTTGCTTTTTCTGGGGCAAATCCAGACAAAAAAGACCATATAAGGTTACTTAAGGATAATAAAATTGGGTTTGAAGACCTTTATGGATTAGGCGATCGCAGTTTTAACGACTTGACTGTGCAGGTAAAATTTAGTTAAAAAAGCTATTGATTCTTAGCTATATTTTTTTGAAAAAGGGAAAAATATTTTATTTAGACTGAATTGCCCCTAAAGGAAATATACTAAGAAAACTTATAAGTCTTGTCAAACTTGACTTTCGGCAATGTAGAATAATAATAAAGAGTACAGTCATCTCTCCCTAGGGCTGTACTCTTTATTATGAAAACAATACTGACGAATGTTTTGACTAATAGTTTATCTGAACAACTGGGATATTGAGTATTTTCCTTATTTCAATTTACTACTTTAGGAATACTCACATATTCTATTGGTTATACTTTTCTGGCGATCGCAGCCCCAGCTTACGACCACAAGCTATAGCTTTTTATTAAAAACGACAATATTGTCGTTTTTGACTACTATCTAAAGGAATATATTGATATCTTAGTAAAGTAATAATCCCTTGTCGTTTTTCTTTAGTTGGACGATGTAGGTAGACAAAATTCAATTTATTCATGACTATAGGAAATAGGGAAGTAGAAAAGCAACTATAAGAATCATTTCCTACATGAGTCAAGAAATTTATTTACAATCCTCCCTAACACCGATGGGTTTAAAAACTTCACTTGGTTTGTTTGGAGCAGCATCATTAGCTTTAATTTTTGCAACAAAAATACTGATTCCTTTTTTAAGTGAAGTGACCGGTCGAGAACCAATTTTGTTTTGGTTTTTAGTTGCTGGGTTGGGAATATTTACACCCCTGATTCTTCTAGCTATTTATGTGCTTGATAAAGAGGGAAATTTAAAAGCTGGGGTGTGGAGGGAAAGACTGCGCTTTAGAGCTATGAGTAAAGATGACTGGTTTTGGTCATTAGGTGGATTTATTGCGATCGCATTAGGAAGTATAGGAATTTCCTTTTTTCTCAAGTTCTTAGGATACAATCTCAATTTGCATCCACCCTTTATGGAGTTTCAACCATTATCATCAGGTCGTTATTGGATATTAGCGATTTGGCTACCATTTTGGGTATTAAATATTATAGGTGAAGAGATTCTTTGGCGAGGAGTTATATTACCATGTCAAGAAGTTAAATTTAGCGATCGCGCTTGGCTAGTTAATGCTTTGGGTTGGGCTTTGTTTCATATTGCTTTTGGTTGGCAACTTTGGTTAATGCTTTTACCCGTTCTATTAATTCTGCCTTACGTGACTCAAAGAAGTCAAAATTTATCGGTGGGTGTACTGATCCATGGGTGTATTAATGGGTTTGGGTTTTTAGCGGTTGCCTTTGGAATGATATAAATAAACTTAAATGAAATATTAAATTTTGGATTTTGGATTTGGTAAATATTCCAAAATCCAAAATCCAAAATTTACATTTACACTTATTTACAAGTATTACTAATTGACTATAATATCCCGGCAGACTCGTAAAGTCTTTTAACCATGGCTTGAATTCTATCCCCATACTGCAAATCTGATGACCAGCGTCCAGAAAGTTGCTCGATGAGTGGAGCGATACCTCTAGTAACGAAGCGAAAGCGGGGATCTACTATTTCCTGAACTAAAGGTTCTAAACTTGCATAAGCTTTTAAATGCTGGATATGTGCCCGTACACCAATACGAGGATTTTCAAAAGATGCTGTTTCGCTACCCCCTCCAATAGTACCTAGACCAGCAAAATTATTTTGTCCCGATCTAATATCCCCACCAAAACGTAAAAATCCTGTTTCTACACACATTTGACAAAAAGCAATATCGTGACTCACCCCTTCAATAGCTCCTTCTTCACGATATAGCTTTGGTAGGTTAGGAAATTCTGTCAGGGCATTTTCATTATTATTGCGTAAAAATAGCTGTAACTGTACTTCGGAAGTAATACCGTTAGTCATAATTTTATTAATTTGACCCGGACAAACTTGTAAGTTTGATTTCAGGATAACGGTACGAGATGCTGCATCCCAACCTACGGATACATTAAATTCTCGTAATTCTACCGCTTTTACATAAACTACTCTGCGATAAGTTATTCTACGCACGTCAGATACTTGAGATAAATCTATCCGCAGTCGGTCTACTAAATCGATCGGAATATAAGCGTTACCATTCACTAATATTCCTTGTTCTTCATAATTTTGACTGTTAATTTTAATATTGATGACTGGATAGGTGGGTTTTTCGTCTGGTGGTTGGGGAGTAGAACCGGGGTCAACAGCACGATTCCATGATGCTAAACCATCAGCGATTCCCAAAGCGAAGTCACGACGACGGTTTTGTAATAAGTTGCGATCTTCGGGATTACTCAGAAAAGCGACTTCCATCAACATTGAAGGAATAGTTATTTGACGACAAAACATTAAACGACCAACACCGGTAGCTGTATCTGGTTTTACACCTCTGTTTGGTAGTTGGGGAACACGACGTAATAATCCAGCTAACAATAACTCTCCATGATTTTTCCGTTCTTCATTATTTGCGATATGAAAAACTCCTGCTCCCCGGATAGAAGGGTTGGAAGCTGCATCTGCATGAATCTCAACTGCAATATCATTAGAACGAGCGCGAGAGTTAATCCAAGTAATAGTTTGTTTCGCACTCAAGTCATCAGGAACAGCTAGAATAGGGAAATTACGCGCTCTAAGTTCTGTGACAATTAAGTCCCGGAGCAAAATCATTTCTTTAGCTTCAGTGGTTCCTCCTGCAACTGAACCAGGATCTATACCTCTAGCTTCTTTACCACCGTGAGCGGCTGATATAAAAATACGTCCCATAATTTTAATTTATTTCCTTTTACCCTTTACACAATTAAACGTAAAAATGTATATATCATTCTTGGCTTGGCAACAAGAATATAATGAATAATGAAAGTTAAACAGGCATATTGTCTACGACTCTAAAAAAATATAATTTAAAATTCATTTATTTATGGAGAAATTCCATAAAATTGTTAATTGGTAATAGTTAATGGGGTAAAGGGTAATTAGTCATGGGTAATGGGTACATTATCTATTCCCGGATTTCTCCCGTCTCTCTATCTCCCAGTTCCCCCTTTTCCAGTTCTCCAGTTCTCTGGTACTTTTAACTGAACAATAATTGGTAATTGATTAAGTAAAGAATGCAAATTCCTGCTTTACATCCAGATACAATTGAGGAAGTCAAAAGACGGGTTGATATTTGTGAGGTCATCTCAGATTATGTAGTGCTGCGTAAACGTGGAAAGGATATGATTGGTTTGTGCCCTTTCCACAATGAAAAAACTCCCAGTTTTACAGTTAGTCAAGAGAAGCAATTGTATTATTGCTTTGGCTGTTTAGCTGCGGGAAATGCAATTACTTTCCTGCGTAATTTGGAAAAGCGTTCTTTTGCTGAAGTCGTTTTAGATTTAGCGAAGCGCTACCAAGTACCAGTACAAACTTTAGAACCAAAACAAAAGCAGGAATTACAGCGTCAAATTTCTATTAGGGAGCAGCTATATGAGGTTTTAGCTGTTACTACTCAATTTTACCAACACGCTCTCCAAAATTCTGGTGGTGAGGCACTATCTTATCTCAAAAAGCAACGTCAACTCGAAGACACTACTATTAAACAGTTTGCTCTGGGTTACGCTCCCCAGGGTTGGGAAACTCTTTACCGTTATTTGGTAGATACTAAACGCTATCCGGTAGCACTTGTAGAAAAAGCTGGGTTGATAAAACCCCGCAAACAGGGTAGCGGTTATTATGACGTATTTCGCGATCGCGTTATGGTTCCAATTCGAGATATACTCGGACGCACTATCGCTTTTGGTGGAAGAACTCTTACTGACGAACAGCCAAAATATCTCAATTCTCCTGAGACAGAATTATTTTATAAGGGTAAAACTTTATTTGCTCTTGACCAAGCTAAAAATGCAATTTCCCAAGCCGATCGCGTGGTAGTGGTAGAAGGATACTTTGATGCGATCGCTCTACATCAATCTGGTATTAACGATGTTGTTGCTTCTTTAGGTACAGCGCTGAGTGTAGAGCAGATTAAGCTTGTTCTTCGCTATTGCGATTCTAAGCAATTAGTACTTAACTTTGATGCTGATCCTGCTGGAATGAAAGCTACCCAAAGAGCTATCGGAGCAGTAGCAGATTTAGCTTATAAGGGTGAAGTTCAGTTAAAAATTCTTAATATTCCTGATGGTAAAGATGCTGATGAATATTTGTATACTCACTCAACAGAAGACTATCAAAAACTATTAGCAGATGCACCATTATGGATTGATTGGCAAATTAAAGAAGTTATCAAAGATAAAGACTTAAAGCAAGTTACTGATTTTCAACAAGCATCACAAAAAATAGTATCTTTATTAAAAAAGATTATTAATAAAGATACTAGAGAATACTATGTATCTTATTGTGCAGAAATTCTTAGTTTAGGTGAAGCGAGATTAGTCCCCTTAAGAGTAGAAAATCTCTTAACTCAGATAAATTCTGAATCCAGTAATCAAAATTGGGACAACTCAAGCCATCAATATCCATCTAGTCCCACAAATAACAGAAATAAATACAATAATAAATTTCAGTATAGTTACGAGAATAGTAGTAGAAATAGAAATACTAGTAAACTAGTAAAGGAAACTAACGCTCGTAGTCTTCCAGAGCAAGCAGAAGCTTTATTATTACAAATTTATCTTCACCATTCTGAACATAGGCAAATAATTACAAATCTCTTAGAAGAACGAGATTTACAGTTTACTTTCTCTCATCATCGTTTCTTATGGAGAAAAATTATTGAGAGCTTTGAAAATATACAGAAAGAAGATATTATTTCTACTTTACAAGATAAATGCTGTGAATACGAAACAGAAATGAGTCAGATATCTCATCTGTTTCACCTCAACGAAAAAACCCAGCATGAAATCAGTAAATACATAATTCAAGTTGTACAAACAGCGATCGCTTGCATGGAAAAAAATCTCCGAGAAAAGCGATATCGTCATTATCTTGAACTTTGGGAACAAACTGATCCAGAAAAAGAACCAGAAAAATATAAGTCTTATTGTCAAGCTTTCTACGATGAAAAAAATAAGTTAAAGGAATTAGAACGTCAAAGACAGTTTTCCATTGTAGATTTAATCTGATAAACAGATATCTATTAGCAATTACTCAAAATTGATATTAATATTCATTTATTTGATTGATTTGAACCAGCAACTTTTCTAACAAGCTCTATATCTAAATCCAATTCCTGAGCAATTTGTTCTAAAGTCGCACCCAGAGATATCATAAAAGGGATTGATTCTAGCTTACCTTCAACTCTACCTTCAACTCTACCTTCAACTCTACCTTCAACTTTACCTTCAACTTTACCTTCTAGTTTGGCTTCCTGATATACTTTTGTTTCCTTTATATTTCCTAGTCCTAACATTTGCTCAATCTCCTTACGAGTTTTCTGAGGAAATTTATAAACAATAATCGTCTCTACTAATTGTATAAGTTCTTTTTGAGAAGATTCATTAAATATTTTTTCTTTAGTAAGTTCAATTATTTGTTTAGCTTTACTCGCTGCACTCTCATTTGGTTCAATAACTAATTTTACTGTTTCTATACCTACAGAAGTTTCTTTTTGCGATTTTAGCTCATTAAGATAAATCAGCTTAACGCGGTCACTTGTAAGTATTTCATTGTATCTTTGTGTTTCCCCCATATCAGCACTTCGATCAGGATAAATAACAACTCCTCTCCAATTATTCGTGAGTTTAGTTTTATTTAGGTAAAGAAATATTTCCGCAAAAAACCGAGAGTAGAATCTCTTATCTGGCTGAAATTGAACTTCTACAAAATAAATGGGTTGTAAGGATATATTTTCTTTGGGAATATTTTCCTTGGGAAGAAATACACCATCAATTCTAAAAGCTAATTGTTTAACTTCTACAGAAGAAAACTGATAAGCAATTGCATTTTCAGATGGTTCTTCAATTAGTTCAAATAAAATACTGGGAAAGGTTTGAAAAAGACGGTAAAAAATTGTATCTGTTTTCATTCTCTAACGAAGTTGCTATATATATAGCTGACACCTGTTTTTCTGGCGCAATCAGAATTATGATTTTATCGCTTTGATACTAAACTATGTTTGAATTTTATTTGAGTATATTTTCATGAAAATTAATATATACATCAATTAGAGACGCAGCAATGCTACGTCTCTACTAGGGTAAATCAGAAAATATTACTGAATTAGTAAAAATTTTACTACTGACACATTAGAGTATCCCGGGTATCATTACCTGTGGTAGGATTAGTTCCCTGAGCCATCTTACATAAATTTGCTTGGACATCATTACGCAGAAGTACATCGGTAAAATCTGCACCATCGATGATAGCACCATCAAACATGGCATTAGTGAGAAATGCACCTTCTAAATTAGCGTTAGTCAAATTCGCTTTAGTTAAACGAGTTGACTCTAGATCGGAGTATCTCAGGTCTGCTCCTGTAAAATTTACAGAGGCTAAATTTGCTGAAAAGAGTCTCACACCAACTAAATTAGAGTTACTAAAATTGCTATTACGCAAATTAGCATGATCGAAACTGGAGTCAGTTAAATCCTTACCGGAAAAATCTTCTCCGATCATGGTGCGATTATTATAATTAGCAGCTAGAGTACTCTGTGAGAAACCGAATATAAATGTTCCACAAAGCACTAGTACAAACCACAATCTAAGTACCTTTATCCTCATTGGATTAGTTAACCAAGAATTCATCCTACTTTTTTACCAATGACAAACAGTTCTTCATCTAATTATCGCGGTATAGGTAACACAGGAGAAGACCTTGTTGCTCAATGGTTAAAATCGACTGGTTGGACTATTTTACATCGACAATGGTCTTGTCGTTGGGGAGAAATAGATATTATTGCTGAATATGTTGGGAAGCAGCAAAGTGAAGTCCAAATTAGGTTTGTAGAAGTAAAAACTCGCAGTCGAGGTAATTGGGATAGGGGAGGAAGAGATGCTATTACCGAACAAAAGAAAGAGAAAATTTGTCGTACTGCTCAAATGTTTTTAGCTGAATATGCAGATAAGGTAAATTATCAATGTCAATTTGATGTGGCAATTGTACAGTATTGTAGCCGCGATCGCTTACACAAAAACCTCACTCATGGCAGTTTGAGTTTGCCAAAAGCATCCGATCGTATGATTACAAGCTTAATGACAGCAGAATATGAGTTTACTTTACAAGACTATATCCAGGGTGCTTTTGAATTTAACTAATTATTTAATTAATTAAATTAATAATAATCAGCACGCTATCCTCTTCAATTTTCTGTCTAATATGACTTAATGACAATTTTAGCTGAAATCTAAATTAATTTTACGCGAGTGTTTCTGGGCAATAACCCAGTCCTCTGACAAATTGTTGACGAAAAGCCTCAATTTCTTCTTTCTCTGGGCTACCATGAGATACAATAGCGACTTGGTAGCGACGCATAACGTCTACAGGGCATTGTCCTGCTTCTAAACTCCAAAGCGCCATCTGTAGACGCATAGGAGGTTCGTAAGTAATTCCCAATTCATTCAAAAAAGCTCGCAAATTTAGATCCTCTGGGGAAGAAAGTTCACTTTTTAGTTTTATTCTTATCACCCAACCATCTATCTGATGAATTACAGTCAGAAAAGCAACAGGTATATCGGGTTGAGAGTGCAAGAATTGAACTACTCTGAGAGTGAGACTAGCATTCGCTAGATAATAAAGGTATTCCATCTTGATGTTAGGGATCAAAGCCAATCCTACATCTATATCATCCTAAATAGATCCTATTCTTCGGTAGGGTAATTTTCCCCGTTTTTTAATGGGGGGGTTTACCCAATTTTTATAATTATAGTTGCGTGATACTTAAGAATATTTTACAAATATCAGTTTAAATAGGGAAGTTAGGATTTACGATCCCTGACCTTATCTTAGTTTTGAGCGACTCGGAAAAAACAATCAATTTTACCCACTCCGCTTTTTTGCTTGTATGAATTGAAAAAGAATAGAGGGTAAAGAAAAAATTAAGTTACACAACATCTAATATCTTAAACTTAACAATAATAAAAAGTACTATATTTTTGCAGAAAAGCCGGAGCAATTTCATTGCCAGAATACCAAGATTTAGATTACTCACTATTGGGGTATGATTATGAGTTACCACCTGAGTTAATTGCCCAAAATCCCGTAGTCCCTAGGGATAATTCTCGATTACTAGTAGTAAATCCCCTGAAAAAAAGCAAAGAAATTGCTAATGAAAACTTTATTTTCCGAAATATACCGGATTTTTTGCAGTCCGGTGATTTACTAGTAATGAACGATACCCGGGTTATTCCAGCGCGTTTATACGGTCAAAAGTCTACTGGTGCACAGATAGAAGTTTTATTATTACAGGAATTTCGTTTTAATTGTTGGTTAGCTTTAGTTAAACCAGGAAAGCGTTTTAAGATAGGTTCTCAAGTTTTTTTCTCTCCACGAGGTCAGGAAGAACCCCAGGTTTTACCTCCAGAGGAAAAGAAAGTGTTTGAGTTTCCTGATTATTTAACAGCTACTGTATTAGATATAGATGAGTCTACTGGAGGACGATTATTAGAGTTTGATTTACCGAGTAATGTATCATTACTGCAAGTGTTAGATAAATTTGGCGAAGTTCCTTTTCCACCTTATGTAACTGAATCAAAGGCTCAAAAGGAGCAGTATCAAACTGTTTACGCATCAAATCCTGGAGCCGTAGCTGCTCCTACTGCGGGATTACATTTCACTCCAGAGTTATTAGACGAGTTGCAGAATAAAGGAATTAATAGAGCTTTTATAACTCTTCATGTAGGGGTAGGTACATTTCGTCCTGTAGAAATCGAAGATGTCACCCAACATCAAATGCATGAAGAATGGATTAGCGTTCCCAAAGCGACTGTAGAAGCAATTGAGCGAACTAAATCATTGGGCGGTAGAATTATTGCAGTAGGAACTACTGCTGCTAGGGCTTTAGAAGGTGCTTCATCAGCAGGAGAATTAAAGCCATTTTGTGGAGCAACAGACATATTTATATACCCCGGTTATCAGTGGAAAGTGGTAGAAGGACTAATTACTAACTTTCACTTACCTCGTTCTAGTTTAATGATGATGGTCAGCGCTTTAATTGGTAGGGAAAGGTTATTGGATATCTATAAGGAAGCGATCGCATCTAGGTATCGTTTTTATTCCTTTGGTGATGCGATGTTTATTCTGCCATAGTTTGAACTATCTTTGAACTATCTTTAAACATAACTTGGAAATAGCTAAACCTGTAGGATCTTCCTCCCAAACCCTTAAAACTTGACTTAGCCTTAACTTAAAAAACTATGACAATTATGAATTTTATTTAATTTTTAATTTTTCATTCCTCAGTGGGTACCCTGACTATAGAGCATCAAGGAATACGCAGGTTTGCCATCCATGTCTGAAAAATCTAAAAATAGCCAATGGTTTTGTCTTTCCCGTCGATTAGGGTTATGGGGGGTATTTGCATTATCTATCTTTCTGACACCAGCTTTAGGAAATTTACCTGAAGCAAAGTTAGCTGCACAGAAGATTTCTCCTAGTACTGATTTAGAAGCTGCTAGTTTCTATCAGCAAGGGGTTATACGCTATAACCGTGATAATTTACAAAGTGCAGAAGCTTTGTTTCGTCAAGCGATACAACGAGATCCAAATTTTGCAGTTGCTCGTAGTTATCTTGGTAATATTCTCTTAAAAACTAACCGTTTGGAGGAAGCTGTTCAAGAATATGATGCGGCAATTAATCTAGATCCTAATTCCGCAGAAACTTACTATAATTTAGGTCTTGCCTTATATAAATTAGAACAAAAGGAAGCTGCAATTACTGCTTACCGTCAAGCTTTAGCGATCGCTCCTACAATGGCAGTCGGTCACTACAATCTAGGGTTAGCCCTTTACGAACAAGGAAATATTGATGAATCAATTTTCTCTTATCGACAAGCAGTCAACTTTGATAATAATAATATCAATGCTCGCTTTAATTTAGGCATTGCTTTACAAAAACAAGGAAAATTTGATGAAGCGATCGCGGTATATCAAGAAGCAGTAAAACTAGATCAAAGCAATCCCCGAGCTTATAATAATTTGGGTAGCTTACTTGCACTCCAAGGACGAACTCAAGAAGCTATCGAAATTTACACCCAGGGAATTCGCACTATTCCTGAAAATCCCCAAGGCTATTACAATCTAGGAATCACTTGGTATAAACAAGGTGATATTAAGAAGGCAAAAATGGCATTTAGACGAGCTTATAAACAGTATCGTCAGCAAGGTAATTATCAGCAACTTGGTGTAGTTGAGCAGTTAATGCAACAAATTGCATCTGGTAAACCATCACAAGCTAAACCTTCTGTTAATCAAATTAATCCTGGAGCAATTGATTCTACTTCAAGGTCGAATATTGAGAATAATACTGAGAATGGGGAAATTAATCCGTTTTCAGAGGAAGTACCAACACAACCATTAGATACTGCAAACCCACAGGAAAATACGAATACTGATAACAATGTGGAGTTATCTTCACCCCCAGAAGAAACACAATCTTCAGAAAATACTGAGGAAACACAAGACAAGTCCAAAGGGGCTGAAGTATGCTTTTTATGTTAATAAAATAATACCATTTCTTTATCAGGACTTACGCAATGAGTATGAATTAGGAGGCTTGTATCCTTAATTATTCAATTAATAGTAATTTATCTTCTCTTTAATGCCGGAATTGTTTCGGTCACGTACCCCTACGAGTAAAATATACCTTCTGGCTAAGTCCTATTTATAAAAGGGATTAAGCGCAACCTCATATAGAATTGGTGTAAGTATTTGAAGATGGGAGAAAACCAGTTTTTCCTGAAAAGTCCTGGCTCCCTTCAAAATTAACTCTTATATTTGCTGTATGAAATCAACCTCTACTTATTGGAATCCAATGTCTGCTGCTTTCATTGACAGGTGGGAGATTATCGAAGGTTCAGAAGGAAAACTTTCCCAGATTACAATTGCAAAGGATTTTGATACTGGGGATTATACAAGACTAACTAAGTTCTTGGATGGATATTCTACTGAGAAACTTGGTGCAAAAAGTCATGATTATCCGGAAGAGATTTTTGTGGTTTCAGGTCGCTTATATGATGCAGCTTTTCAAATGTGGCTCGAACCAGGCTATTATGCGAGTCGTCCTCCAGGTGAGGTGCATGGACCATTCAAGGCTGATGGAGATGTCATCATCCTTGAAATGTCTTATCCCAGTCAATCGATTAAGCTTCACCCAACACCATTTTTAAGTTGAAATCAAAAGTTCAACTTAAATAGGTAAACGATTAATATCTTGGTTACAACCAATAACTACCATCGCTGCACCACTTTTCAGACGTTGATTTGGTTCTGGGTTAATTTGAAATTTTCCGTTATCGCTTACAGCTAATAAATTCAAACCGTAACGATTGCGCAATTGCAATTCGGCTATGGTTTTACCGTGGAATTCTTCAGGAACAATGCATTCTACGATACTATTATCTGGGTCGAGATCGAATCTATCTAGTATTGATGGCTTAGTGAGAGTTCTAGCAAGGGCACAACCTGCCTCGTATTCGGGAAAAACCACGTTGTCTGCTCCAACTCTCCGCAAAAGTTTGCAATGAACTTCACTAGAAGCTTTGGCTACAACCCTGGGAACTCCACCTTCTTTGACATTTAAAGTGGTAATGATGCTTTCTTGGATGTAATTACCTATGGCAATAATTACTGTATCAAATTCAAAAATTCCAGCCTCTTCTAAAGCTATCGGTTCTGTTGAGTCTAGCTGCAAAGCATGACCTGTAATTTCGTCTGTTAAGGCTTTGGCTACACGTTTTTCATCGATATCTGTTGCCAAAACTTGATAGCCTAACTTATGTAAGGTTGAACATACAGATCGACCAAAACGACCTAACCCAATTACAGCAAATTGTTGATTGTCTTTACGCAAACTGCGGAAAAACCCTATTGATGAAAGATTCACAGTTATTTCCTTAATTACTGCTGCCTTTATCTAGGGCAAAAACTCGGTTACGCCGAAGCCATAAACAGTTGTATTTTTTGCCTGATAAGATACAGTTTAACCTGTTTGAGTTAGTCGTAATTAACTAACGTTTTCAATCGTATACTATCTATCTATTACATAGTAGATGTATTTCGCAAATATATTATAAAAATATTTAAGATGCCATCAGTATGTATGTGTAAAATATCTATAG
>JBCCDM010000125.1:0-15019 GCA_039030795.1 Cyanobacteria bacterium P01_A01_bin.84
AGGCTACCACAGATTGACGGAGCAGCAATTCTTTTGAAGGGCGATATCCGTAGTAGGCTTAACTTTCTTCTCGCACTGACGGTGCTGAGCGCAGCTACGCTGCACTCACACCTTTTAAATTTAGATGCGTTTGCCCTGAAGAAGCCCCCAAGAGTCAGACCCGGAGCTAAAATAATTATTACCACGAAGATAAGCTTTGTTTTTATAACAGCACTCTCTGGAGGGGTCGGGTTAATATATTTTTCTTTCTTGGAATGCTGCCTGTAGAGATGGCTTATGAGAACGTCTCTAAAAATAAGAGTTAAGAAGTCAAAAACTAAAAGCTTAAAAATATCTAAATATCTAAATATCTAAAATGTTTGTAGAACAAGCAATTTTAGATATTTAATAGCATACAAGGGCTTTGTTGCTTCAAAATTAGGAATTATTCGGGGTCAGGGTGAAGATATATAAGAGTCTAACTATCATCTAACTATTAAAGCGGAAAGTCAGTTAATTAAATTAACAACTAGCATTATGAGTCAAGAATCCTACAATCAAGGCTTGGAAAAACTAAAAAAGAAGGATGAACAAGGTGGGATAGCACCAGAGGTGCTCCACGAAGCGATCGCACTATTTAATACAGCGATACAAGAGAATCCTTACTTTTCTCAAGCTTATTTTTATCGAGGTTTGGCACATTACGACTTAGGAGAATTTCTGCAAGCTGTTTCCGATTATACTCAAGCTCTAAAGTTGGATTCTCAGAGTGCAGAGACTTATTATAGTCGCGCTTTAGCAAGATTAGCTTTAAAAAACCTACCAGGGACTTTAGATGATGTAGAAAATGTGATTCGGATTAATATTAAATATGCCGCAGCTTATGATTTACGGGGAATAGTACGACGCAAGCAGGGATTTATTCATGAGGCGATCGCGAACTTTAAAAATGCTGCACAGTTGTATTTGGAACAAAAAAATAAGGAAGGTTGCCGTTTGTGTTTAGAAAAAATCAAGCAGCTACAACCAAAAACACAACCATCTGCCACAGCACAGCAATCAAATAGTCAATCCCAAAATTATAGTAATAATAATAGTAAGAATCATCAGAATCAACCATCTGTGACAGAGAATAAGTTTGTTACAGAGAATAAGTATTTTATACAGTTATTAGAGAAAGCCGAATACGGAGATGTAAAAGAAGCCACAGAAGATTTAAACTGGTTGTTGCAGACAGACCCTCAAGATGGACAAGCTTACTGTTATCGCGGTGTAGTGCGGTGCAAACAAGGGAAATATCAAGAAGCCATATCGGACTTTAATCAGGCACTAAAACTGAAATTTCAAGACCCAGCAGTATATCGAAATCGAGGTAAAGCTCGTTCTTATATGGGAGATAATCAAGGGGCGATCGCTGATTTTAATCAAGCGATTCAAATGAAATCTGACGATTCCTTAGTGTATGTTGCCAGAGGAAACGCTTACCGGGAAATGGGTAACTACATTGGTGCAATTGAAGATTATACTCAATCTCTAAAATACAATCAACAAAACGCCCATGCATACTACAATCGCGGTATTGCCTATACCCACATGGAAGAAATGCAAAGGGCAATGGATGACTATCAAAAAGCAGCAAGTATGTTTTGCGAACAAGAAGACTGGGATAGTTACCAAATTGTTTTGGATAACTTAAAGAAATTTAAATCTCCTAGTCCAGAAATTCAAAAAACTCAAGACGAACTTCTGCGTCAACGTCTGCTACGACTAGTAGGGGGACATTGGGAAATCGCTCAGAGACTAATTGAACAAGCTAAGCATTATTATCCCGGAATGTCTGAAGAATGGTACTTAGAAACAGTTATTTATGATTTAGAACGAGATAAAGATAGATAGGAACAGTCGGGAGAATATTGTATTCTATGATGGTTTGTGAGGAGGAATTTTATGCGATTTCTACTGAGTAGTGCGATGATTGGTTTGGGTCTCTTACCTGTGACAGTACAAGCACAGCAGCCATTTAAAACCCAAGTTGCAGCAATAGTAGAAGCATTGCGATTAGCTGCACCAAACACCGGTTCCGAGAATGATGGACTATATAGTCAATGGCAAGTTAAACCAGAAACTTTCAGAAGTTGGTCAAAATATTGCCTGAAAAAAGAAGTTCCACCAATACAATTTGAAAAAGACCCCCAATTAGCACGTCAAGTTATTAGCTGCATCATGGAACGTGAGTTAAAACAGCAGTTGGAGGCTACTAATAATCAAACAGAAGCTGTAAGTCGTACTGCCTGTTGGTGGATGACTGGTACATACACATGTTGTAATAATGGTTTTACAGCAGACTACGTGAAAAAAGTTTTGGAATATTACCAGAAACAAGCTTCTCAAACAGAATCTAGTACAAATTGATTTATGTATAGCATTACACTTTGGGGTTAGGACATTTTCCAAAAGAAGAAAGAATAGGGAGGGGGATTCTCCCCCTTTCCTCCCTCCAGATTAGCTTCCAGGCTTTTCACCTGCATTAAATACTCTCAAAAACATAAATGTTATAAACTTGTTATAAATTGTAATAAATCTACAACGGAGTCAACCAATAGGTAACACCCCGAATTACTTTATTGTGAAAACCCAATTCCTTCAACTTTGCCTTTGGAGAGCCAACATAAGTCCAATGGGGTTTGTCATTTTCCACTGTTCTATACCAACCATTATCATTTAAAGCCTTAACTTGAGCTTGACTTGAAACTCGTAAATCTATTGCTAAACCCCATAAATGTTGAGAAGAACCTGGTGGTGCTACAATTCCTAAAATTCTTTTTTCTTTTCCTTGTCTGACTAAATCTAAAGTTTTACTATTAGCATACTTACGCCAAAATCTATTGGTAATAGCATAGCTGCGCATACAATCACTATTTGTATAACCTGATTTTAAGGGAATCCTAACTCGAGAACGAGCTTTATTTAGTGCTTCTGCGGCTGGCTTTTGGAGAGTACAATTACGAGTTCCTTTAACAGTTCCTTTAGTTAAAGTTGCTTGAAAGTTTCTAGTTTCTTGGTCGTTACTAAAAATTACTTTTTTAGGTAACTTTATTCCTGGCTGTTTATTAATAAATGCCGCACCATATGATTTAAGTAGTATATAATCCAAACTATTTGGTACGGGAGCTATTTGTAAACTATCAGAAACTACCGCTAAAAAACGTTGTTTTCCTGTCAAGTTAGTATTCGGAGATATAGAAGAACCTTGAGGAGAAATTATTGGTAAGGGAGATTTTTTCTCTTTAAAAGTACTTCCACAAAGCTTCGATATATTGGAGCGATCGCCTAAGGACTCATCGTTAAAGCATTCTTGACTCGATTGTAATTCTACAGGAGCATTGAATATTGATTGACTGTAGGTTTTCTGAACGGTAGATACTAAAGTAATGTTTACGAATATGAAGACAAATAATATTGCAAATTGCTGCCATCTTACTTTCATCTCATTTTGCTCTCACGATAAAAATCAACTACAGCCCGCAAACAATCTATTCAAATAATCTATTGAGAATATTTAACCATAAAAATTATTATTTATCAGGACTTACGCAAATAAGATTTGTCCGAAGCGACGGTTACTACGTGTAGGGTTAGCATGAGTCCTATCGGACACGGGGAAGTGTTAAGGTCTGGGACAGAACTACGTTACTTTTGCGTACGTCCTATTTATAAACAACTGTTTGTTTCCTAATACTTTATAATAACTTCTCTATTCTTCGCTATGACTGCTTTTTGTACATTTTGTCACCCCGTGAAGCCTATAGGTTTAATATCGCTGATTTTATCTCCAACGCCTGAAAAGTTAATCTAGTTTATTCAAGTTTTGTGAAGCGATCGCACAATCTTTAGTACAGTAGTACAGCTTTTCGTCATAAGACTTCAACTGTATTTTTGGTTTTTTGAGGTAAGCTATCCTTTTGCTAACAACACCATTGAAGAAAAATTGTAATTGATTCTTGAGTCTGGGGATTGCAATTAACCAAAAGAGTTAGCATAAAGCGATCGCACCACCATAATTTACGACCGTTATGCAAACTACCGCACTTAAAAGACTTAAAAATGAGAAATTCAAATTTTTGACAAAGACACCAACTGTGTGTTTAATATTTCCCCCTGGAAAAATTTCTCCACCTATAGCGATCGCTTGAATAATCTTCTCAATACGTAATTTCCCATCAAAAAGAATAACCTCTGTTATTGTTAGAATAAATAGCTGAGAATTAAGTCAATGTTACTTATCCTCAGACGGCAGAGTAACATTGATAGAAGCTTCTCGGTCTATCAATTAACCAGTTCATTAAGTACGACTATGCGAGTATGAGTTCTCAAAGTCACGTTGCCCAAAATCAAGTTGACTTCCAAGATGCTTTTGATATCGTTGTTGTAGGTGCAGGTCACGCAGGTTGTGAAGCTGCCCTTGCGACAGCACGTTTAGGGTGTCGGACTTTGCTCCTTACTCTAAACTTGGATAAAATTGCTTGGCAACCGTGTAATCCCGCAGTGGGAGGTCCTGCAAAGTCCCAGTTAACCCATGAAGTTGATGCTTTGGGTGGGGAAATTGGCAAAATGGCGGATAGGACTTACCTACAAAAACGGATTCTCAATTCTTCACGGGGACCTGCTGTTTGGGCATTGCGGGCTCAAACGGATAAAAGAGAATATGCGGCTGTGATGAAGGGGATTGTGGAGAATCAGGAAAATTTGTTTCTCCGCGAAAGTATGGTAACAGACTTGGTTCTAGATAAAAATGAACAGGTTATAGGGGTTGAAACCTATTTTGGGGTTGCTTTTGAGTGTAAAGCCGTAATTTTGACCACTGGTACTTTCTTAGGTGGAAAAATTTGGGTTGGTAATAAATCAATGTCCGCAGGGAGAGCAGGAGAGTTTGCTGCTGTTGGTTTGACCCAAACTCTAAATCGTTTAGGATTTGAGACCGGACGTTTAAAAACAGGTACCCCAGCCAGGGTTGATAAGCGTTCTGTAGATTACGGTAAAATGAAGCTCCAGCCAGGAGACGAAGAAACTCGTTGGTTTAGTTTTGACCCCGATGCATGGGTTGAAAGAGAACAAATTCCTTGTCATATAACTCGGACTACACCCGAAACTCATCGTCTAATTCGGGAAAATTTACACCTCTCACCAGTATATGGGGGTTGGGTGGAAGCGAAAGGACCCCGCTACTGTCCCAGCATAGAAGATAAGATAGTTCGTTTTGCGGACAAGGAAAGTCATCAAATCTTCATAGAACCAGAAGGAAAGGATATTCCAGAACTGTATATTCAAGGATTTTCTACTGGTTTACCAGAGAATTTACAATTGCAAATGCTGCGTAGTCTCCCTGGTTTGGAAAACTGCACAATGCTGCGTCCTGCTTATGCAGTAGAATATGATTATTTACCAGCAACTCAGTGTTTTCCGACGTTGATGACCAAAAAAATTGCTGGATTATTTTGTGCTGGGCAAATAAATGGAACTACGGGTTATGAGGAAGCAGCAGCACAGGGAATTGTTGCAGGAATTAACGCAGCAAAATTTGCTCATTCTGAGGAAATGATTATTTTCCCCCGGGAAGAAAGTTATTTGGGTACATTGGTAGATGACTTGTGTACCAAAGACTTACGCGAACCTTATCGAATGTTAACTAGTCGTTCTGAATATCGTTTGGTATTGCGTTCTGATAATGCAGACCGACGTTTAACTCCTTTAGGTAAAGAGATTGGTTTGATTGACAAACGTCGCTGGGAGTTGTTTAGTAATAAGCAAGCCAAGATTACTGCTGAAAAAGAAAGACTCTACTCTACCAGAGTCAAAGAAAACGACCCCGCAGGATTAGCGATCGCTCAAGCTACTAAACAAAAAATAAAAGGTTCCATAACCCTGGCAGATTTATTGCGTCGTCCCAAATTCCACTACGTTAATCTTGAAAGTTACAATCTCGGAGATCCCCAATTAGAAAGGGAACAGAAAGAAGGTGCAGAAATAGATATTAAATATTCTGGCTATTTAGCGAGACAGCAAAATCAAATTGAACAAATAGCTCGTCAGGCAAATCGGCAACTAAGTGCAGATTTAGATTACGCCAAAATTGATACTTTATCTAAAGAAGCTAGAGAAAAACTAAATCAAGTAAAACCACTCAGTATTGGTCAAGCTAGCCGCATTGGAGGCGTGAATCCTGCGGATATAAATGCATTATTAATTTATATAGAATTGCGTAAAAACGATGACTGTCAAGACATACAGCCATTATCTTCAAAAAAATTTCATAAAGCTCGATTATAGTAGTAGGGTATACCTGTATAAGACTGGTATGATTAATGACATCAATATACCATATTGATTGTTACTCTTATCCGTTTCATACTTAGATTCAACTGTTAGTTATTAGCTTTTAGATAATAGCTAAAACCTAATTAGATAATAGCTAAAACCTAATAGCCAAAACCTAATACACATTAAACGTAAATTATTTGTTAAGTCCGGGCAGAAACTGAGATACTTAATTGTAATTCTTACACTGCCAGGGGATAGAGGAGGAATTCTCTACTGAAAGTTACTTTTTGAAGATTGCTATGTCACGAAAAATCAGCACCGATATGATTCTTCCTGAACCATCAGAGGAGCTAATTACCAGCGAAGCTTGGTCTATGGATGCTTATGCTGATGGTTTGATGGACGATCTCTTTTCCGATTTAGATCGAGCTCTCGAGAAAGGAGGAAACTTAAGTTCTCGGACTGTACAACGAGAATACTCTGAGAAGGTAAATATTAAAGTACCGCAAATTGTTGTACCAGAAAATTTGCAGATTGTAAAACCTCCTCAAGTTTTGAACAATCAAATCAAAACTGTTTTGGTCGATCGGTCTGAAGTAAAAGCATCAAAGCAAAAAATCCGAAAAAAATCTCGTTTTGCTTGGGGTAAATTTCTTACTAGAGCAGCAAGTTTCGGTGCAGTTGTGGGGGGAATGATTTGGTTAGTTAACTCTGGGTTATTGAACCGTTTAGCTTCTAGCTCTTTTCAGCAAGCTTTGAGAGAACCGCGCATCCAAAAGCAATTACCTCCAAATAGGAAGGTAGATGCTCAGACTGAGCTAGTCAACTATATGCTTGGAGCATTAACAGCAATTGGTAATGAAAAGGTTGAGAGTAAAGGATTATCTGCACGCAATCTAAGTGCAGCAAAAATTCCACAGGGTTTAATTTCTCAAGCTTCTCAAACTTCTCAAAATATTGCTAGCAATACATCATCCACCAAATCCTTTGCCAATTTACCACCCGTAACCAATGCAAGTAATGCATTACCACCAGTACCTAGTCGGTATACGCGAGTGATTGAACGTGTGAAACGAGTGTATGTTCCTGTGTATAAAGCACCTGCACCAATGCGCTATAACCCACCATCAATAGCAAGCGCTCCAAAGAAACTAACACCACCGAAAAAGTCTCAGCCATCAGCAGCAAATTCGGTGAAAGTTGCAAGCAAAGCAGTAAGAAACGCTGCCTTTGCAGCCATTAGGACCGGATTAAAACCTGTAAATATTGGTAAAAATCCTATTGCTGTTAAGCAACCTTCCAAACCAATATCTGCTCTATTACCTGCTATACCGTCAGCTCCTACCCCTCCCAAACTACCTACTGCAAAAAAGCCACCTGTAGAGGAACAAAAGCAAGAAATTGCAACAGCTAAGACTATTACCAAACATGAATTGAAAGCTGTTATGGATTGGGGCGATAAATCTGCTGCTATATTCAAGGTAGAAGGTGCCGATTTACAAATTCGTAAAGGTGAAGCTATAGGTTCTAGCGGTTGGACGTTAGTTGAAATTACTGGTAAAGAGGCTATTATCCGTCGCAATGGTGAAGTACGTTCTATTCAAGCTGGTCAAAACCTGTAGAGATATAACTGAATTTACTGAAATATTATGAACTTAGGTACTCTGTAACCAAAAAATATTTTGATGTAACAGTTTTATATAATCCTGTTCTCAGGTGTTGTTTAAGTATAGTTTCAGATGTAGTTACACATTGGGGACTTGTAGATGGATTGACATAGTGAAGTTGTAGCCGTTTTCGGGAAGAGGTGAGATATATGCCATCATTTTAAGCCAGAGAGCAGTTAGCAACTCTTGCACTTCGTTAACCTGCACCCGTCTTTGTGCTTGAGAGAACAGGAGAAATATGTACCTCAAAAGCTTGCAATACGCTAGTCATATATACAAGTATTGTCTCTATGGTACTTAATAGGTAACTAGTATAAGATTGTTATATTTATCAATTTACTTAGCTCTCTAATAAAATAATATCATCAGGGTAAAAGAAAAAAAGCATCTGCAATAACATTTCAAGAATATTTTGCATTCTGATTAAAAATGTAAAATCTCAAAGCAAAATTTTAATTCAAAATTTTGGTACAAAGTCTCAGTTCAAAACCTCAGTTCAAAATCCAAAATATTCTAGAGCGACGAGCTATTTTCTAAAGCAGTAGAGACTTTAAATTAAATGTCTCTACTGAGTTTATGGCAGTGAGCATATTTTAGGTATATTTAGGGCTTGCAGATGTTTAATCAGGAAATTAACAGTAATCTTAAATTTGTGAAATCGTCATGATTTATAAAAATACTTTTCTCAGAAAGCTTAATTTTGTTTAGTATTAGGCTCTGTAGCAGTGACTGCTTCTAAGTCTTCTGGAATTACACGATTCAATTTGTTTACAAAACCTAACACTTTTTGACGTTGTTCTTCTAAATTGACTGCAACATTAATATTCATTTGAGAAATCTCCTTTTGTAAAGAAGACACTTTCGTAGTATCTATAGTGCTATTAATATCTTTGACTTTACCTAAAGCGATCGCAGCTTCTTGCAAACGAGTATTAGCAGTACCAAAGTTGCGTCGGTCTAAGTCTACAGCAGTGTGATAAAGTTCTGCACGTGCTTGCATCAAATAGGCATAATTTTTTGTCTGTTCTATTTGACTCTTTGCTTGATCTAATTGAGTTTCTAACAATGTTACCTGGCGATCGCCGATATTTTGTTGCGAATTCGCCTTATTACTACCTTGCCACCATCCAATTCCAAAAATTCCTGCACCAGCTAAAATAGCTATCACAACGCCAATCAAGGTCTGTTTGACTTTAGAAAATGCAGATGACTTTTTAGACTCTACTGCTTCACTCATTTTTTGATGCCTACTTTTTATAAATGACTGTATACTGTATATTTTTTTACTTATGAGTCAAACTTATCAGTCAAACTCAACCTTATCGTGCAGATTATCTCAAGAATAGGAGAGAAAAACCTGTAAACACTTATACTTGTGATGAAATGTAATTTATTTATTATTTTAGTTTATAGATTTTGGGTAGAAACTGAGAAAACTAAAATTCAATATTTTTCCAAAAAATATTGAAAAATGTTATTAAACTGAGCTTTTTGGGCAATATATAAACACAAAAGTATTAATACCATATTACTTTAAATACGCCATGGAAAATGTTATTCGCTATCCATCGCAGAAGTCTTCCAGTCAGAACTCTAAGCGGAAAATGTTCATTAGAAATTACCAAAATGTGATGGAAACTGTAGTGATTGAAGAAGTGGAAGAGCAGCTACAGATATTACCTCCCAATATTAAAAAACACATAAAAGCATATGACATTACAGCCTATGCTCTCAACCGTCTACCACCTCTATATGCTACAGGCAAGCGGGGCTGGCACAGGCAATATAATAGAGGGAAAAAAGATTTACACTCAGAAGTTAAGAAAGTTGTCAAGGAAGCCTTAATTGCAGTACAAAAAGACCCTATAAGAAGTGATCGCCTGATAGATACGGAAGAAGAACGTGTAGCATATATGGCGTTGCAAGAGGTCAGATGGTTGCTGAAAAGAAACGACATATCATGGGAAAATCTAGGGATAATTTTAGAACAAACTTTAAGTGATACCTTGGAAAACAAAAATATCACTTGGCGGGTTTCTCCAGTAGATGAGCCTGAACCTAAAGCAGCAAAAGAATTAGAAGAGATGTTTGATTGGAATACTCATCTTCATGACTAAGAGAATTAATATAACAGTTTTTCATTAAAATCGGATAGTAAATCATATTCTTATAATAAAACAGGGATTTAAGCCGCTTTTAACTAATAGCTATCTAGTTAAGAAATATTTAGCTTTTAGCATCAGAGGGTGACGCTAAAAGCTAAATATTGATATAGTTTTGATGAAAAAACTATGATTTTTAGCCACAGACTATTACGGGTTTCCACTCAAGCCACTTCAAGCATTTGAGGGTCAATATATTAAGGTAAATATACATTACATTTTTATTATTTATATTCAAATATTTGTGATTGGTTATACTTGATTATAAACTTATTAACTCAGATGCTGACGCTATCATCTCCAACTGCGGTAGTTGATTTTTATCCGCCAACTGTAACAAAAGAAACATCAGTATTTGATGCGATCGCAAAAATGTGTCAGCATGAGTCGCATTATAATTTCTTATTAGTAGTAGAAGATAAACATCTCTTAGGTTTATTAACCAACTCAGATATCGTTAGTTTCATGACTGATGGTGATAACTTCAAAGTCATGAAAGTATCTGAAGTTATGCAGACCTCTATCGATTCGATCCCATGGTCAAATATTCAGAACACTGAATATGTACTCTCGCTTTTAAATCAAAATCAATTAGGTTTGCTTGCAGTTATTGATGAACAAACAAATTTAATTGGAATTATTACTAGTAAAAATTTTTGTCGTAATTTAAAGTTTAACCTAGAAGAACCTACACCAACTCAAGATCGATCCTTCCCTTCTGTACCCGCAGCTTTATCCAACCAAGAATCCTCATTATATATTACTAAAGACGCTTCCCAAAATTTACAACAAGATTTAAAAAAAGATTTACAAGTTGTAATAGACGCTTTACCCGGTTATATTTCTTGGGTTAGTTCCCAGGGGTATTATCTTGGTGTAAATAAGCGTTTATCTGACTTTTTTGACTTATCTCCCATTGATTTTGTAGGTCAAGAAGTAGGATTTATGGAAATTAGTCCTGCTTTTACACAATTTATAAATGATTTTTTACATGGTTCGGATTTCACTCGATCAACAATTGTTGAAATCAAACAAAAAAAGAATAGCCATATTTATTTAATTATTGCTCAAAAGTATCAACAAAATACCGCCGCAGTGTTAATAGGAATTGATATTACCCAGCATCAAAAGTTAGAGAAAGCACTAAAGCAGATGAATGCGGAATTAGCAATTCAAATGGAATCTCGCGCTAATGCTGTTATAGAAATGAATCAGCAATTAGTAGAGGAAATTTCTAAAAGTCAGGTATTACAAGAACAATTGCAGCGATCGCAACAGATGTTGCAAAAAGTAATAGATAATATTCCCCAAAGTATTTCTTGGAAAGATAGAAGTTGTGTGTATCTTGGTTGCAATCACAAGTTTGCCCAGGATGCCCTCAAGAATAGTTGTGATGATATTGTTAATAAAACAGACTATGACTTAGCTTGGACAAAAGAAGAAGCATTGGCTTATTCTCAAAGGGATATCAGAGTCATGGAGGATAATCAGCCAGACTATCATAGAATCGAAACTCGACAAAATTGCAGTAAGAATGGAAATATTGATTCTAATTTAGAACAAACCTGGTTAAATATTAACAGAATTCCTTTAAATAATTCTCAAGGTGATGTCATAGGTATCCTTTGTACCTATGAAGATATTACAGAGCATAAGATCGCTGAAGAATCTCTTTTACGTTTTCGTAAAGCTTTAGAGAGTCTGAGTGATTCTATCCTTATTACTGATGCTCATAGTAATGTTATTTATTTAAACAAAGCATTTACACAGTTATTTGGATACTCTTGTGAAGAATTAAATCGAATCGGGGGTACTACCGCTATCTTTAGGAGTAAGGTCTCAGCAATAAAGACTCTGAATTATTTACAACAAGGAGAACCATGGTCTGACAGAGTCACATTAATTAGTTGCAGCAATCGCTTAATTGATGTGGAACTACAAGCAGATGTCATAAAAGACCGGAATGGCGCTCGCATTGGTGAAGTGATTATATTTACTGATGTCAGTGAAAAAATACGTATAGAAACAGAATTAAAACTCCACAAGAAAGCGATCGCAACAAGCACTGATGGTATTGTTATTGCTGATGCAACTTTACCTAATATACCGATTATTTATGCAAATCCAAAATTTGAAAAAATCACTGGTTATCCTGTAAGTGAAGCTATAGGTAAAAATAGAGACTTTTTTCTCACCAACTATCAAACTGTGCAAGATCAAAATGAAATTGAAGCATTAATTGCAGAAGCAATAAAACGTACAGTTACAATATCTAGCTATCGTAAAAATAAAACTAAATATTTTAACGACTTAAATATTTGTTGTGTATACGACTATCAAGGATTGCTAACTAATTATATAGTCATTCATTCTGATGTCACAGAAATTAAACAATTAGAACAACAATTACGAGATGCTCTGGAGGCAGAAAAAGGAATTAATCAACTAAAGTCTGACTTTATCACCATGACATCCCATGAATTTCGTACTCCTTTAAGTACTATCCTCTCTTCCTCAGAATTATTAGAAAATTATCATCATAAATGGGATGATATAAAGAAAAACAAACATTTTCTTCGCATTAAAACATCCGTAATACATATGACGAATATGCTAGAAGATGTATTGACTTTTAGCAAAGCAGAAGCAAAAAAACTAGAGTTAATTTTAGTTCATCTAGAATTAGTTGAATATTGCAATAAGTTAGTAGAAGAATTTCAAAATCAAAATAATCACAACCAAAATATGGTGCGTATGAATTTTCAAACACACTGTCAAACTATATCGGCATATATGGATGGACAAGTATTAAATAGTATATTAAGTAATATATTACTAAATGCAATTAAATATTCTCCATCTCATAGTACAGTGGATTTTACTTTAACTGCTCAAGATAATGAAGCTGTATTTATAATAGAAGATAAAGGTATTGGTATTGATGACGAAGATTTACCACATATATTTGATTCTTTTTATCGAGCTAAAAACATTGGCAATATTTCAGGAACTGGATTAGGTTTAGCAATTGTCAAAGAATGTATTGAAGTTTGTCATGGTCGTATTAGCGTTGATAGCAAATTAAATCAGGGAACAACATTCATAATCAATCTACCATTAAATAATAAAACGTAAATAGAGGAAAATTATGTCAAGAATTCTACTAATTGAAGACGAAGCACCTGTACGAGAAAATTTATCGGAATTGTTAGAATCTGAAGGTTTTGAAGTTGTTGCAGCTCCCGATGGTAAAGTTGGTATTGATTTAGCTATTACACATATACCAGACTTAATAATTTGTGATTTAATGATGCCAAACCTTGATGGTTATGGCGTATTGAATAAATTACGCAATGAAGCATCAACAGTTGCAATTCCTCTGATTTTTCTTACAGCAAAAGCTAGCAGAGCAGACTTTCGTCAAGGTATGGACTTGGGTGCAGATGATTATCTCACTAAGCCATTTACAAGAGCAGAGTTACTTAGCGCAATTATTAGTCGTCTAGATAAACATGAAACCTTAAAAAAATATCTTTCTAATAGTCAATCTCAAACAGTTAACAGCTTTTCTCCAGAAATGTTAATTATTAAGACTAGCTTGCGTAAGGCTATAGAAGGAGGTAATTTACAAGAATTTAAAGTTTACTACCAACCAATATTTGATATTGTTTCTGGCAAGATTACTGCTGCTGAAAGTTTGGTTCGTTGGGTAAGTCCAGAATTAGGATTAATATCTCCTGCTGAGTTGCTTCCTTTAGCAGAATCTACTGGTTTTATTATTCCCATTGGTGAATGGATATTAGAACAAGTATGTAAGCAAGCAAAAATCTGGTGCGATGCAGGACTTCCACAGTTAAATTTTTCTATAAACTTGTCATCCCATCAAATTAATCAACCAGATTTAGTTAATAAAATCTCAGAATTTTTGACTGAAAATAGTTTACCTGCAAATTCTCTGGAACTAGAAATTACTGAAAGTCTAATTCTGAAAGATTTTCATCCATCGGTTTCCATTATTGAAAATTTACGATTTTTAGGAGTAAGAATTGCAATTGATGATTTTGGAACTGGTAATTCTTCTTTACTTTCATTAAAACAACTACCCATTAATACTTTAAAAATTGACCGTTACTTTACTCATGAGATTGCTCAAGATAAAGAAAAATCGGCAATTATTACTGGATTAATTCAGATGGCAAAAAGTCTAAATGTCAAAGTTATTGCCAAAGGTATAGAAAAACAAGAAGACCTTGATTTTCTGCGATCGCAACAATGTGATTTGGTACAAGGATTTCTTCTCAGTCCACCAGTTTCTACCGAAGAATTTGAAAATTTGTTAATCAGTAATCATTCTTTACCTGCACCTATTGTATAAACAATATTATTAGGTTTTACTAGTAAGACACGGCTAAAATAAGGCTATCATTTCGGCTTTTCCTTTATCCCTTACCCTTGCCCCTTTCTTCAAAGTTATGAATAGTTAATTTATTTCCGCAGACTTCTACTAGTAATACCGGTTTCATCTAAAGTTACAGATAATATCAAGTTTGGTAAATCATTTACGATAAAAAATTGTCAGAGTTATTGTATTTCAGAATTTAGGCGTTAATTTTATCGTAAGTCTTCAAGCGGACATGATATAACAATAGTTTTTTCCACTCATTTTCATAGAAAATTGCTATTAAATCATAAAATTATAAATTATTTCCACCAGGAACTCAAGATTAATCAAGATGCACGTCGATTCACATATGAATCGGCGTTTTTAATTTCAAGATAGATCGATCCTCTTTTAATGGGAATGAGATTACTCCCATTAGGACTTGGACTATCTGTAAATTTTCAAGTAACGCAATATTTATATTATATTAATTGAAAATTCACAAATATTAG
>JBCCDM010000126.1:0-14961 GCA_039030795.1 Cyanobacteria bacterium P01_A01_bin.84
GATGTTGATACCCTAGTTTTATATAAGAAGTAGATAAGAATCCTGATAATTTTAATAAAAGCTATTTATTAAGATTCAAATTCATGCACCCTTAGCAGAATTTCTACGCTTTTTAGCACCAAACATTCCTGCGATCGCCAAGGCTGCAAGGCTGAATGTAACTGTTGGTTCCGGAGTCTTAGCAACTTGTAAGTTAACACCATCACCTGTTTTCTTAAAGATATCACTATTAACTCCAGGATTCCCTAACTGAACTACAAAAGAACTTACATTCTTGAGCTTTACAGTTTGAATGTTGTCGTCAGGACCTTTCTCTAAAGATTGAGCAAAGTTATTATTTCCATTTACTTTCAGGATACTACTAAAAGGAAACTTATCTTCTTCTACATCTAAAAAGTCGAGGTCTAAACTTGCAACTGGATTGACAAACTCAAATAAGAATCTTCCTACTTCTAATTCACCTCCCTCGATTGGATTACCATCTTTGTCCATTCCTAAAGGACGTAACCAAAAAGCCTCGGTAATGGGATTGGTACCTGCATCAT
Organism: Cyanobacteria bacterium P01_A01_bin.84; assembly: GCA_039030795.1. Lineage (GTDB taxonomy): Bacteria > Cyanobacteriota > Cyanobacteriia > Cyanobacteriales > Nostocaceae > JBCCDM01. Next base: position 546 of record JBCCDM010000126.1, read on the forward strand.
TCGCTTTGAACTTGATTCCGAAACCGTAGTCATTTGCTGTTCCTTTTTGGTCTACAAAAAGTAGGCTTTTACCGTATTTATTTGAATTTGCTAAGGGTTGACCGTTACCATCTGTCAAGTCTTGAAAATAATCTAAGCTAGTAACTTTAAAACCGTAATTATTTTCAGTTTCAATACAGTTTCCAGTTAAACAGTTAAGATTTGTTAGTTTGACTTCACCTTCTTGCTGAGGTACAAAGCTTTGTGCATTTGCGGATCCAGCAGTAACAAAAACGCTTAAAGCTACAGTAGATACTGCTAATACTTTTCCTAAAATCTTAAAGTTGGTCATGATTTTTTCTTTAATATTTTTATTCTTTGAGTTGTTAAAGAGTTTTTCTGGCTGGTTTTTTGTAACCATGTTTGTATATTAGTTCCGTGTAATACCTATTGTCATTATTTTTTGCGGGTATTTACTGTATCTTGACTCTCAGAATAACTTTAGGAAAAATACGTAATCTAAGTAGTATTTTTAATACATTAAAAAATTTTCTAAATACTTGATTCAATTGTTATACCTGATGTTTCTCCTGAAATTTATCTTGAATTTACATATAGATTAAGTGGAGTTTTTAAAACCTTTATTTACTAATAAAAAAAATTTATATATGTTTAATTTTTAGACTTAACGGCAACGATATTGACTTAGAGACTGGTTTTAAATGTCAAGCGATCGCCTTATATTGCATTAGGTATTGTATGAATCTGCAAGAAGTCAAAAGCGGTTCCCATATTTCAAATGAGAACCGCCATTTTGATTAACCTAAATTTTCTGAGAACTAACTGATTTAATTTTCAGATAAACATCTTTGCGCTTCCTTAGAAACAGCTTCTACTTCATCCTTTGCTAGTTTCTGAATAATAGATTTAGCATTCGTACCACCTAAAAGACTCAAGGACTGTATGACTCTGTAACGTATTTGCCAGTCTGAACTTTCAGCATAAGGTGACAGTAGAGATACAGCTCTACTATCTCCTAGTTCTCCTAAGGAACTAACAGCAGCAGCTTGAACTAATTCATTTTCTGAAGATAATGCTTCGCTAAGTAAATCAAAACCCTTTGGTTCTCCTAATTCACCCAATGCAGCGATAATACTTAGTTGAATAATCCATTCCCCGCTAGTCTGATAAATTTGCTGTAAATCATCAAATGCTTGGGTTAATTTAAGTCCTCCCAAACAGTCTGCTGCTGCTGCTTGCACGTCTATTTCCGAGTCATTGAATAAGCGATCACGTAGTATTTGTAAAGATAATTCTAAGTCTTGTCCTCCTAAAGTATCTAACATACTCACTGCTGAGTAGCGTACCCGGGAGTTTTCATCCTTAATGGCAGTTTGTACTAATTCAAAACCTACTGATGGTTCTAATTGACGTATTTGATTTACTCCTCGCAAGCGATCGCCTAATTCTTCCGAACTTAGCATTTGCTTCACAGATTCGGGGGTAATACTCATTTAACTATCCTAATTTTTATCAAAGCAGCCTCAAGAGGCAATATGAAATTAGCGCTTATGGTTTAGATATTGAAAATTTAATTTTAAAAATGTTGCTCTAATTAAGAGCCAGCATAACCATACAAAAGCATTTTTGCAGACTAAATGTTAATTAAATTTTTTTGGTTGTGCAACGAATATAAAAAGAATAAAGCGATTAATTATCGTTTGCTGCCATAGTTTTGATAATATCACCACGGGTAAGAATACCAATTACTTGTCCTTTTTCGTCAACTACAGGTAGCCTGGAAATTTTGCGATTGTGCATTAATTGAGCAGCTTTTTTCAGAGATTCATCGGGAGAAATAGTTACCGGGTTTTTACTCATCACCTCTCCTACTGTCTGCCCTAATGCTTTGTGTAAATCTCTTTCATAAGTAACAGGGTTTTTCAGATAAATTACGCTGTCAAGAAGCATAATATACGCAGGTGGGGTCACACCTGTTTCCTGCCACATCAAGTCGGTTTCTGAAATCACACCAATAAGAGTTCCGTCATCATCAACTACAGGTAGTCCGCTAATGCTTTTTTCTGCCAAGATTTTAATCGCTTCTTGCAAGGGTGTCCCCTGCCGAACCATACTTGGGTTATGGGTCATCACTTCGGCAACAGTTTTAGGCATTTCCCCTCTTTAAATTTAGATATTTAGATTTATAGGATTATTGTAAAAATTGTTGGTATCAAGTTTCCTGAAGTGCAATAGATTGTTACCTCCGATGCAATCCTGTTTTGCAAAACTCCTTTAATAACTCCATACAATTTGCGATCGCTCCTAAGTGAGCAATTTCATATCCATGGGTATTTTCGGTAGGAAAGCTCAAACAAGCTCCACGACCAACATGACCGAATTTCATCGCAATCGAAGCGTCACTACCAAAACCACTCAGGGTGGCAAATTGGGCTGGTATTTCTAATCTTTGTCCGCATTCCCATAGCTGCTTATTTAAGTCTTCGTCGTATATACCATAAGCATCTTGGGAAAGAATTACTGGATTGTCCCCGTCCTCAACAGGATATTCTTCAGATAAAGGACAAATTTCTAAGGCTATTAAAGCATCTATATGCTGTTTCTGAGTAAAATATAATGCCCCAACAGCACCAACTTCTTCTTTAGCTGAAGCTACTAAATATATATCCACTGCTGGCTGTTCTAATTCTGCTGCTAAAGCGAGTAAAATAGCTAAAGATGCTTTGTTGTCTAAAGTATAACTACCTATATGATTTTTTAAACGTATCGGATGCTTGCGATGCTTACCGACAACCATTCTAGTTCCCGGTCGAATCCCAGCATCTTCTAGCTCTTCAAAGCTACACTTAGTCTCTATCCAAGCATTTTCCCATTTCAAGGCAGCAGACTCTTGATAAACCTTTTGTGGTGACTGATGGGAAACATGACGGGAACCAAAACTAAGAATTCCGCTAATAGTTCGTTTGTCCCCAATTAAATCTATTACCCCCTCACCATATACCCATGGATAAGAGCCTCCTAATCGCCCTACTTCCACTCTACCTTCATTACCTAAGCATTTAACAATACCGCCAATTTCATCTTTGTGAGCGGTAATAGCTACAGAAATACTAGAATCTTTACCAGGTATTTTAGCAATTATATTATCAGCATTGTCTGTCCAAACATTTATACCCAAATCACTAAATCGCGATCGCAAAAACTGATTAATTTCCCATTCTTCACCAGATGGAGAGTGGCACATAACCAATTGTGAAATTACTTGAAATAAATTGTCGTAGTTTGACATTTATAGCTTGAAACCGTTTTGAGTATATTTTTATTGTCGATTTAGACTCAAAGCATCCTTTGCTGATATACCTTCACCTTCTGTACCAAAATACCAAAGAGCTGCTGCTGCTTCGGCAGCCGTTACAGGCTTTTTCGGTTGAAATATTCTGGTATAACCAAATACTCTTCTAATAGTTGACTTTTCACCATTCTGAAAATCTGCCAGTATCCCTCCCAAAGCTTTTGGGCTAATTTTTGCTGCATCTTGAAAACCCCAGGTTTGCTTAATGCTATCGATTGTAGCTTTGGGTAAGGCTTGACGGGTATCTAAAGGAACTTTCCAGGAAATTAGTTGCTCTCTAGTTAGAGGTGCATCTGGCTGAAACAGAACTTGGGTAGAATCACCGGATAAAGAGCTAGGAATCAAACCTGCATCTGCTAATCCTTGAATCACTTTAAAATCAGGATGTGTTGGTGGTACATCATTAAAAGCTGATTTGCTGCTTTCTGATGCCAAACGAATTTGCTTTGCTGGTAGGTTAACATACATTCTGTTGTGGGTATTTGTTAACCAACGAGCATATTGACTGCGAGTAATAGTTTTATTTAGTTCTAGGTAACTCGTAGAATTACCAGAGTTGTTTTTTACTTGGCTAGAAGTTTGGTCTAAAACACCCAAAGCTAGGACATCTTGAATATAAGTTTTTAGTTGTTGCGGTACTTTACTTAAGTTCGCTGATGTACTAGAGGGTGTAGAAGCTGAGGAAGATTGAGAAAAGTTTTCAGGTAAAGTAGGACCAATAAAAGTTGCAGAACCTGGAGATGGTGTAATATTTCTAATATCCCTAGATTCAGGGGTAGTATTTAAGGTATTAGCAGTAGTATCGGCTGTATATTCTACTATTAATTCCGTATTTGTTTGGGGTTGATTAGGCTGAGGATTAGTTACAGACTGAGGCTGAATTGTAATTTTCAGTTGTATATTGTTGCGTTGGGCTTGGATAATTGATGGCTGCTGATTATCTTTCTGCTCTAGAATCCTCCAATCATCTTTCGGTAATTCGTTCAGATAGAAACCCGCAATAATATTACTAGGATCGGGACTCTGCCACAAAGTAGAAACTATTTTTTTATTGTCTTCTCGATCAACTTTTTTGAGTACAGCATTGGGATACCGAAGTTTCTTAGGAAAATCGGTTGGTAGGTCGGTAATTGATTTCGATTTTTCTTCTTTCTGAGCAACTTCAGTTGTACCAAAAACTGGATTATCTTTTAGTTTTGGGTCTGATGCAAAGGATTCTTCTAAATTTTTGGCGATGGGACTATTGGCACAAGCGCTACTGAGTGTAGCTAAAAGAGCTAGACCCAGAAGATATCGGAAACTTTTATCAAGAACCACTGCAATATCACATAAAAATTCTCTATTCTTAGATTAGCGTAGACAGGAAAGACATGGATCCTATAGTAGAGTCCTTCGGTTTTTGGTTTACCTTAGCGTCTGGAGCAATCTATTCCCAGCCGGAGACTGGTAACTAGGAAAGACACAAAAACAACATGAGGCAAAAACACGAAAATTATCACAAAGTCAACAGCCTAGCTCCAGCCTTATTCTCCCCTAGAATAGGTATTAATATTATGATAGTTAATACTTGATGTACTTCTCTAAATCTCTAATGATTGGGTTTTCAAACTGCTTGACAACTCGCCAAAGCACCGTATAACTACCATCAGAACGGCGACGAACCGGACGAAAAGCTATGACAATATCGCTGCTTTGTATCTCTAATATTTGATCTAAGTAACGACGTTGACTTTCTGAAATAATTTCTCCACAAGCGATGATGGGTTTGCATCCGCTAAAAGCGATCGCATCTGGTAGCTGAAACTGAAATGTTCTTGCTAAATAAGTGTGATTTAATTTAGCTGGTGCAGTAGCTGATATCTGGAGGGAATTATCCTGATTAGAATATTTACCTGTGAAAAAGCGTCGCTTATCTATCTGTAAATCATTTAGCAGCGTTGGTGGTTGATAACCAAGAATAAAATTTTTCACATCGGGAGAAATATTTTTTAAATCCCCGTCCAAACTTTCTAAAGAAATATCTCCAACATCAATCATGAAGCTATAGTCTATTCCTTTTCCAAGTATTCCGAAGTTATAGGCAGAATTTGGATTAGACGGTACATCATTAACTAACTGGAGTGGTAATATTGATATAAAACCACTTTTAGATTTATTTAAAGTTGGAAATAAAAGGCGTTCCCTATGGAGATGCCCTTGAGATATATTGCTTATTGACTCGGTGGAACTTTTGATAACATCCTTTCCCAATCTATTCTGCAAATGATTCAGTCTTCGTTGAAATGTTCGACGATGCAGAACTCTGAATATACCAGTTGATGGTATCTTTAAAAATTTTGCATAAGTTTGTGGCTCTTGTGGATCTATGTCATAAGCAAAACTATTGAGAGCAGCATCAGTTTTTCTAGGATCTTGAAATTGATGAGAAGAAGGAAAAGCGTTTTTGGCTAAGTTGAGATTATTTTTAATAATATCGAAAATCGCTAATGTTTCTGGCGGTTGTGCTATCGCAGGCTGTATTGGCTGATTGTAATTAGCTAAGCTTTTTTTCACTTGGCTACCGATAGTTTGATGTAAAGGCAAAACTAACCTCGGCTCAAGAGTTGCAAAGGGTATTGCTTGTTTATGTAGTGATGGTGTTTGTACAGACGATAATGAAAGCACTGGATGAAATACTCTTTCTCCACTTACCAAAGGTAACTTTCTCACCATCGCTGATTCGCCACGTCTGGATAATAATCTATCTAAAACGGGCACAAGTTTCACCAAACCTTGATTGTAAGCATACAAACCACAGTAAATTTGTTGCTGGGATTCACTTGCACTTAATAGGGAAGAGAAACTATCACCTTTTGATTCAATTTTGGATTTACAGTTTTGGTTCCCGGAGTTTCTCCGATACCTATTCAGAAATCCTTCCACTAACTTAAATTGATGAAATAGTTGTCCTCTCACGACTCTCATCCGATTGGGATCTGCTGCTAACATAGCTTTCTCAATACGAGCAACTAGATTAATCTGTTCTTGTACTAGCTTTCCCGTAACGGCATAAAAACCCTTTTGGGGACTTGACGAAACATTTTTATTCGGAGAAGATGACGACTGAGATTCCATGGCTATCGAATTACTTTGTAAAGCAATTAATAGCAAGGGTAAACTCAAACTCAAAAGATAGTTTTTCATATCAAAAAATTAAAACGTTAGGAGGACAGAAAATCTCAAGTAGATATTAAATTTGAAAAGCGACTGTTATATCAACTGCTGCTTACTAATTTTATTTTTCCCCAAAGCATCCGTAGGGTTATCAACAGTGCCCATACAAGATTTCATGCAACTTTCTCAGGAACAGCGCATATATGCTGAAGCTCCGTTACAGTTAATACTTTTTGTTGATGGACGACCAAAGTCTAAGCAGCAGGTACAGCGTATCCGCTCTTATTTAAAAGAGCAGGAAGCCAAGTATCATTTTGAGCTTCAAATTGTTGATGTTGGAAAACAACCTTATTTAGCAGAGCATTTCAAACTGGTTGCGACTCCAGCTTTGATTAAAATTCATCCAGACCCAAGACAGATACTCGCAGGTGGTAATATTGTCGGACAGCTAAAAATCTGGTGGTCGAAGTGGCAAGTTGCGGTTGAATCTTATTTGAATTCTCAACTTAATACTGAAGGCAATGACGTTAATGGTATTGATGGTAAAAATCAAGCCTCAGCAGCAGCATCAAAAGATTCAATTAATTCTTTAGTCGTTTCAGCAGAACTAATACAACTTTCTGATGAAATTTTCAGTTTAAAGCAGGAAAATGAAAAACTTCAGGAGCAGTTGCAGTTCAAAGACCGAGTCATCGCGATGTTAGCCCATGACTTACGTAATCCATTGACTGCTGCTGCGATCGCTATTGAAACTTTGCAATCCAATTACAATCGAGATAGAGGTGAATTTATCCGTTTGAAACCAGCAATGGCAGAATATTTATTAAAACAAGCCCGCAGTCAAACCCGGATAATTGACAGAATGATTGCGGAATTATTAGAAGTTGCTCGCGGTCAAGAAACCAGAATTCCTATAGTACCCCAGAAGGTCGCCATCGGAAAATTATTTCTAGAAGTCCTTGATGAGATGCGCTCTAGCTACGTCTTAAAATCTCTGGAACTAGAAAAAGATATTCCTGAAGATTTACCATTTGTCTATGCAGACCCCGAACGTATTCGCCAGGTTCTAGTAAATCTTTTAGATAATGCCATTAAATACACTCCCGAATCTGGGAAAATAATTGTCTCAGGTCTACATCGTACTACCCAAAAAGTACAAATTAGTGTAGGTGATAGCGGTCCTGGTATTCCAGAAGATAATCGCGATCGCATTTTTGAAAACCACTTTCGTTTAGAGAGAGACGAAAGCAAAGAAGGTTACGGAATTGGTTTATGTTTGTGTCAGCGCATCATCCAGGCACATTATGGCAAAATTTGGGTAGATAATACACCGAATGGAGGAGCATGGTTTCACTTTACTCTACCTGTTTATCCCACCTAAAAAATTCCTCAGGGGATATGGAAGAAAAAATATGATATTAAAAATTCAAAATAAAAAATAAATCTATATCTGTAAATATATAGGGTTAGTAACTGTTATCTAATTTCTACCTAACTTAACCATTATTCGGGATAAGCTGAAAAGCTTATTATACGGTTGGTTGCTTACCAAAGGTATCTATCAATGTGCTGACGTTGTTTGAACTACTCAAGCTTGAGTAAACCGACTTTTCCCGAACTGACGTTAACTTAATTTTCCAATACAGAAATTATTTGTGCATTCGCCTCTGGGAAAGTATAGTTTTTTAATTCATCTACTCTTACCCAATGAATTTCGTCGCATTCTATAGCTGTAGGAATACCAGAAACATAACGACAATTGTGTACTATCAAAGTTACTCTTAATGTAGTGTAAGTATAGTCAATAGTTGTTAAATATTCGCCGATCTCAATATTGATTCCTATTTCTTCTTTTATTTCTCTCTTAATACATTCTTCAATAGTTTCATTGGCTTCTATTTTTCCACCCGGAAATTCCCATAATCCCCCCATTTCACCTTCCTGAAGACGACGGTCGATTAATATTTGACCTTGCTCGTTCCTGATTACAGCCACCCCAATAACTTTGTGAGGTAGAGGAGAACTATTCTGATTCATATGATTACTGAAATAAAAATACAGTAGGGGCATGGAATTGTTATGTCCCTACAATTTATATAAAACTATATATTCAAGACTAATTCCAGATTTGCACTTACTTACTCGCGTTCGCTCTGGGGATAACCTTTGGGTATATCGCTTCATTCGTTTGTTTCTTCATTTTCCAGTGCTTCTTCAAAATTCATTCTCTGTTCAGCATTACGCAAAAAATAGCCACTAATCATGGCTGACGCTAAAAGATGTCCTAAACTTTCTCTATTAGTACTAATTGCAACATCAAAGTTTTCCGTAGGCAAATGTCCTAATAATCCTGTAATATTGCGTTCCATCACCTGAAATACTTCAGAAGAAGCGGGTTTAGATAGCTGATTTATCACTTCTGGACTCAATGATTTTACGTATTGCCAAAGTAAATTATTGCTTTCTGGTTCGCTGTCAAAGTGTTCTGAAACTATATGGTGTTGGTCGCTCACGCTTTATCTCCTTTAACTACCAGAGTCTATGTTAAATAGTTACAATTGTAACTAGTTTATTGACTTGACCGCAGTGAACTGCATATCTATGACTATTTTATGAAATACGTGAAAGATTTTGACTTTTCTCTCAGATTTCCCAACTAATGTAACAATTTTATTCTCATATGTGGGTCGTTTTTACCGTACCTGAAGGCAACGGGTATTCTCACTTTTAAATACAAAAGCCAACACTCAGCAATAACTAAGTGTTGACTCGTTTATGAAAGTATTAAGATAAAAATTGGCTAACTTGCCAAGTACTCACGTATATCTCCTTTATACTTACGAAGCTTAGAAAGCGCTTCTCGTTCTATTTGTCTAACCCGTTCTCGACTTATACTTAGACGTTCGCCTATTTTCGCAAGGGTTAATGGCTGTCCATCACTTAGACCAAAACGTAAAGCTATTACTTCTCGTTGTTGCGGATTCAATTGTGTCATTAAGCGCTCTAAATCGAACGATAAGGATGATTGAGCAACAAACTCTTCTGGTGAATGATTGGGGTCTTCTAACATTTCACCAAGTTCAGTATCATGATTATCCCCCAATTTTAGGTCTAAGGATAGAGGTAGTCTAGATTTTTCTAGATAATCTCTGACTTGCTTGGGATTTAATTCTAATTCTTTCGCTAGTTCAGCAACCGTTGCTGCTCTTCCTAACTTCTGAGATAACTGACGTTGAGCTTTTTTGATTTTGTTCAGTTTCTCAGTAATGTGAATCGGCAGACGAATTGTACGACCTTTTTCCGCGATCGCTCTGGTAATTGCCTGCCTAATCCACCAATAGGCATAGGTAGAGAATCTGTAGCCTTTGGTAGGGTCAAACTTTTCCACCCCCCTCTGCATACCAATACTACCTTCTTGAATTAAGTCGAGTAAATCTACATTACGCTTAATATATTTCTTGGCTACTGAGACCACTAAACGTAAGTTAGCTTCTACCATTTTACGCTTAGCCACCTCTCCATTTTCTATGGCTTTAGCTAACTCTAAAGGTTCAATTTGTGCAGCTTCTGCCCACTCTTCTAATGTTGGTTGACGACCAAGCTGATTGACTAAAGATTCCTTAGCATCATTTAAGCTGGCAGCAAGCTTCACTTGTTTTCCATAAAAAATTTCTTCCTCATGGGTTAATAGCGGTACGCGACCAATTTCGCGCAGGTAAGTCCGCACGAGGTCTGTTGGTTTCTGAGCGGTCTTCATGGCGCGACTCTTCGGTAATTAATAGGTTAAGGAGCAGTTTTAAATAAAAAGGCAGCTATATTCTTGCTGATAGATTGTCAATAGAAACTGTGGGTAAGCCTCAATCCGACTGATAACCCACACACTTTGCTAATATGGCTCATCCGATATAATCGGCTACAACTTAATTATTCAATTTATATTCTTGATAGTAAAATTTACAGCTATTTGTCTATTCAGACAAGTACCTTGAGTTAGATAAAAGGTAGCTTTTTAAACATGATCTTCTCTTATTAAAAATTGTAACATTGATTAACAATAATCTGAATAGGTTTATAGAAAAATTTCGAGTGCAGCCTAGCTCTACCCTTATTTTCCAGTCTTCAGAATCACTATCATAAGTAATAAAATATACCTTTATACTATTTCATATGTTCTCATAAAAATGATTAAATTCTCTTAAAATAACTTAATCGTAACGATAATTTTTTGTTAGGATTTACAGACTTAATAATTCCTTCATGTCAGAGCGGGCAGAATGGAATTTATTTACTTCCGGGGAGTGCCGGAATTAGGCATTCTGAATCCTTGATTTTATTTAGACGGGGAAAGGTTCCCCCGTCCTATAATTAATTCATTAATTAATTCCTATGTTGTAATCTTGAATAACCTGTACATCCAAAGTAGTATTTTGCAAAGAATGAATTGCAGCGACAGTAGCTTTGGCTCCGGCAATGGTGGTAATGATAGGAATTTTATAGCTTAGAGCCGTGCGACGAATTAATCTAGCATCGTTTTGGGCTTCTCCACCAGAGGGTGAATTGATAATTAACTGAATTTGATGATTTTTGATGGCATCTAAGACATGAGGACGACCTTCATGGAGTTTCAGAACTAAATCTACATTTAGCCCATCTTCTTTGAGGATATTACGAGTTCCACTAGTTGCCATAATTGCAAAGCCTAATTTGATAAATTCTTTGACTACTGAGATAACAGCAGTTTTATCGCGGTTATTCATGGAGACAAATACTGTACCTTCTAGGGGTAAACGTTCTCCAGCAGCAATCTCGGCTTTCGCAAATGCCCGCCCGAAATCCTTATCTATACCCATGACTTCCCCTGTGGAACGCATTTCTGGGCCTAGTATGGTATCAGTGCCGGTGAATTTATCAAAGGGTAGTACAGCTTCTTTCACACAGATGTGTTTTGGTGTGACCTCTTGAGTAAAACTCAAGGATTCCAAGGTTTTACCTGACATTACTAAGGAGGCAATTTTTGCTAGAGGTATGCCTGTGGCTTTGGAAACAAAAGGTACTGTTCGAGAAGCCCTAGGGTTGGCTTCTAGTATATAAACTTGGGGAGATTCAGTTTCCAATCCAGCAATGGCAAACTGAATATTCATTAACCCTTCTACTTTCAGCGATTTCGCTAGTTCGGCTGTCCAAGTACGAACTTGATTTAAAATACTTTGTGGTAATGACATTGAAGGTAATGCACAGGCAGAATCTCCAGAGTGGATTCCTGCTTGTTCTATATGCTCCATAATCCCACCGATAACGACTGCCCCTGTGCGGTCGGCGATCGCATCAACATCGACTTCAATAGCATTTTCTAGGAATTTGTCAATCAGTATAGGATGTTCTGGTTCTACTTGTACAGCGAGGGTCATGTATCTTTCTAACTCAGTATCGGAGTAAACGATTTCCATTGCTCGTCCTCCTAATACATAACTAGGACGTACTACCACCGGATAACCAATTCGTCTAGCTATGACTAGGGCATCTTCATAACTTCGGGCTATACCGTTGGCTGGTTGAGTTATATTTAATTCTTGCAGAATTTTCTCAAATTTTTCTCTATCTTCAGCTGTATCAATAGAATTGGGAGAAGTACCCCAGATGCGGGTATGGAGTTGTGGATCTTTACTTATAGCTTCTTGGAGGGGTAATGATAGTTTTAAAGGAGTTTGACCGCCAAATTGCACGATTATTCCCACAGGATTTTCTGCTTGAATAATATTAAGTACATCTTCTTTGGTTAGAGGTTCAAAATAAAGGCGATCGCTGGTGTCATAATCAGTAGAAACTGTTTCTGGGTTAGAGTTGACCATAATAGTTTCATAACCGGCAGCTTTCAGGGCAAAAGCTGCATGACAGCAACAGTAGTCAAATTCAATTCCCTGTCCGATGCGATTTGGTCCTCCTCCTAAAATCATTACTTTAGGTTTACTGGTGGGGATAACTTCTGTTTCTAATTCATAAGTTGAGTAGTGATAAGGTGTAAATGCCTCAAACTCTGCAGCACAGGTATCTACTGTTTTATAAACTGGAATTACCCCTAATTTTTGACGATACAGCCGCACTTCATCTTCTGTGGTTTTAGTAGCGAAAGCAATTTGTCGATCGCTAAATCCCTGACGTTTAACTTCGTAAAGTTCTTCTTTGCTCAGCTTGTCTAGTGGTCGTCGCTTCAGGAACTTTTCTACTTCTAGTATTTCCTGCATTTTGTCGAGAAACCATGGGTCAATACCTGTTAACTCATAAATTTCATCCGTCCTCATCCCTAATTGTAAAGCATGGTGCAGAGCAAAAATACGTTCTGGGTTAGCAGTACGTAACTGAGAGCGAATTTGTTCAAGACTGGGTAATTTTTCTGAACGATTACTTCCAGCAGGTTTTTGACCATCGCAACCCCAACCTGCACGTCCGGTTTCTAAAGAACGTAGAGCTTTTTGAAATGACTCATTAAAGGTTCTACCAATAGCCATTGCTTCCCCTACGGACTTCATTTGAGTCGTCAATACGGGTTTAGTCCCAGGGAACTTCTCAAAAGCAAAACGGGGAACTTTGGTAACGACATAATCAATGGTTGGTTCAAAGGAAGCGGGGGTTTTCTTAGTAATATCGTTTTTGATCTCATCAAGGGTATAACCCACTGCTAACTTAGCTGCTATTTTAGCAATGGGAAAACCAGTAGCTTTGGAAGCTAAAGCCGAACTACGGGAAACTCGGGGATTCATTTCAATAACGACTACATCACCATCCACCGGATTAATAGCAAACTGAATATTTGAACCGCCGGTTTCTACACCAATTTCGCGGATGATTTTAATTGCTATATCCCGGAGACGCTGATATTCTTTGTCTGTTAAAGTTTGGGCTGGAGCGACTGTAATCGAGTCTCCTGTATGTATACCCATTGGGTCTAGGTTTTCGATGGAGCAAATAATCACTACGTTATCCGCTAAGTCCCGCATGACTTCCAGTTCGTATTCTTTCCAGCCAATTAAGGACTGGTCAATCAGAATCTGAGACATTGGAGAAGCTTCTATACCAGCTTGCGCCATGCTGATAAATTCTTCTGCATTGTAGGCGATACCTCCACCAGTTCCCCCCATGGTGAAACCAGGACGAATAATTAAAGGATAAGTGCCTATCTCAGATGCGATCGCTTTAGCTTCTTTTAAGTCAGAAGCGATACCGTTAAAACATACTTTCACCCCAATTTTTGCCATTGCCTCATTAAATAGCTTCCTATCTTCAGCTTTTTCAATGGCTGGTAATTTAGCACCAATTAACTCCACATCATATTTATCTAATACGCCACATTTCGATAGTTCAACAGCAATGTTTAAAGCGGTCTGACCTCCCATGGTGGGCAATAAGGCATCAGGACGTTCCTTGACAATAACTTTTTCTACTAATTGAGGGGTAAGGGGTTCAATATAAGTTCTTTGAGCTGTTTCTGGGTCGGTCATAATGGTTGCAGGATTAGAATTGACCAGTACAACTTCATAGCCCTCTTCTTGCAATGCTTTACAAGCTTGAGTACCCGAGTAATCAAATTCACAGGCTTGTCCAATAACAATTGGTCCAGAACCAAGTAGTAAAATTTTCTTAATATCGTTGCGGCTTGGCATAATTATCAGTTTTGAGTAGGAAAATAGGAATCGACATCAATTTTAAGGTTCTTTGATCGCTACTCAACGGATTTATTATCCAGTTTGTCACTTTTGATCGCTAGTGTTATCAACAAATATCAATATTTACATACAAACCATCATCAGTACATGAGCAATAAAATATCCTTATGTTGTCCATAATTTTTCGGATATGCTGATTTAGATATCCACTTTTGTCAACAAAAACTTTTTGCCAAAAGTGGATATCAAA
>JBCCDM010000127.1:0-14953 GCA_039030795.1 Cyanobacteria bacterium P01_A01_bin.84
CTATTTTTGTAAACTCTTAATATTAAGAGAATTTATACACTTCGGTTAAAAAATAAGATTTTGAGATTACCTCCCATAGTCGTCATAACGAAATTACTTTACTAATGCCTAAGCCCTGATTAATTATAGATGTAACTGAAAAATTTACGGCATCAATTTCAGTACATTTTAGGTAAATGCTACAGCAGACCCTAATTCAAAATGCTTATGTAGTAAGATGTTTGTCAATTTAGAATAGTTACTTTAGTTACTTTACGGAGCGTTATATTGTACCAGTATGTCATAAGTTAGACTTAGTAAGCACTGCGGGATAGGATAATATATGTTATCACCTTGACCATAAACATGAGAATGACATACTTTCTTGAGAGTGAAAAGCACTAAATGAATAAAGTGTAGCCAAATAAATATACAATAGCAGCTATACTTATGTATGCTATGTACTCAATACATAATTTGCCTAATTAATACGTTGCAAGTTAAGGGTATTGTAAAAATTAATTAATCCTAGCAAACAAGACTTTAGTCATCGTTTTTAATGATTATGTATTCATTTAAAAAAAGTTTTTGTTTTTATTTTAAATTTCGTTCGGTCAGCAATGACTAAAGCTATAGTGTAGGTAGCAATGTTCCAATTTACCTGCTTTAAAAGCAAACAAAGCCGTTAAATAACTTTTACACTTATAGTTTGGAAATATCTTCTAACTCAATGGCAGGCAAAAACGCAAGACAGAATGCAATTCTGCGGCTAGTGTCTGGGACTAGAGTGGCTGCTGAATCAGAATATCGTTGTCTGCTACTTACCGACAGAGATGTAGTAATTGGACGAGACCCTAACTCTCAGTTCGCTTTAGACGCTATTAAGTATAAGACTGTATCTCGTCGTCATGCAGTAATTCGTCCTTTGCTAAATTCTGCTGATACTGAAAATACTTGGGTAATTTGCGATCTTGACAGTGCTAATGGTACTTATATAAACGAAAAACGTATTGATGGTTGTCAAAGACTACGATCTGGCGATCGCATTACTTTAGGTCATGATGGTCCACAATTAATTTTTGAAGACCAAGCCCAAACATTTCAGGCAGAAGCTACTATTAGTGGTGCAATACCAACTGTATACCCCTCAACTAGTTACCAAATTTCTTCTTCTACATCAGATTCTGTTACCTTAACTAAACTATTTCCTATTATTTCTACTGGTAAGGATTTAACTCGTAAAGCGTATTTATTACCAGGAATTTTGACAGTAATATTTGTAGTCCTAATGTTTGCTACTGTTGGTAGACCAGAAGCAAATCAAGTCATAGTGGCAATTTATATTGCCTTTGCAGCCTTCTATTTTATTTATCGTTTATGTGGTAAGGAAAAACCATGGTGGATTTTCCTTGGTTGTGCATTAGCAACTATGCTAATTTTACGTAGCCCAATTTTGCCGCTATTTATATATATATTTCGAGATATTCTACCAGGCAACTTACCTATGGATGAAGAACAAATCACAGTAACAGAATTACTTGTGCGAATGTTCTTCGGTGCTGGATTAATGGAAGAGTTACTTAAAGCTTTACCCATATTAGGAGTTTATCTTATTGGTAGGGGACTAAATTCACCTTGGCGAGAAAGGATAGGAGTTTGGGAACCATTAGATGGGATTCTCCTAGGGGCTGCCTCAGCAGTAGGCTTTACCTTGATAGAAACTCTGGGTCAGTATGTTCCACAAATTACCCAAAGTGTCGAGTTAGAATCAGGTTTGGGTACAGGGCAGCTAGTAGGATTACAGTTACTAATTCCTCGGATTTTAGGTTCTGTAGCTGGACATATGGCTTACAGTGGCTATTTAGGTTACTTTATTGGTTTAGCTATTCTCAAACCATCTAAGAGCTGGCAAATTTTATCCATTGGTTATTTAAGTGCATCTGCACTTCATGCTTTATGGAATGCAACTGGTGCATTATCTACTGGAGCTCTATCTGCTTGGCTTTTAGTAATTGTAGGGGTTGTGTCTTATGCTTTTTTAATGGCAGCAATTTTAAAAGCTAGAGCCCTCTCACCCACGCGGTCGCAAAATTTTGCGACTCGCTTTTTTGACTCAAAGTGACATTAGATAATTAAATTAGACTTAAATTAAATTAAAATTTCACTAAAACTGCATAAGTTCCTTTAGTTGAGATGTAAATAAATAAGGAAGGCAAAATTCTAGCCTGCAATTTAGAGTTGTTTGGCTTTTTACAGTCGTTTTTTATAAACAGAAAAGCTAAAGCTAGTAATCCAACATCGCTTATTCTGAAAAACTTAACAAGCTTAAATATTATGTGCAAAATTATCTACAAATCTATTTGCTACTTACTTTCACAAATAAACGAGCAAAATCTCAATCAAAGATAATTTTAATTTCTATATTGCAATAGTAAAAGAAAGCCGAAATTGCAGGCAAATATAAACTACACTTATATATTCGCAGTTTGAAAAAATATTCTCATTTACACAAAATTTTTAAGTCTCAAGGACACATCAAGAATTTTTTGTACTACTCAATTCTTGAATAGCATGATATGCAACAGCTAAACTGACTCTGGCTTGCTCAAGCTCAGTCAAAGAACCCCATTCGCGATCGCCTAAAGACTTAAGTACGGATGTAGCCCGATCGGAATTAGTCTCCTCGCTTCTCATCGCAAAAGCATAAGGACGAGCCAATACATTCAGGTCTTCAGAATCCCATTTTGGCAGAACTGATTGCACGCACTCTATCAATTGTTCGCCCATAGATTGCCCAGATTTAAATATTTCACCAGCTCTATTAGTAATTTTTGCCAACCACTCTTGTGGAATTTTTTCTTTAAGATCGGAAGGTAAATTTACAAAGGAGTTTACTTTTACACTTTCTTTTGTAGTATGCTTGTAATATGAGTTGTTCAAGTTTTTTGACCACTCTAAATCTAATTGTTGGTAAAAGTTATGGGAACATTGTGTCAACTCCTCATCATCTAATACATCAGTAATAGCAAAATGTTGCTCTAATTCATGAAAATATTCTTCCGATTTTTCATCGGCAGGGTTCCAAGGGTAACTAGAATCTTCTGGTTCAAGAAGATTTGCAAGCATATCTAAATCAAATCTATTGTGCAAAGGGTGAAGATTTTCAGAATTATTTCTCTTGGTCATGTTAGTCTCCTAGCTGTTTTATCTCGGTATTGACAGCTACAGCTGTCTGAGTTGAGTTTCCGTAAAACGAATTTAATTTTGTAAGAAATAGAAAAAATATTTTATTTACTTAGAATTATGAGCTAGTCTTCAATTACAAACTCCCAAGGAGTGGAACGAAGACTACCAAACTTTAGTTGTACTCCAGATTCTAAAGGTACTTCCTGACGATGTATTTGTTCCCAACCATGAGAACGAGAGCGAAGGATCCAAGTCGTACCATATGTAGACTTTTCTTGCAAATAATAAGTTCGTACTGGAGTTGTACCCAAAAATGTATTGCGACATAAGATTTCTGCATGAAGTCTAGATACACCTCCCTCCGGAATTACAATGTCATTTTTTCCAGTCCGACCGATACTAGTAATTACTGGACAAAGTTGGAAAATTTGCCTTTCTGGAGAAAATGAACGTAAACAAGCAGACGGCGACTGGGAGGCAAAAGTAGGAAAAGAAGTTTCTGGTAATTCAGTATTACCCTCCTCAAAGCTGTAAATTAATTCACCATTAAAGTCTGGGTGCAAATACAGTACAGGTAAAGTCCAAGCTGGCTGATTAAATTTGTAAATAGTGAGTAATTGTTTTCTAGCATCAGCAACTGCTTCATCAATAGGTTTGCGTGCCCGTAAAGCTTGGGAAAAAGCTTGAATAAAAGTATGGCTTTCGTGGTCTGCAATTTGATCGCGCATTGCTAAAACTGCTGGCACGCCTTGACGAATCATCACTTCTGCTAAACTACTGCGGGGTATTGCTTGGTGATTAACTGCTGCTGGTTGCGCTCCCCAACAGGCATTGAAGACAGCTAATTTTACACCTGTACGTGTTAAGGCTTGGGAAAGTTCTATGCCATTTAAAGTTGAACCAGAATCTAAAAATAATAATCCGCCATCAGGGTTAGGCAAACCATGACCTGCATAAAAAAATACATTGTATGCTTGAGTTTCAAGTTCAGTAATTAATTCTTGAGGAGTCGGCTTGACCAAAGTTTTAACCATACATGGTGCATACCCATAGGACATATTACCTACGGCGGTTCCATTTGATAAAGTTCTACCTAAAGTCGCGGCTTCCTCATCCAATTGTAAATTTTCATCTTC
Source organism: Cyanobacteria bacterium P01_A01_bin.84 (assembly GCA_039030795.1). Classification (GTDB taxonomy): domain Bacteria; phylum Cyanobacteriota; class Cyanobacteriia; order Cyanobacteriales; family Nostocaceae; genus JBCCDM01. The sequence continues at coordinate 4,302 of JBCCDM010000127.1, forward strand.
CCCTAAAACTAGCAAAATATTTAAAGCTGGATCTTTTGGCAGATCAGAAGGTAACGGCTCAACTTCACTAGTAGTACGGCTAAAAAGTAGATGTTGGGATATTGACATTGCAGAACGACCAGCTTGACGTTGCATAATTTCCCAAGGTAGAGCAATCAAATCTGGGTCGCGAATCTCGAAAAGAAACCGCAAACGAGTGTTTTGACCCATTGCAATACCGCGACTGCGTTCTAAACTAGATAAAATTTCATCTTCAAAAATCCAACGCCACATACTAATACCTAAATGTTGCATTAGGCGACTAGTGTAACTTCCAGATTCAGGAAGAGCAGGAGGTTTCGATAATAGTTCTGGGTTTTGAGGGGTAGTTCCACGAGGAATATCTAAGCGACTGTGACCAGCAAACATTTGTCGCCACTCTTCCCAGAGTTGAGTAAGACTAGCAGGCCACACAACGTCACGTAAAACATAGCCACTGGGATAAGGAGCATTTACTACCCAAATAGCCAAATTGTCAGGACCACTATTCACAAGACGCGAAATCGCCAGATTTAAGGATGGCATGGATAAATTGAGCAGATACGGTAAATTTGAATAATCTTAAGCAATAATTCAAGCAATAAGTTTAAAGGAAGATTTCTCTTTTAGTTTCTATTTAGCTTATTCACCTGTATTTTCTCAGGCTATATACCAGTGTATCCAGTTTTTGGCATAGCGCTATTTTGCCTGACTCATAATCTAATATTTAAATAGTAAAGATTATTCTGTAAGATTTCAGGGTGTTTGTGGTTTCTGGCTTGGTGATGACTTAGGTACAGGAGCAGGAGTATCCTTGGGTGTTAAACAAGTAAATGCATTGGGGGATGGCGATATTGATGCTTTCATCTTCTCAAGTTCAGACTTTTTGATCCATAATTCTTCCCCTGGCTTGGCTGGGGAGTAGCTAGCAAAAGGTTTAGAGTTAGCATAACGCTTTGATTCTGATGTCAATGATGGGCGGCACAGACGCAAACGCAACCAAAAGTCTGGTGAAACTGTTGCAGGTTCCTGATTAATTGAGGATTCTTCTAAGATTTCTAATACTGCATTGCGAGGAATCGTTACAGCTAGCCTTATAGGATAATTGAATAAAGATGTTTCATTACTTTGTGGAGTGCGAGAAACATCCCGGAGCAATCTATACATTTTGATGTTTTCCTTACTCCTAAATTTAGAACCAACAGTAAATTCAGGGTTTGAGACAGATTGAGGTTGATTTCCAGATTCCTTGCTTTTTATGATTACAGAAGGTTCATTTTCTGAATTTACATCATTAGAACCAGGTGAAGGTAATAGCAACTGGGTAGCGATATATCCAAGCAGAGCTCCACCTAGCATTAGAAGCGGAAGTATAATTAGATGTGGAGAAATTTTACTTCTATTTACAGGTGCAGTATCTGGAACTGCTTGTATTTGTTGAGTAGGGCTTCTGTTGATGCCACCAATAGAAGTTAAGTTTTGGGCATAATCCAGTTGAGATATAGCATCCTTATTTACAATATCTGGTGATAAGGCTGATTCTGGCTCAGAGTAACTAACCTGAGAATGAATCAAAGCAATAGTGACATTGTCATGCCCATTTTCTCTATTAGCAATCTCAATTAATTTTTGTGTGACTGTAACTAAATCTTGCTCGCCTTGCAAAACTGGCAGAATTTCTGATTCCCAATATTGTTCAACTCGATCCAAATCGCTCAAACCATCAGAGCAAAGGAGAAAAATACTGTCTTCATCAACTACAAATCTTTGAGCTGTTGGATGTAAAGAAGTACTAGGACTCATGCCTAATGCCTGTACTAAAGAACCAGAGGCACTTTGTTGGATGGCATCGCGGTACAGGGCATATCCCAAGCGTACTTCTCTAGAAGCTACATCATCATCAAGGGTAACTTGATAGCAACCTTGATGATTTATCCAATAGGCACGACTATCTCCCACATGGGCAATGTACATTTGGCGATCTATTGGTAATGCCATCACTACAGTAGTACCCATGCGCTGTCTTCCCTGGCGATTTTCGCTGTCGTTGCGCTGGCTAATTTTATCATTGGCTGCTGCTGCTGCTTGTTCTAAAGCAGCCAATAAAGTCGTCGGCTGTATTTCTTTTTCAGTTGCTATTTGTGGTTGTAAGTACTGTGCAATAGTTTCAATTGCTTCACGAGAAGCGACATTACCGCCCTCATGTCCGCCGATACCATCACAAACGATTGTCAAAGCATCTTCACCAATAGGTTGGACAACGTGACTACCACTAGGAGGATAACACGCATCCTCATTACGCTGGCGACTAGGTCCAGTGTCAGTTTTTGTCGCGATCGCGACCTCAATCGATTGCGTTTGTCCTAATTGGCTAATTCCTTTATCTAATAAGGCAATTAATTGCTCGCTACTGGAAATTTCTTCTTCAATCAGGGAGTTACATAAACGTTCAAAAAATTCTGCGATCGCGTATGCAGCGTTCTCAAGTAACTCATTTTCCCAAAACTTACCTAAATCTGAAAGATTAGGCACATTCTCACTATCAGAACGTAATTCTAATAATTTGATCAGAGATCCTTCTGTTCTTACGAAATAGGGTTCAAGTAAACTAGAAGCCACTCCCTCACTTGCTAGAGGTTGCCAGATATAAGCAATTTGCCATAACCAGTTTAGTTGACGTATAGAGGTTGCATTCCCCCAAGCAATAGTTAAATCATTGTGAAGATGTACTTGTTCCAAGCCAGATATATTGCTCTGATATATTGGCGGTTTTTCTAAAAGTAGTATTTCTCGTTTAATATCGACTTCCTGTACTGGCAGAATCCCATAAATTTGAGGAATGTGTAGGCGATAAGGAATCAATCTTAGATATGGTCTAATAGATTGCAAATCTTCTAAATCTGGCGTTTGAGGAGCTGAAGCGGGTTGTGTTTCTAAAACAATGTTTTCATCCACAACTAAGTAACGATCTGCAACAATTTCACCGGTATTCCACAAACCTTTATTTACCCCTACTGCCCAAATGTAACGCTTGATTAGAGGTGTAGAGCATCGCTGGCAAAATTTGTGGGTAAGCGGGTTAGGTGCCTGACAAAGTTCATTAGGGCAGTAGAGCGTTGCCGCGTCATTTTCCATATTTTTACCACCGATCGGCGATTATCACTTCCTTCAAAACTATCGAATAGCAATACTTAAGACTGCTGAGAAAAATTTGTAACTGATATACTTAATTTAAAACATTATCTGATGTCGTTGGTAGATATCGGATATTTACAGACTAGTATTGTATTGCGCCAACAACCTAATATCTAGACTCAACCACAACAGTCATCTTTAAAAACTTAGTTAGTGTTATCAGAAGTGTCTCGTTTCTAAAAACAGTACACTAATAACCTATAATCTAACCTAATATGTAAATTAACTGCCTTATAAATATAGGGCTAACTAATTTGCCTACTATATTTATTTTATAAGTAGGAAGTCGATGATAAGCTTAAATGAAGACAAAATCCATATCAAAGCTAAGTATATATTTGCTACAATTCATTTGCTCCAAATTCCTGAATGTTTATTTAGCAAGATGAGTAAATGGGAGTCAGAGAGCTTGGTTAACTTAGACGTTGCCTAAAGATGTTGCGTCTAAACTTATCTGAACGTAGGTAGATATATCTTTTTTCAGATAATAGTTATTACCTGATTATTTTAAAATTTTCTTTTAAACATCTCTTAACTGTTAACTAGGTCTCAAGGTTATTTTAGTTCGATATTGTAATCTTGATTAGTATTTCATCATACATCGTAACTAAGTAAATAAAGCTACTCCAAAAGACGAAAACACAGAAGAATAAATAGTAGAAACTGAAACATAATGTTTTATCTTTGTCAAAGAATAAGCTGGAAGAAGAACTGCTAGAAATTCAACGTCAAATACTAGAATTATTTTACTGTTATCAGATATATAATCTCATTACCATTACTAACTAACTAGTTAGGATGATAAATATACTTATAGTTTTTGTCTTCTACTTATTTATCATATAAATAATTAACCATAAATACTTTCCTGTCTTCATATCCAAACAGTCCCTCGAATCTAGTTAAAACAATTTTCCATAAGTCGGGAGCTACATTTGGAATAATATTATAGCTATAGAACTGTACTATAAAACAGCTATTTGATTTTTTAATTTTTTAGCTTTTAAAACTTAGCATTAAAACTAAGCTAAATCATCAAACAGTGACAGAGTTTCAAAAATCATTACACCGTCGAAGTTCCGACGGTGTCTAGGGGGTGGTCCGAATAAAGTAGATGCTCCTCTCGTGAGGTAAAGCTATACTTAGTAAATCGCAAAGTACCTTCATACGGAACTTAAAGTTCCTTCTATATTTGGGGATTACGATAACTAAGTTAAGTTTAATGGTCACAGGTGGGGCTGGTTACTGGCAAACTCTTAAATGTAAATTCTTCAAAAGGAGAAGAGACACCGTATGTAAGTGTCCTCAATTTAGAAGTTATATAATTTACAACTTTTAGAAACTAAAAGTGATTAAAATTATCCAGCATTTTAATTATTACTGATTACCTTCAACATCCACTTGTGGTAGTCCCATACTGTAGTTGTTAACCCGTGCTGAGAGATTATAACTAACTTCGCCTTTCTGTAAAAGGCTGCGCACATAATGCTCTAAATCTGAACCTATACGGCGTAGGTTATAGTCTGTTAGGTCTTCACCACTATTAGCTTCTACAAACTCATCAAATTTACGATAAACCTTTTGCAAAGCATCTTCATTCCAATTAAATTCATTGTCAGGATCGATATCTAAAGTTAAAACTTGGTTATTTGGTACTAGTTCACCGTCCTTGTCTATTTCTCCAGCAAAGATGTGTATATGTCGAGTCGTAGATTTGAGCAGTATGGTATTTTCCATTTTGGGCGCACAATTTGAGATGGTTTACACACAAATAATTGTAGACGTTATTATCTGCTTACGATTGACTACAAAATAGCCATCAAACTTACACCATCGTAGCAATAGAGGGGCGCAACGTTGACTTTGGAAACTTAAATTGGCTTAAGAAAATGAGCATAAGTACACATAATCTAAACCTGTACAATACCTTAGATATATAGCGAGAAACATATATACCGCATTCCTAGCTTATTTATTAAACGTTCTATATCTTTTTAACTCTCAAGTAAAAGCATCAATTAGATTGATAGATAAGTCAACAATTTCGACTCTTATAACTATTGTAAATAAATTATTTACATGTCAATATATCTTGTTAGCAAATACTAAGGGCAAAAAGTATTTTTTTGAAAAAATGTTCTATTGTTCCAATAATATAGTAGACTGTCTTAATTTCAATAAGCGAGGAAAATATAAGGACTATTTTGGCTATTTAGTGACATTTGCTATTTATGAAAACTTAAACATTCTACTCAACTTAATATCTGTTACTTTATTTGTTGATTTCACAAAATGGCATACTTAGATACTTAGAGAACATATTTTTTATCCGTATCTATATAATCTATGACAAAAACTCCAAATATAATCACTTTCTTCTTTAAATTTTCTAACTTTTTTGTAAATGAAAAAATCTTACATATAGTAATTTTACGTAAGAGTGCTAGAATCCGCGCTGGCATTGGTTATATGAAAAAAAATCCGCGTTTTTACTTACGTGTATACCCAAGCTTTCAAGTAAAAACTAAAACTGCTATTGACGCAAATTAAAACATCATGTAAAAACACTTTAAAAAGCTCCAACAAGTTCTTACAGAAACTTTATTGTATAGAAACTCAAAAACTGAATAATAGTTATGGTTTACCATTAGCGTACAAGCAAGCAAAAAATGATGACTATTACACTGGTATTTTACTTAGGGGAAGACACTGGATAAAAAATAGGATACAAATATTGTTGATTAATCGTAATAAAAAGTTTAATCTCGTTTAGATGAAAAAAGTATAAGGAATGTGGCTTGAGATATAGCTCCTTGACTTAGTTAAGAATACCAATTACCAATTGTGAATACTATGAACTCAAAAGCTTTACCACGTCAAATAAACAATGTAGAGGTAGGAGTTTACGAATGTGAGATTCATCTCAAATTTAGATTGATTGAGGAAAGGAGTCTCTTGAGCGATCGCGAACAGCTATTACAAGTGTTATTAGATGCTTTGGGAGAAGGATCTGATGATTTTTTAGAACATTTACAAACTTCTGTAAAAGCCCATGAAATTTCTGAGTTGAAAGCCTCCCCCCAGATGAGACGTCGTTTAATGCGCCTACGTAACTTTACTGATAATACTTAATAAGTTAAGTTTGTAATTACAAACTCACTAATCTATATTTGACTCTGGTAAGAGGTAGTGAGTTCTCCATTATTTATGTTCAGTTGATTTCGGAATCATTTTTACAAAGGAGTATTGTTTAGTTTTTTATTTTCCAGTTTTCCTATTTACTTTCATAATCTAATAGTTTGTTTGAACCTGACCCAAAAATTACAGGTTGAGGCTTAAAAATATTCCTCACCCTTTACTCTACGAAATACACTGGGGTGCCTACTAAATGAATTTGAGCTTTACTTAGAGACAGGGTAATGGTTTTAAAGCATTAATGATTTTGAAAAAATGCTCTCTTTATCGCTGCCTTCAAAGAGATATTTAATAGTTCCCACAGATTGTGTACTCATTTGTTCAAGATAAATTTGTCTTCAATATTTTCATTCTCAGGTAGAACTGTTTTAATCTCAATAGTCCAATTTGCTAAAATACTTCATAGATTCGGATATTCTTTATCCAAAGGCTGAATAACTTGTGCTCAATTTGTAACAAACTTATTTAAAAGTTCTGAGTGGTTAGCTTAGCTTTAGAAATAGAATTTCAGCAGTTAGATGCTTTCACTTTCATTGGAAGCATCTAATTGCTAACTACCGTAACTGAAGCTAGAGTAATATAACCTAGCTTTAAAGCTAAAGGCTAATTGTTTAGGTCAGAAGTTTTCCTCCCAAGTGTTATTTGTAAACCGAATAGTTTATTCAAGATACATGATTAAAACATATAGAAAAACCTAAAATATATAAGCAATACTAGTAGCTACACTTCTCGAAGATTCTTGCTACTGTAAAAGAATGTTATCTAATGAATCTCAACTTATTAGGATTTCTCAAGGACAGCTTAATGTTTTAGAACGTTGTCCTCGACAATTTCAAAACACTTATCTAGAACAACTTTATTCTCCTAGCGATCCGGAGCATGAGAAAAGACAAGTTTTAGGAAGCCGTTTCCACCTGCTCATACAGCAACGAGAGATGGGTTTACCTATTGATAGTTTTCTAAAAACAGATCCTCAAATCCAAAACTGGATGAAAGCTTTCGTAAATACTGTATCATTAGCACCTGCTGTTGGTGAAGATGGTTTGCAGCAGACATCATCCTCTCCTAGTCAACAGTGGATTATCCCAAAACTAGAAAAACAAACTTTTCGAGAAAGCGAACACTACCGCACTCTCCAAGTGCAAAGTTATTTATTGACAGTAATTTATGATTTGCTGATAGCTGATAGTTCTCAAGGGCAAATAATTGATTGGAAAACTTATCCCAAACCACAAGTTAAACAAAAATTAGAATCTAATTGGCAGACTCGTTTATATTTATACCTATTGGCAGAAACAAGTGACTATCTACCAGAAAATATTTTTATGACTTACTGGTTTTTCCCCAAGCAGGGAGAAGCAGAAAATATTAAGTTTAGCTACAATCATATTTGGCATCAGCAAACAACTAAAAAATTAAATCAACTTCTGAGTCAGTTGACAAAATATTTAAGTGACTACGAACAAGGAGTGTCATTCCCTCAAGTCCCTGAGGGGAGAAAAGTTTGTAGCATTTGTCAGTATGCTAATCGTTGTGGAAGAGAATACGAAAAAAATCCAGAAGTACAAGCTGACAATAATACGTTAATTAATCTGGCTACAATTGAAGAAATTTCTCTTTAAAATTTAATTTAACTTTAAAACTTAACTTAAAATTAATTATTTGCATTAGCTGAGAGTGAATTCCTAAAGTGGTAAGTAGTAATTCGTTAGTGTAGATAGCGGAACTAAACCCTCTCTGTCCATAGAGATTTTTATTTTTTCTAATTTTCTTGCCTTTATTTCTTGCCTTTAATTTATTTTTTCCCTTTCCAATTTCCCCAATGCAAGAACAACAGTGGATTCTCAATTCGAGTGCAAGACCACCAGAGTGGTTTCTAGAAGTGGTGAAAAAGCAAGTAACATTTGCAGGAAAAGTTGCGGCACAATTATTATGGCAACGGGGGATAAGGGATGAAGATACATTAGCCAGTTTTATTAATCCACAACTTTATCAGCCTAAAAGTCCATTCGAGTTTGGACAGGAAATGTATCTAGCTATGAAAAGGTTGGATAAAGCTTATGAAACAGGGGAAAAGGTCTGTATTTGGGGTGATTTCGATGCAGATGGAATTACTTCAACCTCAGTCTTATGGGATGGTTTAGGACAATTTTTTGCGAAGGATATTCAGTTAAGCTATTACATACCTAATCGTTTAACTGAGTCCCATGGCTTGAATAGTCAGGGAATTGAGAAATTAGCTGTACAAGGATATCAATTGATTGTAACTTGTGACACTGGTAGCACAAATATTGAAGAAATTATTTATGCCCAAGAATTAGGTATAGATGTAGTTGTTACAGATCATCACACTTTACCTAGCGAACGTCCTCCATGCGTAGCAATTATCAATCCCCGTTATTTTTCCCTAGAACATCCTTTATTTCATCTTTCAGGAGTTGCTGTAGCTTATAAGTTAGTTGAAGCACTGTATGAGACTCTACCTAATATTCCCCAACAGCCATTGGAAGACTTACTAGATTTAGTAGCTGTAGGATTAATTGCAGACTTGGTAGAGTTAAGCGGTGACTGCCGTTACTTAGCTCAGATGGGGATTAGACAATTACATCAAGATTTTAAACGTCACCCTGATTCTCGTCGTCGTCCAGGGGTAGGTAAATTACTAGATTTATGCCACAGAAGCGGCGATCGCCCTACAGATATTTCTTTTGGTTTAGGACCGCGCATCAATGCTGTTAGTCGTATTCAGGGAGATGCTTCTTTTTGCGTAGAACTACTGACTAGTAAAGATAAACAAAAAATCAATCAACTTGCAGAAGCCACAGAATTAGCTAACACTCGTCGCAAATCTTTACAGAAAGATGTGGCTGCACAAGTCGCGAAAAAGCTCTCTCAAATGGATTTATCTACGACTAGCATCATAGTTATGGAAGACTCCCAATGGCAGCCAGGAGTATTAGGCTTAGTCGCAGGACAAGTAGCGCAGGAAACAGGAAGACCAACAGTTTTACTAAGTTCAGAAACAGCTGATATCAACGACCGAACTCCATTATTATCTTACCCTGCTTCTCTCTTAGCTAGGGGTTCTGCACGTTCAATAAATGGAGTAGATTTATATAAATTAGTAAAAGACCAAGCTTATTTATTACACCGCTTTGGTGGACATCCTTTTGCAGCAGGTTTAAGTCTGAAAGTAGAAAATGTTCCTCTATTTAAAGAAGCAATAAATCAACAGTTAAGAAGAACTTTAGGCAGTACTACTTTAGCCCCAACAGTAGAAGCCGATTTAACTATCACTGTTGCAGATTTAGGAAAAGAGCTGTTTATGGAACTAAAACTCTTAGAACCTTGTGGAATGGGTAATCCTGTTCCTAAATTATTCATCGAAAACTGTTGGTTTGAAAAGACTTGGCATCGTAATGAAGAAGATTCTAAAGGTAAAAAAGTACAGTATATTAAAAGCGAATTTAGTCTACGGGATAATTCTACTCAAAAATCTTTTCCGGGGGTATGGTGGGGACATTATAAGGAGGAAATTCCATCCCAAGGTTGTGACTGTATAGTTGAATTAGACTACAACACTTACAAAAAGCGATATGAAGTCCGCTTAATTGCTGTACGTCCTCATCTAAAAGCTGAATTAAATACCCAAAATAAATTACAAATATTAGACTTTCGTCATATTCAAGAGCGAGAATTTTTTCAAGGAAATAATATTACCAAGGAAAATTCATTAATTATAGAAGAGTGTCCCAGAAGTTGGGATGACATACGTGCTTGGGTGAGGCGATGTTGTGGTGTTGCACCTGATTATAATTTAAAACCGTTAATATTAGCATGGCAAACACCTAAATACCAACCACCATTAGATACCTGGAAATCTCTAATAGGAATTGCAAAATATCTCAGTCGTACCCGTCAAAGAGTAACTCGCTTACAACTAATAGAAAAACTTAAAATTTGCGATCGCACTTTATTTTTAGGTTTACAATCTTTATATTCTTTGGGTTTTAGTGTTACTAGAGAAGACCGTTATTTAATTTTTACTCAGCTTAATACTCCTAATTTTGTAATTGTAGAGGCTGATATTAACTGTTTTTTAGCAGCAGTGAAAGAAGAACAATTTCAGCAGCAGTACTTTAGTAAAGTTTCTTTATCAACTATAAAATTAATGGCAGTATAAATACATAGCTTTTAAATTAAATTAAATCGAATTAAAACTACATAAAATTAAAAAGTCAAAG
>JBCCDM010000128.1:0-14755 GCA_039030795.1 Cyanobacteria bacterium P01_A01_bin.84
AATAAATTTTCTTCTCCCCAACCAGATAGAGAGCATCCTTATGGACATCAAAAGTTTGAAGCTTTAGGTGCATTAGGTATTGCAGCTTTTTTAGGTATAGTTTGCTTTGAAATTATTCAAAGCGTAATTGATAGAGTTATCGAGGGTGCTGGAGTATTAAAAGTGTCCCAGCTTGAGTTATGGATATTACTAATTGTTTTAGGTATTAACATATTTGTAGCATTCACTGAACGTGCTGTAGGTAAACGTATCGGTAGTGCAATTTTAATTGCTGATGCAAAACATACGATGAGTGATGTTTGGATAACTATTACAGTAATTGCGGGTTTAATTGGTATTTGGTTAGGTTATCAGTGGTTAGATATAGTTTTGGCTTTACCAGTAGCGATGTTGGTATTTTGGAGTGGCTGGTCAGTAGTTAAGGAGAATTTACCTTGGTTAGTAGATGAAATAGCCATAGCACCAGAAGTAATTCATAAAATTGCACTTTCGGTTCCGGGAGTCATTAATTGTCACGATATTGCATCTCGTGGTGTTGTTGGAAGTCAGGTGTTTATTGAAATGCATTTAATCGTCGATGCAAAAGATGTAGAAACAGCACATCGCATTACCGAAGAAGTAGAACACCTGATAGAAGAACAATTTTCCCCTGTACGTGTGGTTATCCATGTTGAACCACGTGCTTATCAAGTAGATAGCATTACTTTTGGTGATAAAAATAAGAAATTATGACTTGTATCCTGGGGCTAGAGTGTTTGTTAACCCTGTGCTTTATTGGGTTAAATTCAAGACTTTATGATTTAGGGTCGTTACAATTCCAATTCCCTATTCTGACTTTATTTGTTGAGTCTTCTGATAGAGCATAAGCATTGGATTATCTAACTAAACTGAAAAAATAGCTCTTTTCACATCTAGGTAAATTTTATGGCTCTTTTAGCTGGTAAACATATATCTTATTGGGTTGATTCTACATTTGATACCAATTCCAATTACCCCTCAAATATCGAAAATATTACTGTAGATGTAGCTATTGTTGGTGCAGGTATTGCTGGTTTGACCGCAGCTTATTTATTGAAGAAAGCTGGTAAGACAGTTGCTGTAGTGGAAGCGCAACAAATAGCCACAGGTGCTAGTGGACATACCACTGCTAAAGTTACTTCTTTACATCAGTTGATTTATGCTGAATTAATTAAAGAAATTGGTGAAGAGAAAGCAAGGATTTATGGTGAATCCAATGAAGCTGCGGTTGAATTTGTGGCTGCCTTAGTCCAAAGCGAACAGATAGACTGCGATTTTAGCCGTAAAAGTACTTATACTTTCGCTGACACTGAAGATAAACTTACAAAAATTCAAAATGAATATGAAGCGGTACTAAAATTAGGTCTTCCGGCTTCTTTTGTAAAAGAAACTTCCTTACCTTTTGATATTACTGGTGCTGTTAAGTTTGATAACCAGGCTCAATTCCATGTCCGCAAATATTTATTACATTTAGCGAGTAAAATTGCTGGGTCTGGTAGTTATATGTTGCAGGGAGTAAGAGTTAAAACAGTTGAAGAAAGCGTACCTTGTCGGGTAGTTACAGAACAGGGAACTCTGAAAGCCAATGATGTTATTGTTACTACTCAGATACCAATTGTAGACCAAGGTTTATTTTTTGCTAAATCTTATCCCCAACGTTCCTATATTGTGGGAGCTAAAATTGACCCTGCGATTGCACCAGAAGGGATGTATATAGGTGTCGGTGAGGGTTATCGTTCTATTCGGACTACTCCTTATAATGATGGTCTGCTTTTACTTGTAGGTGGAGAAGGTCATAAGGTTGGTTCAGTTACCAACACAGAAGAAAAGTATCAAAACCTAGAAGCCTATATCCGCTCGAATTTTAAAGTTGAATCTATAGATTACCGTTGGTCTTCTCAAGACTTGGTTTCTTTCGATAAACTGCCCTATATTGGCAAACTAACGCCGATGAATAACCATGTCTATGTAGCCACAGGATTTAGTTTGTGGGGCATGAGTAAAGGTACTCTGAGTGGGATGATTCTTTCTGATTTAATTTTGGGTAAAGATAATCCTTGGGCAAGTTTATACGATTCATTGCGGGCTACACCCTTTATTACTCAACAATCTATCAAGCAAAACATGGATGTAGGAATGCATTGGGTAGGCGATCGCTTGAAAGGTTTACAAAATTGGTCTACTTCTGATGTTAAACCTGGTGTTGGCGAACTAATTACCTATAAAGGTGATAAAGTCGCTGTCTATAAGGATGAAAGTGGAAAAGTCAATGCTGTTTCTGCCGTTTGTCCCCATCTTGGTTGTATTGTCAGTTGGAACAGTGGTGAAAAAAGCTGGGATTGTCCCTGTCATGGTGCTCGTTTCACTTGTGAAGGTAAAGTTATTCAAGGTCCGGCAGTCAAAGATTTGGAAAAGAAGGTAGTTGATTAGTAATCTGTCAAGTTGTTTAAAATGATGGATAAGAGAGACGAAGTAAGGATGGGTCTCTACAAGATTTTAATAACAACAGGACTTACGCAACGAAGATTTGTCCGTAGGGTTAGCATGAGTCAAGCACGGACACGCAGAAGCGTTTGCTTCTGCATAACGTTAGTTAACGCAGAGTTTTTACGTTAGCTAGCGTGTTTGCTGCGCAAAGACAGAGTCTGCTCGACAGAGCTTATACGTAACTATCGTTATTAAACACGGATATGCAGAAGCGTTAACGTCTCGGACGGAATTATGTTGCTTTTGCGTAAGTCCTAAACAATATTTGGTTATTTTTCCGTAAGTACTGTAAAGCTTAAATTTATAATTTGAATTTCAGAAGTTATCATCAAAAGCAACTCAATGTTCTCATCTTATTAAGTACTATCTCTGATGAAATAGTTATTTAGTTATGATTAAGATACAATCACACTCACAAAGTACACATAATTAAATATATTTCAATCTTGAGAAATAAATTTTAAGAGTCGGTATTGAAACTAAAAAATATGGTTTATACTGACTCTGAAAATTCTTTTCGGGTAAATATAATGACACCTTAGTAATAATAACTGGGAGCAATCTTGCTTTTCTTCTTAGATTATTCCCACTCAATAGTTCCGGGGGGTTTAGAAGTTATATCAAAGACTACACGATTAACTCCTTGAACCTCATTAACTATGCGGTTAGAGATTACTTCTAATACATCGTACGGAACTCTTGCCCAATCTGCTGTCATACCATCTTCACTGGTGACTATACGTAAAACAACTGGGAATGCATAAGTACGTTGGTCTCCCATGACACCAACACTACGAATCGGTAATAATACAGCAAATGCTTGCCAGTATTCGTTGTATAAATTGCGTCTATTAATTTCTTGACGCACGATTAAATCAGCATCGCGCAAAATATTAAGTCTTTCGGCAGTAACTTCTCCAATCACCCGAATTGCTAAACCAGGACCTGGGAATGGATGTCTCTGGACAATTTCTTGTGGTAAATTAATCGCACGTCCGACATTGCGGACTTCATCCTTGAATAGTTTCCGTAGTGGTTCTACTAATTTAAATCGTAGGTCTTTAGGTAGTCCGCCAACATTATGATGGCTTTTAATTTTGACTGCAACTCTTTCTCCAGTTTTAGGGTCTACATTAGTGTCTGCTGATTCAATCACATCAGGATAAAGAGTACCTTGAGCGAGATAGTCAAAAGGACCGAATTCCTTAGAAGCTTCTTCAAAAACATGGATAAATTCGTGTCCAATAATCCGCCGTTTTTCTTCAGGATCGGTTACTCCTTCCAATGCTTTGATGAAGCGATCGCGTGCGTTGACGTACTCGACTGGTATGTGAAACTGCTCTTTGAATAATTTTATAAGTCTTTCTGGCTCTAACTTACGCATAAAGCCTTGGTCGATAAATACGCAGGTCAACTGCTCTCCAATGGCTTTATATAAGAGAAACGCCAAAGTAGAAGAGTCCACACCCCCAGAAAGTGCTAGTAACACTCTTTTTTGACCAACTTTGGCACGAATATCTCTAATCGCTTCTTCAACAAATGCTTCTGTTGTCCAAGTTGGTTGACAATCACAAATCTGGTAAACAAAATTGCGGATTAAATCTAATCCACCGATGGAATGCACCACTTCTGGATGAAACTGTACTCCGTAGCGTTTGTTCTCACTATCAGCGATCGCAGCACAAGGAGTATTATGTGTATGTGCTAATAATTCAAATCCTGATGGCATATTGCAAACAGAGTCTCCATGACTCATCCACATAGTTGTTCCATCTTCTAAATTTGTCAGCAAATCCGTTGGATCGTCTATGTATAATGAAGCTTTTCCGTATTCACCTCTGTCAGCTTTTGCAACTTCTCCACCGAGCTGCTTCACCATCAGCTGCATTCCATAACATACCCCTAAAATAGGAATTCCCAGATTCCAAATCTCTGGGTCACATTCAGGAGCATTTTCATCGTATACCGAGCTAGGTCCACCGGAAAGGATGATCCCTTTCGGATTAAGTTGACGCAGTTTTTCAATAGATGTCCGATAAGAAAGAACTTCTGAGTAAACCTGCGTTTCCCGAATTCTACGAGCAATTAACTCAGAATATTGCGAACCAAAGTCTAGAATCACAATAATCTGACGATTGAGACTTCCCAAATAATGGAGTCTTTGGGTTACTTGTTCTGTTGGCAGAGTCACCGCTGTAGTCATGGTCTGGAGAGTTATTGAATATGAGTGCAAAGATAAATGATGGCAATGACGAAATAGGGGTTAAAATATTGATTTTGGTACCAAATCATACACGCACCTTAGTAGTCAAATAAATACTACCTTCAAGGGACGCATATTTCACCGCGCTTGCTCTCGCCTCACGCGTCAAACTTGGTATTAATTACAAAACTTACCCTAGCAAAGTTACCGAAAAAATATTTATTGATATTCGCTTTTTATGATTATTCATATAAAGTTAACATAATTTTGCCAACAACGAGCAAGTCGTTTGACTTTTTACTATATCGCGCTCAAGGCTGTTTAAAAAAAAGATATGGTAAAGGATAGGATAAGCATTGTTCGTCATTTGAACATTATCATTGAATTCCATACCATAATATGCATAAGGTCAGCCTAGATTTAAGATGTTACAGTACTGGTCTCAGTAATTTTGGTGGCATTGAAAAAGATTTGAAGGAAAAATTTGAAGGGTAAAGAAATCGCAAACAATTCTCTGTAAACTTTGTGCTCATTCTTTTTCACGAGATTGTCTTCTGTGACCTCTCTCCTTTCTCCTTTCTTCTTCCCTGACTGCGGATTTAAAGTTATAGCTAATGAATGGGTAATATGTGTAACAAGTAATGTATTAAATACTGTACTTGAATATTTACCGAAAGATTTAAGTACATTATTTGCCTTAGATGTTGATATTTACTGATAAAAATGCTGCTTAACAATCGCTATCAGGTAATTAGAACTTTAGGAAGTGGTGGATTTGGAGAAACTTTCCTAGCAGAAGACATTCAAATGCCTTCTGGACGCAAGTGTGTAATTAAGCAACTCAAACCTATTAAAAATAATCCCCAAATTTATCAACTAGTACAAGAAAGGTTTCAGCGAGAAGCTGCTATTTTAGAAGAATTAGGAGGAAATAATCATCAGATTCCTGGGTTATATGCTTATTTTCAGGCAGAAGAGCAATTTTATTTAATTCAGGAATATGTAGAAGGGGATACTCTCAGGGCAAAGTTACAAAAACAAGGTTTATTTGATGAAAGTGCAGTTAGAGAAATTTTAGCGAGCTTACTACCTGTTTTAGAGTACGTACATTCTATGGGAATTGTCCACCGGGATATAAAACCCGATAATATTATTCTAAGGCTTCTAGATAATCAACCCGTATTAATCGATTTTGGGGCAGTAAGGGAAACTATGGGAACGGTAGTTAATTCTCAAGGTAGTCCTACTAGTTCTATTGTAATTGGTACTCCTGGATATATGCCTAGCGAGCAGGCAATGGGTAGACCTGTTTATACTAGCGATTTATATAGTTTGGGGATGTCAGCTATTTATTTACTCACAGGTAAACAACCCCAAGAACTGCAAACAGATCCCAATACCGGGGAATTTATTTGGAAACAATATGCAAGCAATGTTAGTCCGGAAATGTCGAATGTTTTGGATCGGGCGATCGCTTATCATCCTAAAGAACGTTTCAAGAGCGCTAGAGCAATGCTGGAAGCTTTGTCAGGTGTAATAGTTACACCTGTTGCACCGACGGTACCTTTTATTAGGGGTGAAGAAGAAGCTGAGACTCAACCACCAACTTTTGCTAGGTCGAATACTTCTAGATCCAATTCATTAGTTTCTGAGGAAGCAAATATGGTTAGTGTTTCAGAACAAGCTATTAAACAAGTTACCTCCCAACAAACCAGTTCACAAACTATTACGACCTCACCGACACAAAACAATGGAAATCAACAAATTCTTTTAGGAAGCTTAGTAGCTGGAGGTTTAATTGGTGGTTCTATGATTATCGGTTTGTCTATGAATAAACCTAACCCCGAAGCTGCAAATGTGGTAAAACCCCCTTCTACCGAACAGAAACAAACTAATTCTCAAGTTTCTCAAGATTCAAACTTCAGTTCCAGACCTAATAACAGCAGTAAAATAGGACAAAAAATCCTATCTCAACAATCAAGCAAGACTACCCAACCTGAATCGACCCCGGTCTCACCATCAATTAATACTAATAACTCAGACACATCACCTGTAAATAATATATCTACTGATTATTCCTGGCTTTCCGAAAGACTAGTAAAAGATGTAGACTTAGCTAATAAAAACGGTTTGGAATTAGACATCATGCGTAACTCTATTTTTGCTCGTCATGGTCGCCGTTTTCAAATTTCCGCTCTGCAAAAATACTTTGATAAACAACCGTGGTATCGTCCTAAATATTTACCAAATGAATTTCCGATGACATTAATTTCCAAAATAGAAATGCAAAATATTGAATTGATTCAAAAATATCAAAATCGTCAAGGTTTGAGGTATTTTCCAAAATGAATAAAATAAATTTACAACATTTTCAGATAATTCCTACATATTATTTATTAGGAAAAATTAGAAGACTGGCAGAAAATTAATATTTAAGTAACTCTCTACTTACCACTTATTAATTATTAATACTAGTCTAGTTATAAGTAGCAATTAGCTGTTAGCTATAAAGTTCAAAAATTATAGACTTAAAAGCCAAAAAAATCTAAAATTAAATCTTACCAATACACTTATTATTATTAATTAAAAATTATACAAATGTTACTTAACAGTCGCTATCAAGTAGTTAGAACTCTAGGGAGTGGTGGATTTGGAGAAACTTTCTTAGCAGAAGATACTCAAATGCCTTCTGGACGCAAGTGTGTAGTCAAGCAACTTAAACCTATTAAAAATAATCCCCAAATTTATCAATTAGTACAAGAAAGGTTTCAGCGAGAAGCTGCTATTCTAGAAGACTTGGGAGGAAGCAGCGAACAAATTCCTACTTTGTATGCTTATTTTCAATCTGATGAGCAGTTTTATTTAGTCCAGCAATATGTTCAGGGTAAAACACTCACCGAAGCTGTTAGAGAAAAAGGCTTATTTAGTGAAAATCAAGTTAGAGAGATTTTAGCTAGTTTATTACCTGTTCTAGAATATGTACATTCTATGCGGATTGTCCACCGGGATATCAAGCCCGATAATATTATTCTTAGAATTCAAGATAGTCAACCCGTCTTAATTGATTTTGGTGCTGTACGGGAAACTATGGGAACAGTAGTTAATTCTCAAGGTAGTCCTACTAGCTCTATTGTAATTGGTACCCCTGGATATATGCCCAGCGAACAAGCCATGGGTAGACCAACCTATGCTAGCGATCTATATAGTTTGGGGATGTCAGCTATTTACTTACTTACAGGTAAACAACCCCAGGAACTGCAAACCGATCCAAATACTGGGGAATTTATTTGGCGACAATATGCCAATGATGCAAGCATTGAAATGGCAGATATTTTAGAGAAAGCGATCGCATACCATCCTAGAGAACGTTTCCCCAGCGCAAAAGCAATGTTGGAAGCTTTACAAAATAGTGCTGCAACTTTACCTCCAACCATACCACCCAAAAACATCAATATAAGTACACAACCAATAACTACACAATCCTCAACAGATGTTCACCCATCACCTACAATTCCCCAATATATTGCAACTACAAGTCAACCAAGCAGCAATCAAATATCAATTTCAGATAATGGAATCAAAGGAATTATTATCGGTTGCTTAATAGCAGGGAGTATAATAGGTGCTTCTATTATTGTTGGTATGGCATTGAATAAGCCATCTTTTGAAAATTCACAAGCACAAAATCAGAAAAGAACTGCTACTGTAGAGTCTGGGAATTCTAATATACCAAATAATTCACAAATTACTGACGAAAGAACTCTTACTACTGAGTCTGTAACATCTCAATCAAATACAGCAGCTTCTCAAAACAAACCGTTTCAGAACAATACCATATCTCCTCAACCATCAAATAATACTAATACTAATAACAATGATACTTCTCAAGCACCGGTTAAAAAAACAAATAATCCCCCCCCAGTTGAAAAATCTCCCGTAAATCAAGTACCCAACGACTCCCCCAATACCAATAGACAATCACCAACAGAAGTTATCAGGAACTATTACACTGCAATCAATCAAGGTAATTATCGTAGTTCTTGGGATCGCTTATCTAAGAATCTACAAGATAACCGCAGGTTACATCCAAAAGGTTACAGTTCTTATACTTCTTGGTGGGGAAATAGAGTTCAAAATATAGATATTAATAGAGTTAATGCCATAGAAGCAAACGAAGAGACTGCAATAGTAGATACGAGCTTAAAATATTTACTCAATACAGGAAGAAGTGTCTCATCAAATGTGCGCTTCTTTCTATCATGGGATGATTCAAATCAAAGATGGATAATTAGCGATTTACAGTAAAGTAATGTTTTGCCCTGATGCAATGGTACTTTTTAGTTTTTATTTTTAAAGCTTCTAGCTTTTAGGGCTAATAACATTCCAGCTATGTTCTACAATTTCTTCCACTGGGTGTAGCATCGGGATAATAAGTAATAATCCCTCCATTCTTCCTCACAAAAACCGCAGGAAAAGTTTTCCCCGTTTCTCTATCTTTTACCCGATAAATACAAGCACCTTCAGTTTGTCCCTGAAGTTTATATATTTGAGTCACATTTAATAATATTTCTTCGGCTTTACTTAAATAGTCATAACCTTTAATCACATCTTTAACAAAAGTTCCATTTTTTTGTTTGATCACAACTCCCATAGTATAAATAATACCAGGAACGACCTCTTGTTTTTTAGTATTATTTGCAAGTCTTCCAGCGATACCCAAGTTTTGCAGTTCTAAATATCTGCCGTAAAAATGTAAACCACCAATATCATTTTGATTATATATCTCTCCGCAAAATATATGCTCGAACCCTTGCTGCTGGAACCATATATTGGTTAAATCCTGTACAAATTCAGATTTTTTTCGTCTCCCAGGACGTATTTCTCCATTAGTGGCACGTTGTATTTTTCTTAACACATCAGGATAATAAGACAATAATCGTTTGAACTTATAAGGTTGAACAGTAGTTCCAATAGGTCCACAAATTTTTAAAACTGCTCGGTCGAAGGAATTTAACTGGGGTGCTGGAGGGGAAATATCTAGTTTTTCACCCGGTGGAAAGGCTACAGAAACAGGATTATTTACATTATCAAAAAAGGGTATTAACTCTAATTTTTCTCTTAGCTGTTTCTTTGACTTTGCTTGAGCTAAATTAGAATACTCGCTGGATGAACTGACACCAATTGACATCCCTAAAGATAGAAAAAGTAAGAAAATAAAAATACTAAGTAGTTGTTTACACTGATGCATTTTTTATATAAGAGTATCATAAATAGATTTTAATAAAGATGCGGAAAAAGGGAAAAGGTCAGTCTCCTTCGGAGGAATTCCGGCATTCAGTCAAGGTTAAAGAGATAGGGATTAAGGATGAAATTTTTGTATTTATTTCGTACATTACCAGGTATTTTAACTAAGTAGTATCTATTTTTACTTTCTCTAACGAAGTGCTGATAACTAAAATGAATTAACTGGGTAAGCTAAATCTGAGATTAGAATAATATATTTTTTATATAAAAATGAATAGAAAGCCTGGTATTTTTTTACTACTTGTAGTGTTTTTACTATTTATTGCACTTGGAGATAGCATACTACCAGAACCTATGAAAAGTGCAAGTTATAACACTCGTACTGGTATTAATAATTTTGTTATCGGCTTATTTCCCAGTTGGGAACCAAAACTCGATCCTAAAAAACGTACTCGAGATGCGATTGAGAAAACTGAGGATAATTGAACCTCTCCAAGTCTAAACCTGGGGATTATTGTCTACCAAAAAGGTACAACGGGACATTTAAGTATCCCTCCAAACCCTCAGAACAAATATTAGTAAGAAAAGTATTACAATAGACATCTCCAGAAATTAACCAGAAATTAAGTATTTACTTTTCTAGAACCCACGTAGAGACGTTAAATTTAACATTTCTACATTATGAATGCGGGAGATGTCTAATTATGTTTCATTTTTCATATCCCCCCCATAAAAAAAAGAGGGGATAACAGAATTTCTAAGCCTTCTTCAACCAGCTAAACATAGCTCGCAAATCTTTTCCTACTTCTTCTACAGGATGTTCGGCTTCTTGACGACGCATAGCGGTAAAACCTGCTTTACCCGATTGATTTTCTAGGACAAATTCACGAGCAAATTGACCTGATTGAATTTCACTGAGTATCTTACGCATTTCTGCTTTAGTATCTTCGTTAACGATTCTTGGACCTCTGGTATAATCGCCATACTCAGCAGTGTTAGAGATACTGTCACGCATGGTGGCTAAACCACCTTCTACCACCAAGTCAACAATTAACTTGACTTCGTGCAGACATTCAAAATATGCTAATTCTGGTTGATACCCTGCCTCTACAAGTGTCTCAAAACCAGCTTTAATTAAAGCACTTAAACCCCCACATAATACAGCTTGTTCCCCGAACAAGTCTGTTTCTGTTTCTTCACGAAATGTTGTTTCTAGAATACCAGCGCGAGTACCACCGATACCCCTAGCGTATGCCATCGCTCTATCTCTAGCTTGCCCAGTAGCATCTTGATAGACTGCAAATAGACAGGGAACTCCTTCTCCTTGTTCATAGGTGCGACGAACTAAATGTCCTGGTCCTTTAGGAGCTATCATGACCACATCAACATTGAGAGGAGGTACAACTTGACCAAAGTGAATGTTAAACCCGTGGGCAAAAGCGAGGAGATTTCCCTCTTGGAGATTTGGTTCAATCTCGTTTTTATAGACAGTTTTTTGCACCTCATCGGGCAGTAAAATCATGATTAGGTCTGCTGCTGTCACTGCATCTGCAACATTCTTTACTGTTAGTCCAGCAGCTTCTGCCTTAGCTGCTGATTTACTGCCGGAATACAGCCCGACAATCACATTTACGCCGCTATCTTTCAGATTTTGAGCATGGGCGTGTCCTTGAGAACCGAAGCCAATGATGGCGACAGTTTTCCCTGATAAAAGGTCTAAATTAGCATCTTCATCGTAATACATCCGAGCCATAGAAGCGTTTTCCTCTGAGCCAGCATCATGATCCACTAACGGTCACAAATTACTTGGTCATTCTATACGCAAGACAATTTGTGACTGCAAAGAATTAATTTTACAGCAAAATTAGACCTTTAATTCCTAACTGTTAAGACTCTATAAATATAGTACCTAATAGTAATAGTACCTAATATTACCTAAACGACTGCCCCTAATATCCAACCAATAGATAATGCGATCGCTGCACTAGCAGTCAAAATTAAGAGGGCTGAATTATAGTTATCTAGGTAAGTTCTTAATTTAATGGCTGATTTATTCACTGTCACAATCAGATTACAATACCAAACTATCCGAAATATATCTCTCCATACTCCTAAGCCACTAATTCGTAAGAGAACAGTTACCAAAAGAACTGCTAAAAATAAAGTCAAACTAGAAACTATAAGACCGCGATCGCTGGCAATATCAATTAAAATAAAGAAAAATAATAATATGGCTGCTCCATACAAAAATACTGATAAAAATGATACTGTTGGCAAATGTAACTGAAAAATTGAAAATGCTAATAGAACCCGCGAAATTAGTAAAATACTAATAAATATCCAGGTTTTTTTAAATATATTATAAATGCTTGCTGTTAAAGGGAAAATTGACATATATACGGCAAGAAATATATGTACATATCTCCTAGGTAAGTAATCAAGTAATTGTGTATTTGTAATAGCTTCCTTAAGTAAAAAACCATTAAAAATACAGATAACAGAAAAAGCTATTAACCAACCCCAATTAATAACTATGGGATGTCTTAAAACGCCTAAGTAGTTTTTAGTATTGCTTTTAGGTTTATCGTTAGAAGCCTTCACTGGCTTTGATGGAATCATAAAATTGGTAGAAAATACTCCCTGAAACCTATCTCTAAAATATATCAGTTTATCGAAGTTACTAACGCTAAATAAATTACATAAATAAAAACTAATTAAAACTATTCTTATTATTTAGATATCTACAAGTTAGCTTTGATTAATTAATAAAAATAGTTTGACAATTATGGCGCTAAAGTGTACCAATAGTAGTTTTGTTTTAGCGTTGGGTAGTTCAAATATGTTTATGATTAATTTATTGGACTATTAAATATTTAATCAGTGGATGTGAAATATCTTCACCCACCAATAGACTGATACTTTTTAGCTCATTAGAAGTATTGACAGTAGGTAATTTATTGCTTCTCTATCGACATAGATAATTAATTATGTTTGGGGTGTGGAACAATAATATGAGATTGTTCAGCTAAGATGTAGCCAAATAACCTTAAAAGAAAATTTGCCGAGCCTGCCAGAATAAATGAGTATCGAACCCAACTCTAACTCTTCTGTACCTTCTAGTGAAAAAAATACTGCTGAAAACAAAACTGAAGAAACAACTGAAAAAACTTTGGAATCTCAAAACGGCAATCAAGTTGTTGAAGATTTCTTGAAAGTCAATGAAGAAACTGTTACCACAACTTTAAACGCTATATCCACAGCTAACTTACAGAGGAATGGAGCGATCACACAAAATACCTCCAGTTTTACGGGTTTTAGTAACAAGATTAATCCTGTGACCCCTAGAGGACTACTTGCAACTATGATTGCGATCGCTATTACTTTGTTGGGTGTGGGGTTAAATAACTGGATAATTGGAATTATCGGTACGTTACTGACATTGATACTATCAATAGCAATATTACTCCCTTGGTTGAGTGTAGCGATTGGAGAATGGTTAACACCACAACAGCGATCGCTTTTTATTGCTGTTTTTGGTCTAGTTGTGGCTACTATCGGTATCCTCAAGTTTACGGGTTTAAGAATTAATTGGGATGCCTCTGGAACTTTAGCAGACTGGTTTGGTGCTTTAGGTCAAATTTTGATTGCTGTAATTGCTGTATATATTGCTTGGCGACAATATGTAATTTCTAAGGATTTAACAATTCAACAAAATTTATTAACTATCCAACAAAATAATATTACTCAACAACAAACTATAGATACTTATTTTCAGGGTATATCCGATTTAGTCTTAGATGAAGAAGGATTACTTGAAGATTGGCCCCAAGAACGCTTATTAGCAGCAGGGCGGACAGCAGCAATTTTGAGTAGTGTCGATAGCAATGGTAAAGCTAAAATTATCAGGTTTCTATCCCGTTCTAAGCTACTTACTCCCCTCAAACGAGATGGTCATTTGGGAAGAGCGATTTTTGATGGAACTGGTGGGTATACAGAAGATAGAATGTATGGCGTGCGGGTGATTGATTTGGGAGTAATGTTAGCAAATACAGACCTTTCCGAAACCGATCTACGCTGGACTGAATTAAGTGAAGCAAACTTGGTACGTTCTAATCTTAGTCAATGTGACTTAGTGAAAGCTAATATTGCTCGCAGTATTTTGTATAAGGCGAATTTAAGGGGTGCAGACCTCAAAAGTACTCGTTTTTTCTACGGTTCTATAAGACAAGCTTCCCCACGCAGTCGCATCCATCAACCCAACTATGAAACGGGGGAACATACTGGAGCTGTTGTGGAAGATGCAGATTTTAGCGACGTGCAACGAATGTCTGAATCGTTAAGATTTTATTGTTGCGCTTGGGGTGGTGAGAAAACTAGAACCACTATTCCCGGTGGATGTGAAGGTATTCCTAATATGTTGCAGAAGGAAAAGGATATTGACCGAGTTCGTCGTTCTTCGGAAGTTAAATAAAGGATAAAGGGAGAAGAATAAATTTGTGGAAGTAAGATTTCACCTTAAGTAAGCCAATTTGTATGACTATATAAAGCGATCGCGCCTTATAAGTCTTAGAAAAGGGATGTGGATCGAAGACCTAAACCTTTTTTAGACATGACGCGATCGCACTGAGTCAAAGCGATAAACTTGGAAAAAATATATTCAATCTTTTCTATTAATATGTAATTTTTAATTTTTTAGAATATTTCATAAAACATTAGTTCAAATTATATTTAATTGAAAAATAATTTAAATTACTCAAGTAAAAGCACCTTTATATTATCATCTACTCCTGACATAAATTTAAT
>JBCCDM010000129.1:0-14592 GCA_039030795.1 Cyanobacteria bacterium P01_A01_bin.84
CCATAAGATTTCCCACTGCCTTTAAGTTTATGAAAGAAGTTTTCAAGTTCTTTAAAATATTTTTTATAAGCAAGAAACTTAATCTCATATAATTTTGAATGTAGGTTTGTTGAAAACGTTTCCACAGAGTATACAGAAATTCCCACCTTGTAGGTTACTTTCCACTCATTAAAAGCTTCTAAACTTCTACTAAATTAAATTTACTTTGACAGAAAATAATATTCGCGCTCAATCAAAACTCAACTTTATTCCCCCCAAGTTTAACTCCCTGATACTTCATTTAGGGCAGTTATCCTTACCTATTTTAATGAGAGTACGCACTCGTCCTTGGTTGCCTGCGGGTATTAAAAATGTTGAAGTTAAAAATGTGGAATCATTAGCCCAATTTTATCATCAATTCCAAACAGGTAAAATTCGTCTTTTAATGGCTTTTCATCATCCAGAAATTGATGACCCATTAAGCATAGCTCATATGCTATACCAAATTATGCCTAAGGTAGCTCATCGTCAAGGTATATCACTACACAAACCTATACACACTCATTTTATGTATGATAGGGGAATGCTTCTATGGGCAGGAAAATGGTTAGGTTGGCTATTTTCTAGTTTAGGTGGTATCCCTATTCGACGTGGTAGAAAATTAGACTTGCGCAGCTTACAAGCAGCCAGGAAAATATTACTTAATGCTCAATTCCCTCTGACAATTGCTCCCGAAGGTGCAACTAACGGACATAGTGGTATTGTTAGTCCTTTGGAACCTGGTGTTGCACAATTAGGTTTTTGGTGTGTTGAAGATTTAATCAAAGCA
Source organism: Cyanobacteria bacterium P01_A01_bin.84 (assembly GCA_039030795.1). Classification (GTDB taxonomy): domain Bacteria; phylum Cyanobacteriota; class Cyanobacteriia; order Cyanobacteriales; family Nostocaceae; genus JBCCDM01. Next base: position 809 of record JBCCDM010000129.1, read on the forward strand.
AACCGTAATGAAGAAGTGATTATATTACCTTTGGGAGTGCAATATTACTATCCAAATACTCCCTGGAAAAAATTAAATTGGCTATTAAGTAAGTTAGAAAAAGATAGTGGTTTAACTGTACAGGAAATTAAATCTTCAGATATTAATCATAACCAAGAACAATACTATCAACGAATTTTACGCTTAGCCGAACATATCACTGGTGAAATCGAAGAGTTTTATCGTCGTTTCTATCATCAAGACCTACCCCAAGATATAACAGGATTAGATTCTCTAAAACCTCATGAAGCATTGTTTAAAAGAATAGAGCGCTTGCAAAACACAGCTTTACAAGTTGTAGAGCAATACTTAAACTTAGAATCAGAAGGAACTTTAGCAAAACGCTGTCGTCGCATTGAAGAAGAAACTTGGAAATACATTTACCGAGAAGAATTCGATTTAGTATTAAACCTAAATAATTTACCAAGTTTACAGAAAGGACTTGCAGACTGGGTTGCAAAAGAAGCAAACTTGAAAATTAGACATATGCGTTTAGTCGAGACATTTGTTGCAGTTACCGCAAACTACCTTAAAGAGAAACCCAGCTTTGAACGCTTTGCAGAGATGTCCTTACTAATATTTGACGCGATCGCTAGAATTAGAGAAGGTAAAATACCCGGTAGACCGAGGTTAGGTTTGCGACAAGCACAAATAACTATAGGTGAACCTATTTCAGTTACCCAACGTTGGGAGAGTTATAACAGTAGTCGAAAAGCAGGAAAACAAGCTGTAACTAAATTGACAGATGATTTAAAAGTGGCTTTGGAAAGTTTGGTTGAGTGAATTTAGGTGCTGGTATTTCGTAACTAGTAATGGGTGATATTAGACGAAATGATTATTTATAGAGACGCTGCACTGCAACGTCTCTAAAGTCGAGTCGTACTTAACAGAAACACCTATAAATGTTATGAAAAGATGAAATATATTGCTTTCGTAGGGCGTTTTGGAGGAGGAACGAACTGTACAAACCATAATGAGTTTTTTTGTGTAATATGTCTCTAGCCAATACTTTTACACAATCATTCTCGTGTGATGGATAAATGTTGATGTTTACCCTTGATTTGCACCAACGGTAGATGTGGAATCTGTTTTTTGAATCCATTTCGCTAATGCATTCAAAAAGACATTTGCAACTTTGCATCCGACTTGCTTACCTTCAAACTCAAATTTGAGAGTCTGAAGTCCTTCAGTTAACATCTGTATTCCTGTATCGGTTAGAGAAATATTTTCTTCTCTATCTTTTTTTATACTATTTACAGCACCTGCTTTTTTCAATCTATTGACAACTCGCAGATAACTACCAACACGTTCATTTTTACGCTTGATACTGTGAGCTACATCACTTGCTTTGATTTTATTTTGATGTCCACCCAAACTCCATAAAGCTAATAAAACGCGAGTTTGCTCCTGTACATTTTTGGAAGTTGCAACAGCTTTGGTAGCTTTTGATTTTTTAGTGGTGGATGCTGCTTTAGCTTTAGTAGTTTTAGTAGCTGCTTTTTTAGTGCTTGCAGTTTTAGTAGTTGTAGTTTTAGTATTAGTGGGCTTAGTCGCCGACTTAGCAGTTGCTTTTTTAGTAGTAGACTTAGCAGTTGCTTTCTTTTCAAGAGTAGTAGATTCAGGTTTAACTTTTGTGGTTGCGCTTGCTTTTTTGGTACTAGTTTTAGTAGTAGATTTTTTAGTAGTAGCTTTAGTTTTTTTAGTAGTAGACTTAGCGCCTGCTTTTTGAGATTTAGATGTATTTTTAGTTTTATTTTGTTTAGCTTCAGTCTCAGTTTTTTCTTCTGAAATAGGTGATTCTACTGTATTTTCAGCTACAGATTTCTCTACCTTTGCCTTTTTAGTGCTAGACTTATTTCTGGTAGATTGAGTACTTTTATTAGCTTTAGTAGTAGAAGAAGTTCTGGTCTTTTTTCTTTGAGAATTAGTTTTTTTGTTAGTCATTGTAAGTGGCTAATTTTACCTCTTCAATAACAATAATCTAGTCATATCTGTTTCTGGGGTATGGTAAGAAACATCGGAAAACTTTCTGCTAATTATTTATATATCTAGGTATCTAAGTTCACAAAAAATCTGCCATTGAGGAGTTTTTAATTATTAATCTTTATGATTTGAACTTAATTAAACTTAAATAGAATACAAATAATCGAACATACGGCAGATTTAAAATTACTTAAATTACTCAAACAGGACTTACGTAAAAGCTACGTAATTCTGTCCGAGACGTTAACGTTTCCGCGTGTCCGCTAGGACTTATACTTTCCTACACTACGTGACCGTCGCTTCGGATAAATCTTCGTTGCATAAGTCCTGTCAAATACATCTCGGTGTATCAATTCCTCTCTGGGTGTTTCTCTTCCAGGGTGAGAGATTGATAACAATGGTATAGCACTACTGGTCTGACTTTTCACGCTATGTGGAAAAGACAATTTTTACGTTTTCTCAAACCCTGCTTTTTCGTTCACTATTGTCATTAGCTTTAAGCTATTGATAATAAGTCTGTGGAAAAAGTAACGTAGTTTAGTTGCTTGAGGACTTACCGTGAAAAGTCAGCACTACTGGTATATATTAGGATATCTAAATACTTCTTATCTGGAGGGGGTTTGGAGGACTCCGCGTCACTTCAATCGGGGGTAGTCCCCCAATTCTTTCTTATTCTTGAAAAACGTCCTAACCCCAAAGCGTAGCGCTATAGCATCCCAATTTTGGAAAAAGCCCGCAGGCTAGAAAGCGTAGTGCTATATTTATTCTATTCTTTTTTCCGGTTTGGATAATTCCTGAAGTTAATGGGATAGGGGTACGCATTTCCTTACCCCTATCTACCTACATACTTATATTTAAGTTTCTAGAGAGGACGGATTTTAGCAAGAATCCCCCGCCTATAAGGCGTGGGGATGTCAATCTATATAGTGAAAACTTTCCATCATTGACGAATCGATAGAAAAATTTTATTTAAATTCTTCTAGTTGATCTAAACGTAGCCAAATATTAGGTGTTGGAACTTGACCAAACTTTACTAAAGCATAATCACCTTTGACATCAAGTATTTCTCCTTGAGAATCAAACAGGTATTTGGGGAAGCGAGAGTCACTAGCTTTTGCTTCAAGGCTATTCTCTAGTTTGTCACGAACAGCACGAACCATAACGCCTTTCTTTACAGCCATAAATTTTGTGAGGGTAAATGTGGGTTTATTCAGAATTTTAGCTTGCAATAGGAGATTGACCGAAAAAATTCAAAATTCAAAATTCAAAATTCAAAATTTAAGAGAAAATAAATAATTTTTAATTGATTAATTAAGGATAGCGGTGCGACCCCGGTGATTTTCAATCACCCAGGGAATGCGCACCAAGAGACAAGCCTCCCCCCTTCAGGGGGAAAAATAAAAAAACATATTCCTTATTTCAAGCTCTTCCCTTTAAGGGAAGAGTAATAATGCCGGAATTTTGAATTACTAATTTTGAATTGAAGCGTAGCGATTGACACTCCCCATGTCTATATCGCTAATTCTTCAAATAAAAGCTAAAAACTAACTTCAATTCTGACACTGGAGACAAAAATGGCTAGAACGTCCAGCTAATTTAATTCTTTGAATGGGAGAACCGCAAACTTTACAAGGTTCACCTGCGCGGTTATAAACCCATGCTACACCACCATAATTACCATTCACTCCCTGGACGTTGAGAAAGTTGCTAAAAGTTGTACCACCAGCTTCGATGCTAGCTATTAGTACTTGAATAATGGCAGAATGCAAATTTTCTATTTGGGGTGGTTTTAAGTCAAGACACAGTGTTTGTGGCAAAATATTACTTTTGAATAAAGCTTCATCCGCATAAATGTTACCTAGACCTGAGACTACAGATTGATCTAGGAGGGCTGTTTTAATCGGACGACGACGATTTTCTAACTTTTTATATAAATATTGACTAGTGAATTCTTTACTAAAAGGATCTGCTGCTAATTTTGCTAAACCAGTAATTACTTCTTCTGTTGCAATACCTGGAGGAACCCACCAAACTTTACCGAAAGTACGCTGATCTACAAAGCGTAGTTCTTGTTGTTTACCATCCTGTTGTTTGCCAAAGTATATTCTGACCCGCGTATGTTTGTGTACCTCTTCAGCAGAATTCTGCCATAATAGTTGACCTGTCATTCTGAGATGGACTCCCAACCAGCTAGAAGTAGAAGAAGGGAAAATAGATGAATTTGGAAATTCAGATTTTGAGTTTCGAGATTTTGAGTTTTGAGTTGTGGATTTCGAGTTGGAAGATAAATTCTTGGATGAATTTGAGAATGTATCTGAGGATGTATCTACAAGTTCGGCAAGTAAATACTTACCACGACGGTACCAGCTTTTAATACTAGTTCTTGTTATACCCCTTAGAAATTCATCAGTAGAAAACGGGTAGGCGATCGCGCGATTAAGCAACACATCTCCACCCGTAATTTCTTGATTGAGGGTTAATTTATTTAACCCTCTTTTAACTGTTTCAACTTCAGGTAGTTCGGGCACAGTTTAAGGTAACTCAGTTCCTTGGTTTGAATTGCCTTCTACAGGGTGTTAGCTTCATTCAGAAGCTTCTGGAGAGCCAGATTACCCTGTGGACAGTTTTTTCCGGAGAAACTTAAGTGTCTCCGGAAGCTCTAGGATTTACTTTTTTTAGCTTTGGGAGCTTCAACTTCTAAAAGTTCACTTTCAGCAAAGTTATTGGTATTTATATTGGAGTAGTTAACTTTATCGAATCTAACAATAACTGGGTACTTGATTCCACTTTTGTCAACAGTTGCTACAGTGCCAACATCTTGAAACCAGTAAGACTCTTTGCGAAGAATACGGACTTTTGAACCGCGTTGAACCATGATTATCTTCCCTTTAACTTATCTAATTGCAATTATTGCCGATGCTTAACGGCTAATTGATTTCACTGTACTACCTGAAGACCTCAGAAAGGGGCTTTGTTAAGTTATTTTTCGTTAGGTGATGGGAGAAAGAGGAAAATAGAAATGATAAGGAAATATCCCAATTTTGAACAAATATCTTAACCAGACACCCGCTCAAGTGTACTGCCATATAAACAAAGCCCACCTTCATAGATTATATGAAATAAATTTCCCCGTTCAAAAATAAAGTCTGATTGCGGCAGCCTAGACAAGGATTTTAGTACGTTTTAACGTATTTCGCTATGTCTTAAAATTGATTTCAAGACGGGAATCTGGGCTTAATAATGATGGTGCAAGATATCAGTAAAACAACGTAAAGACGTTTATAAACACCAAAATCAAGTAACGGTATAATAAGGGTTTTAGCTTATTCCGAATAATGGTTAATTACTTCGCTTTTACAAAAAAGGGGTTATACCCTCCTTGACAAAAAAATATCTATCGAATAAATTTTTGGTCGCAAGTAATTCAAAAAAATACGATTGCTCATATTTTAGTCAAAACAAATATACTTCCTTGATTACCTCTACTTATACGTAAATCTTCGTCTAAATAGGTAATATCAAGCCATGCATCTTGTCTTTGTCTATTAATAGGAAGATCGATTGCTGTAAATTTTTTACTTGATTCAATTTCTTGAATAAAACTTCCTGGCGATTTGTAGCCTATTAAGCTTGTAAATCCGATGATAGAACGTTCAAACTTAACATTAACACGTTCTGTAGAAACAACATCGAATTTTGCTGCGACGCTAACAATACTTTCGGTAAATGGCAAGCCGGAAAACTCAGCTATGTTATATACACTGTTGCTGAGTGTACGTATACACTGATAAATTTGACCGAGTTGGTAAAAAGGTATCTTAGTGAGGTTTAATAAACCCTCACTAGTAGTGTAAAGTAGTCGCCAATCCCCGTTGATTAAGTGGGATTCCACTGGATGGGGTGTTGGGTTTAAATTCTCTAAACTAGCGATCGCATTTAAGATATTTTGTTTATCTGTTTGGGATGCTAGTAAACCGCGATTCGTTGCTGCGATCGCACTTAAAAGAGTTGCTTTTGCCATGATCATTTTTAATCTCAAATTCGATTATCAAAAAAATAAATGCTTTTGTTGCTCTGAGCTACTTACATAAAATTATGAAAGTTAAATGGCATATCCTTATACAAATTAAATGACAACTGTAGTCTTAACTGAATTAACATTAAGCAAACTATTTTTTTTCTCGGATTATCGTTCAAAACAGTTGAATTAAGAACTAACATTCTCAATCATCAAGTGATAGACTCTAATTGTCTACTTTCGTTAACTTTTTCCGTATCATTGTCATTATGCTGAACTCCCCATTACGTGAAGCTCCCCGCACTCAGAGAGCATCTGTTATTCCACTCAAACAAGAATCATCTTTATTAGATTGGTTAAAAGCAAAGGGGCGTTTAATTACCCGGGATAATCAAGAACCCGATTTTTCTGAGGAAGAAGAAGATATTGATTCCTTAATTGCTGGTGAGGATGGAGTTGGTTACGACGAAGATGACGATGATGATAGTAATACACCTGCTGTTGAGAGTTAGGGTTTTGAGATTGGAGAATGGGTCATTTTTAATGACTTCGTAATTTTAAATTTTTTCTAAATTTTTTCGTGTGTGGAGTGAAGGGAAAAATCTGTGGACGCTAAATTGTCTCCTCGGCAAGGGTTAAGCATATCCGGTATCAGTCTAGTATCTATCTTGGGTATAGGATTGAGTGTAACTGCAATAACTTTAGATGGGCTAGCTATGAGAATGCCCTGGCAAGGTTATTCACTTACTTTACCTTTCTTATTTTGTGCATTTGCTACAGCCGCAATTGGTTTTTGGGCAGTTCCATTACTACAAATGCTCAAAACTGGACAAATTATTCGTGAAGATGGACCAACAGCCCATTTAAAGAAGGCAGGAACGCCTACTATGGGGGGAATATTTTTTGTTCCCATTGCTGCGATCGCTGCCTGTGTATGGTCTAATTTTTCTGCTGAAGTTATTGCAGTTTCTGCATTAACTTTAGGTTTCGGATTCGTTGGTTGGATTGATGATTGGCAAATCTTAAGCCGTAAATCAAATAAAGGTATATCACCACGAATGAAATTAGCTTTGCAGATCGCTTTTGCAATAGCGTTCTGCGTTTGGCTAATGTTTAGTCAATCTTCTTCTATCACTAGTATAGCCTTACCTTTAGGTTTTTCTCTACCCTTAGGTCTACTTTTTTGGCCCTTTGCAGGTTTTGTGTTAGTGGCTGAAAGTAATGCTACTAATTTGACCGATGGTATCGATGGTTTAGCAGGTGGAACTGTTGCGATCGCATTATTCGCTCTAGGTGCTTTGGTAGCCCCAGAACACCCCGGACTAATGATTTTCTGTGCTTCCATGAGTGGTGGTTGTTTGGGCTTTTTGGCACACAATCGCAATCCCGCAAGAGTTTTTATGGGAGATACAGGTTCTTTAGCGTTAGGAGGTGCTTTAGCATCAGTTGCACTTTTGAGCAACAGTTTATTTGCCTTGTTTATTCTAAGCGGTATTTTCTTTGTAGAAACTCTTTCGGTAATGTTACAGGTTGGTTACTACAAAGCGACTAAGGGAGCAGATGGAAAGGGTAAACGTTTATTTAAAATGGCACCATTACATCATCATTTAGAATTATCTGGATGGTCTGAGTTACAAGTAGTAACTGTGTTCTATATTATTGCTGCTATCTTAGCTGCCTTAATTTTGCTAAGTGTGTAGTTTTAATCTCAGGCAAAACCACCAGTTAAATACATTTTCAATTTCAATAAATTTATTATTACAAACAAACCTGCTCAAATTTGAGCAGGTTTGTTTTTATTGGTTATCAATTTGTCTGGAGTACTCTCAACAATTCCCCATCTGTCCCACTAAATGAGTCAATTCTGGTAAAATCAACTTCTCCATTCCTAGTTTGACTGCATTACTAGAACCGGGTAGTGAAAAAATGAGTTTATTCCTATATATACCAGCAACAGCACGAGAAGCGATCGCGCGGGAGCCAATTTCTTGATAACTTAAGTAGCGAAATATTTCGCCAAATCCTGGTAAAGTCTTTTCTAATAGTTTTTCAATAGCATCATAGGTGGTGTCTCTAGGAGCAATTCCAGTACCACCATTAAAAATTATGGCATTCAAATTTGTATTATTACTTAGTTCTTTTAAGTAACTTATTATCTGTTCTGGCTCATCTGGAATAATTTTATAAGCTTTCACAGTATGATTCGCTAGTTTGAGTAATTTCTGAATTATTTGACCGCTCTTATCAGTTTCAGAAGTGCGAGTATCGCTAACTGTAACTACAGCACAAACAATTAAAGCCTGGATAGATGAATCTGGGTGAGGTTGTGATGTCATAATTTTGGCTTACTTTGAACTGATAAGTAGTTATAGTAACTTTTATTACTTTTTTCTAAATTATCTACTTAATCCTCTAGAAGAGGATTTTGTCTACTTAATCCTCTAGAAGAGGATTTTGTCTATTAAACTAGGACTTTTAGTCTTAGGCAGTTGTTAAAGAGTTGTAAAAATTATAACTCCGGTAAAGACGTTCTTCTGAAACGTCCTTACCCTTGAGTTTTTAGCTAAGATTTGCTCAACCCCAAATCATTTTCTTTTGCATAGCGTTCCATAAATCTCATGAAACGTTCCCATTCTTCCGTAGACTTCATCAAATGTGTTGCTTCAATAATTTCGGGTTTACCATTGATAAATTTACCCTTGACTTCACGGGTAACAATTTCTCCCTCTTCATCAATCATGTACATTCCAGTTATTTCCTGGTTGAAATCATCACCCAAAGCATTTGGATTCTGAAAAATAAAAGTTGCTGTACCGCTGTTGCCTGTCTTAGAACGAGTTAAACGAACATCTGGAATAATATTTTCATCAACACCTCTTGAAAATTGTATTTTTGCCATGATGAGTAAATTTAAATGTCTGTAATGGTTAAACTAATATTGTCTCATCATTTAGAACTATATAAAACCAACTACTTTGGCTTCTATTATAAGATAGACAGGGTTAGTAATAATACTTAATTATTTTATTTGTCTAGTATTAAAGTAACTGGACCATCATTTACAATCTCAACTTGCATCATTGCTCCAAATTTACCTGTTTCCACTCGTAAACCACTAAGACGTAATTTCTCGACAAATTTATTATAAAGTTCTTCTGCTGCTTCTGGAACTGCTGATTTATCAAAAGAAGGACGACGACCTTTGCGACAATCCCCATATAAGGTAAATTGACTCACTACCAGTAAATCACCATTAATTTCTTGTAATGATTTTTGCCATCTACCTTCACTATCATCTTCATCAGGAAATAACCGTAAGTCTAAACATTTGCGCGTCATCCAATCAATTTCAGCTTCAGTGTCAGTTTTAGAAATGCCAACTAGTAAATTTAAACCGCGTCCGATTATACCAATAATTTCACCATTTACTCTAACTTGAGATGACTTAACTCGCTGAATAATAACGCGCATTATTTCTTCGTGATTTTAAGTTTTGAGGTTGTACTGTACTAGGCAGAAACTCCAAGATTGACGTTACCAGACTCCAATCTGGTAACGTCAATAAAAATAGGATTTACGCAAAAGTAAGGTAATTTTGTCAGAATAAACGATAGCAAGGTATAAGCGCTATTAGGCACAAACTGAGTTCCGCGTAAAGGCAGAGTTTATGTGATTACTAACCTAAAGCTACGTTTTTGTCGTAATGATAAATTGTGATTGCGTAAATCCTGAACTAAAAACCAAAAGCTAAAAAAGCTAAAAATAAAAGCTTTATTTCCTAAAACCTCTACCACGACTGATAGAAGGTATACATATGCAGTTTTCTAGTTGTTCTCTTAATTTTTTATGGTCAAGATTTTGACCAATTAATACTAGTTGATTTTTCTTTTCTTGGTTTTCTTTCCATTCGTCGTCATCTAATGTAAAGCGTTTGCCGCATAAGTGGAAAATATGCTTGAGGGGACTTTCATCAAACCACATGATTCCTTTAGCGCGAAATACTGATTCTGGTAGTTGATTGTCTAAGAAATATTGAAATTTTTTGATTGATAAAGGTTTATCGCTTTGAAAAGAGATGGAGGTGAAACCATCATTTTCTAAGTGGTGGGAATGATGATCGTGATGTTCATGGTCATGATGCTCATGATGAACGTGATGGTCATGGTCATGGTCATGGTCATGATGCTCATGATGGTCATGATGTTCATGGTCATGATGGTCATGATGCTCATGATGCTGATGTTTATCATCAGCAGATTCAAAATACTTGTCTGATTCAAACAGTCCAACACTGAGTATCAAAGGTAGGGATACTTTAGATTGAGTAGTGCGAAGAACTCTTGAACCTTCTTTCATATCCTTAATTCTCAGTTCTAAAGCATCTACATCAGCTTCGTCTACTAAGTCTGTTTTGTTAAGAACAATAATATCACCATAGGTAATTTGCTTTAATGCGGCTTCAGAATTGAATAAATCTAAACTGAAATTAGCTGAGTCTACCATGGTGATAATTGAATCTAAGCGAGTCAAGTCCCGCAGTTCTGTACCCAGAAAAGTTAATGCTACTGGTAGAGGATCGGCAATTCCTGTTGTTTCTACAACCAAATAATCTATCTTTTCTTGGCGTTCTAAAATTTTGTAAACTGCATCTACCAAATCATTATTAATTGTGCAGCAGATACAGCCATTATTTAATTCCACCATACTGCTGTCGTTATCTTCGGTGGGAACTATTAATTCGTTATCTATACCAATTTCACCGAATTCATTCACCAGCACAGCAGTCTTTAAACCTTGCTGGTTACTGAGGATATGATTGAGTAAGGTTGTTTTACCACTACCAAGAAAGCCAGTAATAATTGACACTGGCAATCCTTGTTTAGGTGCATCTATTGCTTGAGATTCAGAAGTAACTGCTTGCATAGAACTAGTGTCAGAACAATATAAAGTTGAAAATCTATTTCCAATCTAATTCAAATCTATTTCAAATCTAGCTTGAACTGGCTTGAACTAGCTGGAACTAATTTGTTTGATTATGATGTAGTGCAAAATTGGACTTTAGGCAAAAAAATTAAGATAAAATGCAGGACTACGACTCCAATTGCTTTAACCTATTATTGCGTATTCTCTTATTTAAGATTATTTGGTTATGACCCTAACCGTTTACAATACCCTGACTCGTCGTCAAGAACCCTTTCAAACTGTGGAGCCGGGAAAAGTTAAGATGTATTACTGTGGCGTGACGGTTTATGACTATTGTCATTTGGGTCATGCTAGAGCTTGCATAATTTGGGATGTTGTACGTCGTTACCTAAATTTTTTGGGTTATCAGGTACGCTATATCCAGAATTTTACAGATATCGATGACAAAATCTTGAAAAAAGCACATCAAGAAGGTATTTCCATGAAAGAAGTATCGGAGCGCTATATTAAGGCTTATTTTGAGGATATGTCGCGGTTAAATATAAAGGAAGCAGATGAGTATCCCCGCGCTACTCATACGATGAATGGTATTCAAAGGTTAATTCACGACTTGGAAAGCAGGGGTTATGCTTACGCTTCTGGGGGTGATGTTTATTATGCTGTCAGAAAATTTGATGGTTATGGAAAACTCTCAGGACGAAAATTAGAAGATTTACAAGTTGGTGCGAGCGATCGCGTAAATGTTAAGGATTCTGAATACCAAAAGAAGCGAGACCCATTTGATTTTGCTTTGTGGAAAGCAGCAAAACCAGAAGAACCAAGATGGGAGTCTCCTTGGGGTTCTGGTCGTCCGGGATGGCACATAGAATGTTCTGCAATGGTGCGCGATCGCTTGGGTGAAACTATTGATATTCATGCTGGTGGAGCGGATTTAATTTTCCCTCATCATGAAAACGAAATTGCTCAGTCGGAAGCTGCGACGGAGAAACCACTGTCTACCTACTGGATGCACAACGGTATGGTAAAGGTAAATGGTGAGAAAATGTCGAAGTCCTTGGGAAATTTTATTACCATTCGCGAACTCTTAGATAGACCAGTAGAACCAATGGCTGTCCGGTTATTTGTATTACAAGCTCAGTACCGTAAGCCCATTGATTTTACTGATGAAGCGGTACTGGCTGCAACTAATGGTTGGAATACCCTCAAGGAAGGTTTACTGTTTGGTCACGAATACGGTAAGAAGCTTGATTTTACTGCATCTGGTGAAACAAATAAGGAAACCTGCAACCGCTTTCAAGAAGCTGTAAACGATGACTTTAATTTTCCTCGTGGTTTAGCCATTTTATTTGAATTAGCGAAAGAATTACAGCGAGAGGGAAAAATCATGGTTCATGAGGGGAAAACTTCTACACCCAGCCCAGAATTACAACAGAAATGGCAAACTTTGCTTACTTTAGCTGAAATTTTAGGTTTAGAAGCGCAACCAGAAGTAGTCGCAAATAATTCTGATGGGTTAAGCGATCGCGAAATTGAAGCACTAATTCAACAGCGGACAGAAGCTAGAAAAAACAAAAACTTTCTAGAAAGCGATCGCATCCGTGACGAACTACAACAAGCAGGTATTACACTGATTGATAGTAAGGAAGGTACGCGCTGGCACAGGTAATTAAATTAACTTTGATGAGTTGATGAATTTCTATAACAAGAATGTATTGGGATAAAGGTGTATTTCCTTTCCCTTTTCCCTTTATCTCCCTTCCCCTTTTAATCTTCATATATGTCTCAACAACGCAAAGCCCTCACAATAACAGATTTATTCCTCATTATTGCTACCTTTTTTCTGGTAATTTTACTGTGGCAATTACGGAGCTTATTGTTAACTTTAATGATTGCTGTAGTTTTAGCTTCGGCAATTTCTCCCATAGTTGATAAAGCCCAGAAGCTACGGATACCCAGATGGTTAGGAGTAATTTTAGTTTACTTAGGTTTGATTGCCAGTCTCATTGGTGTTGGTCTAATTATCGGTCCTAGCGTATCGGTACAAATTCAGCGTTTAGTTAGCAGACTTCCCGGTTATCTAGATAGTTTAGGAAACCTGATAGAAGATTGGGCTCTACGCTTGGGAATTACTCAACTTGAGGTTATCGAACAATTTTTTGATATCCAAGCCATTACCAACTGGTTATTTCGTTCATCTCAAAAGGCAGTATTACGTTCTTTTGGCGTTACCTTTGGTATTTTGGGTGCGGTGGTCAATTTATTTTTGGCTGTAATTATGTCTGGATATATGGTAGCTGGTAGCGAAAATATTATTAAGGGTTTGATATCTCTGTTTCCTTATCCTTGGAACGAACGTTTAAATGCACAGGTTATACCTATATCTAAACGTGTTGGCGGTTACATCCAAGGTAGAATATTGGTTTCTACTATTTTGGGAATTGTCATTACCCTGTCTTTGGGATTTTTAGGACTCTCAGAATTTGCCCTAGCTTTAGGGGTAATTGCTGCCTTTACTAATCTAATTCCTTTTGTAGGTCCAGTCTTGGGGGCAATTCCAGCTTTAATTGTCGCTATTCCTCAAGGAGGGTTGACATTTCTTTGGGTATTACTGCTTTTTGTAATAATTCAAAACTTAGAAAGTTATGTCCTCGATCCATTGCTAGTAGGTTCTTCAGTTAGAGTTCATCCCTTGTATCAATTATTAGCCGTAATTGGAGGAACTCAAGTTTTAGGAATTGTTGGTGCTATTATTGTTCCTCCCTGGGTTGCTGGCTTGGCAGTAGTATTAGAAAATCTGTATCTTAAACCTAAATTGCTAGCA
>JBCCDM010000130.1:0-14586 GCA_039030795.1 Cyanobacteria bacterium P01_A01_bin.84
AAAGAAATAAAAATATAAGAAATAAATACAAAATATATGGAAGTATTTAATAATTTTTTAGAAAATCCATTAGAAATAATATTAGAGTTTATACAAAACCCTAATATTCGTAATATTGAATTTTTTGTAGCTGCGATTTTACTCTCTTTAATAATTGGGAGATATACTCCTTCAATTGTAAGAGTAATTATTCATCGTTTTTCTCCTACAGAAGTTACCAATATATATGAAAAAATTATTGCACCTATTAGTAACTTACTTAGATGGGTAGGAACTCTATTTTTAATTTATATATCTCTAGAATTAATCACTCAGTATCAAGTAGTCTATAATATTTTACGCCTATTTATAGACCTAGCTTTAATTGCTAATACCTCGTGGTTAATTTCTCGTCTTGCCCATTTATATATTCATACATATGGCATTAATTTAGCTCGTCAGATGGGCTATCAAGTTGATGATATTATTCTTATTTTTGAAACGATTATTAACGTTATTATTGGCTTTGTAGCTGTTATTACCTTTGCAAAAGATAGATTTGATTTAGTTGGTTTAATAACGGGTCTGGGTATAGGTGGTGTGGCTGTTGCTTTTGCAGCACAAAAAACCTTAGAACAACTTTTAGGAACCTTAGTACTATATTTAGATCGTCCTTTCTCTCCGGGAGAATATATTAGAGTACCTTCTTCTACTCAATCATCTGAAGGTTTATTTGGTAGAGTAGAATCCATCGGTTTACGCTCAAGTAAAATCAGAACTGCCGCTAAAAGTACTTTAGTTATTGTACCTAATTCTATATTGGCAAACCAAGAAGTAGAAAATATTACTCGTGGTAAAAAGGTAATGGTTTTACTATATCTCAATTTTGAGAAAAAGTTAGGAGATAAAGAAACAGCATTAGTTCAACAAGTTATTCAAGAAAGTACAAATTCATTATTAGGAATAGACCCTGGTAGTACTAATATCGCTTTAAGTGAGAATTCTGAGACGAATAATACTAGAGCTAGAGTCACATTCTTTATTTTAGGTTCTACGAATAATTCTATAGAGTTAAGAAAACAGTTATTGAAACTAGCGAATGAAAAAGTTTCTGAGCGACTTAAAACTTATAAGATTAGCTTTGTGTTAGAAGAACCTAATATTTATGTAGAGTCTCCAATTACTATTTAATAGCTTATTCCAAAATGCTTATTACAAAATTTATTATAGAAGTAAGGAATTGGCTATGATAGGGGTGCTTCCATATTTATAAATCCTCTCTTGCTTTAATTATCAACTATCTACATCTATAACAATTCTAAAATCCGATCAATAACCAGTGCCGTAGAGACTTAGTGCTTCTAAGTCTTTATGACATTTTATGCGTTATCTATCATTAATATATTTTCAGACTGTGAAACAAGCTACCGGTTAATATTGCTAATTTTCTGAAAAGATAATATTAATATTTAAGAACTGATGCAAGAGGTTAAATTTTGGAAGAAACTTTACAAAAATTAGAAAAAGCTAAAAAACTCAAGCAAGAACTGCTAGAGTTTGTTTTAGATGCAGAAGGCGATCTAGCAGTAGCTTTAGAATCTTTTAGTGCCCAGAAATTATCTAATTTTTCTAAATCTCAGTACCAAGGGCAAAACCAAAATGATATGGTACTAGATATGTTTCTGTCTGAAGGAAGAATAGAGAATCAGACTCCCATTGATTTATTTTTAATAGAACACCCCAATTTATCAGATGATGAGGGTCAGATAGTTGGTAGATGGAAAAATAGCTTTGCTGGTTTGTTTGCTGTGAACAAAATATTGTCTCATGGTTTTGAAGTTTTAAATTGGCTTACACAAAAAAGTTATTTAATTATTATCAAAGATGAAGCAGAAAAGCAGCAGCTAGCTAGAGTCAAAACAGGTGAGATTATACTTACACGTATTGCCCCCATAAATGATAGCTACTGGATGTTTTCTGCCCCAATTACCTTACTGGGTAAACTGGGTAAACCCAAACTAGCAGTAGCTATAGGTAATTTTAAACAAAATTATAAAAGTAATCTCTATGGAGATGCACCAGAATTATTGGAAGAAGCTTGGAATTCGGTAGAGAAATATCATCAAGCTTTTGTTGACTTTTTTGGTGGTGATGAAGTTACATTACCTGGATATAAATTGCAGAAACGTTTATCAGAGTTTCAAGAAAAATTAACCGAGGAAAAGTTAGCAGCAGCAGGTGTTGATAGTTCTAAATCTCTAGAAGAATTAACTAAACAAGCAGGTGTTTCTAGTGAAGAAATTGCTGAAACTGCCGAATCAATGGGGATGGATGGTCAAGCTGCTGTCAACCTGCTCAATAGCCAAAAAAGTGCCAAAATGGTTATGCCACCAGTTGAATTACCGTCTCATTTAAAGAATGCTGAAGAAGTTACTGTAGTTGCTCATCCTCGTTGGGGACAAGTATTTTTAACTAATTACACTCTGTTTAATAACTTACTACAAACTTCAGATTGGCAAAGTATTGATAATAGTGAAAAGCTAGTGCGCGAATATTTAGAATCCCCAGATATAAGTACTTTTATATGGCAACGCTCGGCAGAGAGATATCCCACTCAACTAGAAGATATATTACGAAAAACACTGAATCAACCAAATTTTAATTTACATGAAGATTTAAATGATTTATTACAAAAAATGAATAAATCTATTACTCCTGAACTACCAGAGATTGCTAGCGTTCCCATACATTTACATAATTTATTTCAAGAAGCCTTAATGGAAGTTAATAAAAAACAAAAGTCTAAAAGTAAAGCCAAGTCTAAGACAGGTTTTGGTTTTAAATAATAGCTATTTTCTGGTAAAATAAATATAAGAGAAATTTCAATCTATCTTAGGAATACAAATACTATTCCTAAGTATAGATGTAATGTCTAAGAATATCTAATAATCTAAGTACAGATAGGCAAACGCGGTAAACTCGTCGGTTTGATTTCTTTATGTTTCAGTTAGTAATTATTTGGTACGGTGCTAACTAAATTTTATAGAATCAATTTAGTTTTACAGTTTGCATAATTTCACAGTTTGATTATTCAGATATAGTTGCTTTAAACAAGGATAAAAGTATGTTAAACCTTATTGCTTGGGTTGTTTTAGGTGTTATAGCTGGTGCGATCGCTAAAGCAATTTATCCCGGACATCAAGGTGGTGGATTTATTGCGACCACTATTTTGGGTATAATTGGTGCTTTCATTGGTGGGAGTTTAATGACTTTTCTGAAAGGGGGAGGCTTGCAACTGACAGCATCTACTTTAAGTATTCCTGGCTTAATAGTTGCTGTAATTGGCGCGATGGTGGCGATTTTTCTGTGGGGTTTATTTAACAGAAGCGCTGCGTAAGCTGATTTTATTGACTAACTTCATTAATCTTTTGCTCTCACCAATAAGCTGTTGTACCCATGGTTACAGCAGTTTTTTGTTTTCAGTTGGTAACTCTTGAAAACTAAAGAATATCAAGCATTTTCCAATGTTGCTTTACAGATGCAAGAGTATTTGCACTTATCATCCCACTTGCAGCCACAGCAGGTAAACCGATACCGGGAAATGTTGAATCTCCGCAGCATAGTAATCCTGATAAAGGAGTACGAGAACTTGGAAATATTCCCTTATCAGCTGAAATTGCAGGTCCATAAGTTCCGCGATCGCGTCTTAAATATCGTTCCTGGGTTAAAGGTGTACCGACAAGATTTAACTCGCAGCGATAACGAATATCTGGAATAATTCTTTCTAAAGCTTGCCACATTACTTGCGATCGCCGTTGTTTTTGCTGTAAATACTCTGTACTTTTCCTATTCATACCCTTCCAAATCGAGTATGGTTCATTACCAGGTGTATAAACATGAATTGCGTGTTTCCCAGGAGGTGCTAAAGATGGGTCTAGAACTGAAGGTATGGATATAAGAATGGCATTTTGAGTCGCAGCAATCCCTTTTTCCCAATCATTCACCACAATATAGTGACAGGCTAAATCGGAGCGGATATCTTTAGCATCTATACCCAGATGTAGATGCATAAAACTCTCACACTGAGGGGTCTGCTGACGTTGCTGCTGAAAACTTTCGGGCAATGCATATGACGGTAATAGTTTCAAAGTATCCCAAATAGATGCATTAGAAACTACAGCTTTACTGGCTCGAATCTCCTCACCATTACGCAGACATACCCCTACAGCCCGCTTATTTTCTACTAATATTTTTTCTACATGAGCATTTAATATTAATTTACCTCCATATTTCTTTAATCCTCGAATTAAAGCATCAACAATAGCACCACTACCACCAATTGGATAATCTAACACAACTCCCGGCTTATACCATTCTGCAAACATAAACGCCATTTCCGCAGCACTGGTTCCACTTGCTGGTAATCCCGAAAGTAAAAAGCACAATAAGTTTAACCAGTTACGAATAAATGGGTCTTGGATGAAGTCATCCATCACATCAGAAAAAGCTCCAGTAATCTTAGAAATACTTAAACCATGCTGTAATAAAGCAGGTATAAATCTACCCATAGTTATTACTGCACCAAAATCATACCGTAATCCAGCCGGAGGTAGCGCGATCGCGGCTTGACTTAAATGTTGCATTACTTCTTGTAACTTACGCCATTCTGCTACAGCTTTATCTCCTCGTAACTGGGTAAGTATCTCACAAAATTGCTCGGCACCTACAGTTGTATTAAAGTCCCCTTCCGGTAAACAGCAACCCCAGGTATCATAAGTTGCACAATCTAAGTCCTCATCGATAATATCTAGTACTTGTCTTAACGGATTAGTAGAAGGACTATAAGAAAGTCCAGAATGCAAAGAAGGACCAGAATCAAACCTAAAACCCTGACGTGTAAAACTATGTGCAGCACCACCTGGAATAGAATGACTTTCGCAAACTATTACCCTAAAACCATACTTTGCTAACAGTGCCCCGCAGCTTAAACCACCAATACCACTACCAATAACAACTACATCTGTTTGCATAATATTCCACTATTTCATACCTCTAAATATAGCTCTTAAGTAAGTGGGTTGAATTAAATGTAGGATGGGTCAGCGTAGCGTAACCCATGCTGTCAAAAAGTTTCATGCTTGGTAAAATAAATCATATATTATCAGGACTTACGCAAAAGCAACGTAACTCCGTCATTACGAGCGATAGCGACGTAATCGCAGAATCCTTGCGATTGCTTCCCTACACTACGTTGCGGTTGCAATGACAAATCTTCGTTGCGTAAGTCCTGATTATAAATAATTACGCCTTCCTACTTAGTTATAGGATTCCAAAATTATTAGATATCTCTCATACATGAAATATATGCGAACCAGAGTTCTTCTAAAGATGTTAAATTTAACGTTGATACAGTCTTATTCTGCAAATGTCTAATGTCATTATAAATATACAAGCTGAATAGGTATACTTAAAATAAAATCTTTGTACAGCAAGATTTTAACTAAATTATTTTTTCAAAAATCAAATAGGATTCCTATAGTCCTCTTCTGTCACTCTCCGAAAACATTTACCATTTATAAATTCTGTAACCCTCCCCCCGAAAGCGGTAGCTCAGTTATTTGTGAATATAATTTCCGCCGGATGGAAAATTGCAAAAACTTAACTTGGTTAAAACAAAAATCTATAAATCAGGTGCCATTACATTATAAAAAATTAGGACTTACGTAAACATAGTTGTGTCCTCGAGTTTACGTAAGTCCTAGAAATCATCGAAATTAAAAACTAAATGAACTACTATTCAACGTCAGTTCGGGTTAAGGAATTAATTTTGCTTTTAGTGGCTGATAAATCGCTCAAACAACGTAATCACGTTTATAAACACTAAAATTAAGCAACGATATAACAATGGTTTCAGCTTATCCCGAACTCAGGTTATTCAGAATATGGCACAGCTTGAAACATATCTTTTTTCTGATTTCCAGCAAAGGTATTCTTATCCATATTGGGTTTTGCTTGTCCGATAATCACAACTCCGTAGTCGCTATTATTTTCAATATTATTTGATAAGATTTGCGGTTTTGCAAAATCAGTTAAAACAATTCCATTGCGGTTAGAATAAATTTTGTTATTGGAAACCATTGGTGTGGAATTTCCACCAATTGCAATACCAAAACCAGTATTTTCAAAAATATTATTGCGAATTTCTCCACCTGCCTGTTTGGTCACAGAAACACCGTTAGCATCGTTTTTTACAAAGCGATTGTTTTCTATACGTGGTGTAGCTTTACCTGTGACGAAGACTCCCTCGCGTTTGTTACTAGTAAACGTATTATTTTGGATTATAGGCTGACCTGATTCAACCCAGATACCTGTTCCGCGTCTATTATTATTTGTAACAGTTAAGCCAGAAATTGTGGCATTTCCTTGTGTCAAAATTGTTATGTCCTGACGGGCAAATGTGCGGCTATTATATAATCCACCACCGATAACTTCTATACCTTCTCCTTGGCTATTTTCATTACCGCGTAAAGTTATGCCAGATTTGACCACAATTGGAAATTTCTCAGTATTATATTGTCCGGATGCTAGCTGAATTATTGTACCAGGTGTGGCTTGCTCGATAGCAAAAGAAATTGTTCGATAAGCTGACTCTTCGCTACTACCATTAGAAGCACTATCTGCACCTGTTGTAGGGTTAACATATATAATTTGCTCTGATGCAGGAGTTGTTATAGTTTCTGAATTTGTAGTTTCCGGGGTGCCGTTAGATGCTGTATCTGCAAAAGTTTTCTGAGCAGATATTACAGATACACTTATAATAGCTATTGTAAATACTGTACATAGACTTAAAGACTTCGCAAATAAGCTTTTATGAAATATAATTTTTGCTTTCACTTAATAATCTCTCGAATAAATTTATTTTGTACCCAATCTATCCAATAATTTCATAAGATATCAGGGTGATTATACATAAATAAAATATTAAGAAAATCTCTGAAAAATGATATTTAAAAGTTAATGCTCTAATGTGCTTCTGGTTAAAGACTTGGACCACTCATAACTTTGGCAAAGGTGTAAAGTAAAATGGAAATGCTCTATTGATTATCTGATACTAGTTTAATGATAGTATTTTAACTATAAAAACAGATTTTTTTGAGATATATGAAGTGAAGATTAGAAATATAAAATCAAAGATACAAATTTAAATAAATCATAAAAGTATTAATGCGTTTATTTTGTATTCAGAAGTTGATTTTAAATAACTTTAAAACTGTTTTCTAAACTACTTAGTAGAAGTATAGTGTAAAACAGATTAATGATTTTAATTTTCTTCACTTTCATAAAGTGAGTTTTCCTGGGCATTTGGGAATAATAAATTTATAAATCATAATTATCAAGAGTTTCAGTAGTATGCTTAGTAGTCAAGTTAGTATTCTAGGATATTTAATTCTTGAACGACTCTACAACAGTTCAAAAACCTTAGTATACCGTGCCGTGCGAGAAAAAGATCGAATACCTGTAGTTATAAAACTGCTAAAAAATCCTTACCCTAGTTTCAACGAATTGGTAATGTTCCGCAATCAATACGGTATTGTCAAAAATCTTAGTTCGCCAGGAATTATTCAGACTTATAGTCTAGAACCTTACCAAAATAGCTATGCATTAGTTATGGAAGATTGGGGTGGAGTTTCCTTACAGGAATATATTACCAATGTAAGTCTGCAATACACTACTCTTACACCTTCATATACTCAATTTATACAGGAATTTTTATCAATCGCATTACAACTCGTGGATATTCTTTATGATTTATATCAACATAATGTTATCCATAAAGATATTAAACCTGCAAATATATTAATTAACCTCGAAACTAAACAAGTTAAATTAATTGACTTTAGTATTGCTTCATTACTTCCCAAAGAAACCCAAGAAATCAAAAATCCTAATGTTTTAGAAGGAACTCTCGCTTATATTTCTCCCGAACAAACCGGACGTATGAATAGGGGGGTAGACTACCGTAGCGATTTGTATTCCTTGGGAGTAACATTTTATGAATTACTCACAGGAAAATTACCATTCCTCTCAGAGGATCCGATGGAATTGGTGCATTCTCACATTGCGAAACAACCTAATCGTATATCTGAATTAATATCAGAAATACCCCAAGTATTGGATCGAATTGTCAATAAATTAATGGCTAAGAATGCTGAGGAACGTTATCAGAATATATTAGGGCTAAAATATGATTTAGAAAAATGTTTGTCTCAAATCAAAGAAGTTGGTAGGATAGAAGACTTTGAAATTGCAACTCGGGATTGGTGCGATCGCTTTCTGATTCCCGAAAAATTATATGGTAGAGAAACTGAAGTTGAGGAATTACTATTTGTATTTGAGCGGGTAGCAAATGGAAATAGCGAACTGATGCTCGTTACTGGTTTTTCTGGTATCGGGAAAACTGCGGTAGTCAACGAAGTTCATAAACCAATAGTTAAACAACGTGGCTATTTTATTAAAGGAAAGTTCGATCAGCTTAATCGTAATATCCCCTTAGATGCTTTTGTACAAGCATTTAGAAATTTAATGGGGCAGCTATTGGGAGAAGATGATACTCAATTGTCAAGGTGGAAAAATAAAATTTTACAAGTTTTAGGGGATAATGCCGGGGTTATTATTGATGTTATTCCCGAACTTGAACAAATTATAGGTAAACAGCCACCGGTTGCAGAACTATCA
Organism: Cyanobacteria bacterium P01_A01_bin.84; assembly: GCA_039030795.1. Classification (GTDB taxonomy): domain Bacteria; phylum Cyanobacteriota; class Cyanobacteriia; order Cyanobacteriales; family Nostocaceae; genus JBCCDM01. The sequence continues at coordinate 8,716 of JBCCDM010000130.1, forward strand.
GGTACTGCGGCACAAAATCGCTTTAATTTATTATTTCAAAATTTTATTCAAGTATTTAAAAGTAAAGAGCATCCCTTAATTATATTTTTGGATGATTTGCAGTGGGCAGATTTAGCATCTTTAAAGTTAATGCAATTGCTTATAGCTGAGTCAGAAAGTGGATATTTATTATTAATTGGAGCTTACCGAGATAATGAGGTATTTCCAGCACATCCTTTGATGTTGACCTTAGAGGAAATTCGTAAGGCAGAAGTTGCAATTAACAAAATTACTTTAGCTTCACTATCACCAGAAAGTTTAAAACAACTCGTTGTTGATACTTTACATTGTTTGCCAGAAATAGCGCAACCACTAACTCAATTGGTATATCAAAAAACTAGAGGAAATCCATTTTTTAGTACCCAGTTTTTGAAATCATTATATGAAGAGGGGTTAATAAAGTTTGATTTTGAGACTAGTTCTTGGAGATGCGATATCTCTCAAATCAAATCATTAGCACTTACTGATGACGTGGTTAAATTTATGACCTTACAGTTACAAAAATTACCTGTAGGAACCCAGGATTTATTGAAATTAGGGGCTTGTATTGGTAATAAGTTTGATTTAGCAACTTTGACAATAGTTCGTGAAAAATCGGTTTCTGAGACTGCTGCTGATTTGTGGAAAGCATTGCAATCAGGTTTGATTTTACCAGAAAGTGAAGTTTATAAGTTTTTCCAAAATGATGATTTGACCCTTGAGGCTCGCAAAAGCCAAGAATTAGCAGTTAATTATAGATTTTTACACGACCGCGTCCAGCAGGCAGCTTATTCTCTCATTTCTGAAGATCAAAAACAAACAACTCATTACCATATCGGACAACTGTTGCTGTCTAAGATATCAAAGGAAGCTAAAGAAGACCGAATTTTTGAATTGGTCAATCAATTAAATTATGGAATTACTTTAATTAACCAGCAAACCGAACGGGAGGAATTAGCCCTACTTAATCTCCAAGCTGCTCGCAAAGCTAGAAGTGCTACTGCTTATCAAGTTGGTCGTGAATATATCAAAATTGGGTTATCTTTGTTGGGTGAAAATCCTTGGCAGCATCAATATGAGATGAGTTTAGACTTACATGATTTGGGGGCTGAATTGGCTTTCCTTTGCGGTGATTTGGCAGGGATGGAACGGTTAATTGAGACGGTTCTTAAGGAAGCACATTCTTTACTTGAGCAAGTCAATGTTTACCGAATTAGGATTCAATCAAATGCTTCTCAGAATAAACTGACGGAAGCCATTGCTGTTGCTCTACAGTTATTGCAATATTTAGGTATAAAATTTCCTGAAACCCCCACACAGCAAGATATTCAACAGGCATTTATAGAGATTGAACAACTGATGGGAAACCGAGAGATTGCAGACTTAGTTCATTTACATCAAATGACGGATCGGAAAAAAATTGCCATCGTCCAGATTATCATTAGCATCATGCCAGCCGCTTATATGTCTGGTTCTCCCCTGTACCCATTATTAGTCGCATTCTCAGTAAAACTATCTATACAATATGGAAATACATCAGCTTCAGCTATTGCTTATGCTACCTATGGCTTGCTTTCTTGTAATCTGAAGCAAGATGTGGATAGTGGGGTAAAATTTGGTCAGTTGGCACTCCAAGTTGTCTCCAAATTAGATGCGAAAGCCATTAAACCAGATGTATGCAACATCATGGGGTTATTTATTCTACATCGAAAATCCCATCTCAAAGAAACATTACCCCTGATGCAAGAGGGATATGAGGCAGCTCTAGAAGTTGGTAATCTAGAATACACGGGATACACTGCCAGCATTTTTTGCTTTAATTCTTTTTGGTGCGGTCAACTTCTTGCAACTTTAGAACAGCAAACCCGAGCCTACTGCAATACCTTGGTACAATTTAATCAGTTGACAGCAGTGAATTGGTGTCGGGTATGTTGGCAGTCTACCTTAAATTTAATAGGTTTTGCTGAGGATCCTAGTATTTTATCAGGACAAGCTCTCCAAGAAGCAGATTTTCTACCTCTGTTACTTTCATGTCATGATTTTCTGGGGTTATATTTCTTCTATTTACATAAGCTGACTCTTTCCTATCTGTTTGGAGATATAGAATCAGCTCAAAATCATGCCGTTGAGGTTAAACGTTATTTAATGGCTGGTGCAGGAACTGTTGGGGAAGCTGGATTTTATTTTTATGATTCTTTAAGTACTCTTGCAGCTTTGAGTCAGGGTGGGGAAGAAAAATCGGAAGCTTTGCTGCGAGTGGAACAAAATCAAATGCAGCTAAAACAATACTGGGCAGATTACGCACCAATGAATTTTTTACATAAGTTTCATCTTGTGGAGTCAGAGAAAAATCGAGTTTTAGGTGAATATTGGCAAGCAGCAGAACTATATGATTTGAGCATCAAAGAAGCTAAAGAAAATAAATTCATTAATGAAGAAGCTTTAGGTAACGAATTAGCAGCAAAATTTTACCTAGATTGGGGTAAAGAAAAAATTGCTGCTAGCTATATGCAAGAAGCTTACTACTGCTATGCTAAATGGGGAGCAAAAGCTAAAATAGAAGAATTAGAACAACACTACGCTCATTTACTCCAGCGAATTTTACAGTCAAAGACTCAAGAAATCAACGTTTTAGAAACCTTAACTAATATTAGTTCTCCCAACAACTACATTCACCGAAGCATTAATCGCTCTTCTAGTAATACCAGCATTAATCAAAACCTCGATTTTGAGACTCTACTGGAAGCTTCTCAAACTATATCTAGTATCATTGAACTCGACGAGTTGATAAAAATTCTTACCCGGATGATGTTGGAGAACTCCGGTGCAAATAAATGTGCTTTACTCTTATGTCAAAATGAAGTTTGGCAAGTGAGAGCGATCGCAACCTTGAATAGGATTAATTTGCTGTCCTCACCCTTAGAAAATAATTTATTGGTTCCCAAGCAACTCATTAATTACGTCAGACGGACTCAAGAAAAAGTTATCATTGACAAGCTGAAAAGCAATTTACCTGTAATTTGTGATTACATTAACCAAAATCAACCCCAAAGCATACTATGTTTACCTATTTTAAAGCAAAGGAAATTAGTTGGTATTTTGTATCTAGAAAATAGCTTGACTCCTCAAGTGTTTACGAGCGATCGCATCCTCATACTTAATTTCCTTTGTTCCCAAGCTGCAATTTCTTTAGAAAATGCTCAACTTCATGCCCAAGAACGGGAAAAATCTTACCATCTAGAACAATCTCAAAAAAGATTGCAACTATTAATTGAACGAACACCCATAGCTGTATTTGAATGGGATACCAACTTTAAGTTTAAGTCTTGGAATCCTGCTGCAGAGAAAATGTTTGGTTATCAAGCAGAGGAAGTTATAGGTAAACACTTTAGTTGCATTATTCCTCAAGAATATCATGAGTACGTCGATAAAGTAGCTACAGAAATATTGGCTCAACGTGGAGGGTCTCACGCAATCAATGAAAACTTAACTAAGGATGGAAAGCGTCTGATTTGTGAGTGGTTTAATGCCCCCATGATTAACTCCGATGGTGAGCTTTGTGGTGGTGTTTCCATGGCTTTAGATATAAGCGATCGCAAACGGTCTGAAGCTGCAATTGAGCAAAAATCTCAGGAACTCGAACAAGCTTTGCAAGAACTGCAACAGGCTCAATTGCAAATTGTACAAAATGAAAAAATGGTATCTTTGGGCAACTTAGTTGCAGGAGTTGCTCACGAAGTCAATAATCCCATCGGTTTCCTCAATGGTAGTATTAATAATACCAAGGAATACGTCCGAGATTTACTTACACATCTAAAACTTTATCAACAACACCATCCCCAAGCAGCAGAATCAGTTCAAGAGAATGCTGAAGATATCGATCTAGAATTTCTGATTGAGGATTTACCTAAATTACTAGATTCAATGACAGGAGCAACTAACCGCATCAAATCTATCAGTACCAGTTTGCGTACTTTTTCTCGGGCTGACACTGACCATAAAGTTAGTGCTAACTTGCATGAAGGACTAGACAGTACCATACTGATTTTAAAATACCGCCTCAAAGCTAACGAACACCGTCCCGCAATTATTGTCAATAAAGAATATGGTGAAATACCTGCAATTGATTGTTTTCTTGGTCAACTAAACCAAGTCTTTATGAATATTTTGGCAAATGCTATCGATCTATTTGATGAAATGGCACAAAATCAAACATTTGCTCAACTTGAAACTAATCCCCAAGAAATCACCATCCGTACGGAAGTGAGTGGGAATCAGGTTCATATCTGCATTCGCGACAATGGTAAAGGTATGAGTGAAGAAGTCCAAGCTAAAATCTTCGACCACTTATTTACTACAAAAGAAGTAGGTAAAGGTACGGGATTAGGACTAGCGATCGCTCGTCAAATTATTGAGGAAACCCACGGTGGTAAATTGACTTGTAATTCCAAATCAGGAGCAGGAACAGAGTTTGTCCTCGAGTTGCCTTTACTCTCATCCCCTGGTTGATGAAACCGGGGGTTGGACGCATATTTGGTAAAAATAAGAAGTTTTTGAAACACAAAACTAAAATATGTAATGTAAGTCCTGAAAGTATAGATATTAGTACAGTATGGTACCAATAAACTTTACATCCATAGGGATGATTTTTTGATCAGGACTACCTTCTTATACTAGCTATTTATCTGAACATCAGGATTCTTTTCTGCGAAGTAGTTTTGTACAAAAGAACTTACTACAGATAAAACCACAGGAGCAAGAATAAATGCTAAAGGACCTGTAACGGAGAAACCAGGAGCGAAAGCACTAGCAATCCAAAGACAGATACCATTAAGCACCAAAGAGAATAAGCCTAAGCTTAAAATATTCAGTGGTAAGGACAATACAGACAAAATTGGCTTAATAAATGAGTTTACTAAACCTATAATAACTCCGGCAATCAAAGCAGCAGGAAATGTGGCAATATTAACACCAGGGAAAATAATGTCTACCACAAGCAGACTCAAGGCAGTACCCAATAGGGTAAAAAGATATCCTAACATAACAGTTTACAAACGAAATAGTAACTTCTTATTTACCACTTATATTACAAGTTAATGATATTCATCTTCTGTCCTAAAGTAAGTATCTACCTACCCACTTAGTTAGATATTCAATTAATTCTAAAGATAGTTTACGATTTAGAAGGTGTAGCTAAAAATCTGTAAACTGATGACCTTCGGTATATAAATTATATTCGCAAGATAGAAGAGATTTAAATGTATATCCATCATAATACTATTAATTAGTTCCAAATCAAAAAAGAAGTATGAAACTTTTCAGAATTATTCTTGGTCTACTTTTACCCCCTGTCGGTATTTTCCTGACATATGGAGTTAGTTCTGCTTTATTTATTAATATATTACTAACCCTGTTAGGTTGGCTTCCTGGCAGTATTCATGCACTTTGGGCAATTTCTAAGCATTATGAGAAAGAGCAGGGTACTGCCTACTAATTGCAGTCTAAAATGCAACATATAATTTATTGAGGGATTGAAGAAATATACTAAGGGAAAGATTTATTAATATGATTTCCCTATTTACCTTTAATCCTTCAATCTATCAACTTTACGATACTTATAAGCTTGATATTTAACTAAAATTAAAACTTACTTTTGGGGCCCATTTTACAAGTGCCGGTGTCGTGGTAGATTGTGTAGGTGAAATGTCTGACCACACATTCCCAGTAAGGGTCGGAAAACGGCTTGAACCTCTTGCAAAACGGATTCAAGGCAGCAAAGAATTTAGCACCAAATTTTCTGAAGGCCGGAGTTTGGCCCAGTTTTATACTGAATTTGATTCCCTAGAAAGTAAC
>JBCCDM010000131.1:0-14481 GCA_039030795.1 Cyanobacteria bacterium P01_A01_bin.84
CTCATTACTTAGTCCCCACAGATATGACAACTGTTTAACCGGACATAATATAATTCCGATGCTACCGGATTTGATATAAGTCCTGGATCAGTAGGAAAGTTTAATTAAATGTAGTATGGGTTAGCATAGCATAACCCACGGATTCAAAGGCTTTAATTATTGATAAAGGGAATACCCATAGATAAAATTTTAATAAAACTAAAAGCTAAGACCCCATCGACCCGGAGGAAAAATCATGCAATTAGTCTTATACAGTAAACCTGGATGTCATTTATGTGAGGGTCTGCAAGAAAAGTTAGCAGCAATAAAAAATATTAAGTTTGATTTAGAAATTCGAGATATTACAACCCGTGACGATTGGTTTGCAGCTTACGAGTATGAAATCCCAGTTTTATTTATTAAGGATGAAACAGGAGAAAAATTACAAATGATACCCCGTCCCTCACCACGGATTAGTGCTACACAATTAGAAAAAATCATCCAGAAGTATCTTTAGGTATTTGTATATAGAGAAAAATAGTGCAGAATAGGCGCAAGATGTGCGCGTGTTGAGGTTTACACAATGAAACTGCGTGATTTATTAGCAGGTGTAGAGGAGATTATTAATTTACCTTCCAGTCCTAAAATAGATGAAGAGGTAAAAGGTTTAACTACTAATTCCCATGGGACAAAACCAGGGGATGTATTTATCGGAATGCCAGGAACTAGGGTTGATGGTGGAGATTTTTGGGAAAGTGCAATCCAAGCAGGTGCGATCGCTGCGATAGTTTCACCCCAGGCAGCCCAGAAGCATCCTCCAACAGCCGAAGATTTAGTTTTTAGTACTGATGATATGGCTAAGGCTTGCGCTCAAGCAGCAGCCAATTTTTACGGGTATCCAGGACATAAATTAAAACTAGTGGGTGTTACTGGTACCAATGGTAAAACTACTACTAGTCACTTAATTGAATATTTACTCCATCAAGCACAATTAGAAACAGCTTTGATGGGTACCCTTTATACCCGATGGAAAGGTTTCTCCGAGACCGCAGTACATACCACACCTTTTGCAGTAGATTTGCAAAAGCAATTAGCAGCCGCTCTTGATGCTGGAAATGAATATGGGATCATGGAAGTTAGTTCCCATGCTTTAGCCCAGGGAAGGGTATTGGGTTGTAAATTTAATATTGCAGTATTTAGTAATCTTACCCAAGACCATTTAGACTACCACAAAGATATGGATGATTACTTTGCTGCTAAGGCATTGTTATTCAGTCCCGAATATTTAACTGGGAAAGCCATTATAAATGCTGATGACCCTTACGGTAAAAAACTAATTGCATCCTTAGAAGCAGATAAGGTCTGGAGTTACAGCACTGAAGATAATTCTGCCTCCTTATGGATGAGCGACCTTAATTATCAGCCCAACGGTGTCAGTGGTAAACTACACACCCCCAAAGGCGAAGTTGACTTTAATTCTCCACTCATTGGTGAATATAACCTAGAAAACTTACTCGCAGCAGTTGGGGCAGTATTAAACTTAGGCTTAGACTTAAACTCAGTCGCAAAAGCGATCGCTAACTTTCCTGGAGTACCAGGACGCATGGAAAGAGTACAAATTCACCCGAACCAAGATATCAGCGTCATTGTAGATTATGCCCATACCCCCGATAGTTTAGAAAACCTACTCAAAGCATCCCGTCCATTTATCAAAGGAAACATGATTTGTGTCTTTGGTTGTGGTGGAGACAGAGACCGCACTAAACGCCCGCAAATGGGTAAAATAGCCGCAGAATTAGCCGATGTTGCCTATATTACATCAGATAATCCCCGTACCGAAGACCCCGAAAAGATTTTAGAAGATATCCTCCAAGGTATACCAGACACAGTTAAACCTACCGTAATTTGCGATCGCGCCGCAGCAATTCGTGAAGCCATTCTCCAAGCTAAACCAGGAGACGGCATACTATTAGCAGGAAAAGGACACGAAGATTACCAAATTCTCGGGACTGAAAAAATCCACTTTGACGACAGAGAACACGCAAAAGAAGCTTTGGAAGCAAGAGGGTGAGGAAGCAGAGGGAGCAGGGGAGTAGAGGAGCAGAGGAATTAATAGCACAGTTATTATCATTCTCGTTTCCTTTCTCCTTTCTCCTTTTCCTCTTGAATCGATTAACAATTTCCCAATACAAACTTTTGTAAAATTCGGCACTTAAGTGTAAAAAGATAAAAGAGTATTATTTTTACCTTAAATTTTCTTTATTGCAATTGCGTGCGCTTAACTCATGAAAGTGTCTCTAAACCAAAAGAAGTCTTTATATCAATTAGCTTTATGTATAGAAAATCCTCCTTCTGTATCATCCCTAAGTGCTGTAACATTATTATCTTTGTTGAAGTCACAAATTGACTTTCTGATTGAACAAGAAATTAGAGCAACTTTGTGGGTTAAGCTACCACCAGGAAAAATTTGGTTTTCACAAGTACAGCGTTATCATTCTTGGTCTGGTGGTTCTCAAGTTATCTACTATCTAAATGCAGATAAAAAAAATATTACACTAGAAGAAAATAATAGCGATCGCCTCGCTGGTACAAAAGACGTAAATATTGCCCTTGAACGCTTTAATTCTTTGTCTGATTCTCCTCAATATAGTGGAAACTTCGATCGGTTTAATTTTCAATATCAGCAAGTACGCAAATTAAAAAGAGAATACTTCGTAGCAATTTTATCACCGCAGTGGTGTAGCTTAATTTTGGCTTATCGACCGTTACAAAAGAAAAGACCCCGAAATACCAAAGTAATTAGACCTAAAAAAATCCCAAAACTTGTAGGTATAACTACTTTTGAATCAAGAGTAATTAAGCAAGTTTTAGAAGGTATTGAGCAATTTACAGTTGAATCTGACATTCCACTGAAAAAGATAGACGATAATTTACCAGTCACACCAGACCCAGTTTTAATGGGTAAACTGTTTGCAAAACAGCTACAGCAACAAAATAAAATCAACCTACAAACAGCAAAAAAACGCGCTATAAAGGTACAGCAGCAAGCACAAAAATTAGAAAATCATCTGCAACTAAAAGACGAATATCTAAGTAATGTATGTCAGGAATTATCCACACCCCTGACCCATATGAAAACTGCACTGAGCTTACTAAATTCCCCATCTCTAAAAAATCCCCAACGACAACGTTATCTACAAATGCTCAGCAACCAGTGCGATCGCCAAAATTCTGTAATTAGTGGAGTCTTAGAATTAGTACAGATAGAACGTAATATTGAAGATACACCTTTAGAAGCAGTAAAGCTAGCTGATATCGTTCCTGGTGTGGTCAGTACTTATCAACCCATCACCCAGGAAAAAGGCATAATGCTTGCATATACTGTGCCCATGGAATTACCCGCAGTATGGTGTATCAGTGGTGGACTCAAACAAATCGTAATTCATCTGCTTTCTAACAGCATTAACTTTACACCCAATGGCGGTCAAGTATGGGTACGAGGACGACTTCACGGAGAATATATCCAATTAGAATTCCGCGATACAGGTATAGGAATTGCAGATCATGAAATTCCCAAAATATTTGAACGCTTTTATAGAGTACGTCCATCAACAACAGAAGACCCAGGTGGTGCAGGATTAGGTTTAACCATCGTGCAGAAACTATTACAGCATAGTGGTGGCTCAATTTCAGTTAAAAGCAAATTATCTGAAGGTTCTACATTCACCATTAGTTTACCAATCGCATCTGAGGAAAAGTAATCTTAGGCTGAGTGAGGAGTGTAAAATTGAAACCTATATACAAGCGATCGCTCTTAGATATCTGCGGTAAATTAAATCTGTGCAACCCATAACTCTTGTAGAGAATTTCAATTCAATATCTCTACTTATAAGTGCCTATTTTGTTTATCCGCAAATACAGCTAAAAAATGTAGTATAAAAACACACTTATTATGTGTGTGTTTTTTAAATAGAGTAGTCTAAAACACGTAAATTGTATCATCAGATAGTAAATCCCGACTAGAAGTCAAATATTCTCAGAAAAAATTAACTGGTACCCATGATAATGATGTAAAATTTAGCCATAAATAATTAACATCAAATAAAACTTTTCGTCGTCAAAATCTATGCCTCAATCTCATACCGATCGCTTTGATGTAATCGTAATTGGTTCTGGCATTGGTGGCTTAGTAACAGCAACCCAACTGGCTGCAAAGGGTGCAAAAGTTATTGTATTAGAAAAATATGTCATCCCTGGTGGTAGTGCTGGCTATTTTGAAAGAAAAGGCTATCGCTTCGATGTCGGTGCATCCATGATATTTGGGTTTGGTCAAGCAGGAACAACTAATTTACTTACTCGCGCTCTTGAGGCTGTTGATACTAGTTTAGAAGTAATTCCCGATCCTGTACAAATTCATTACCATCTTCCGGACAATTTAAATATTAAGGTTTATCAAGATTACCAGCAGTTTTTACAAGAGCTTATCAACTATTTTCCCCAGGAAGAACAGGGAATACGCAAATTCTATGGGGAATGTTGGCAGGTGTTTAATTGTTTAAATCGGATGGAATTATTATCTCTCGAAGAACCACGATATTTATTTAAATCCTTTTTACATCATCCTCTAGCTTGTTTGGGTTTACTGAAATATTTACCCCAAAATGCTGGAGACATAGCGCGAAAATATATTAAAGACCCCCTGTTATTAAAATTCATTGACATCGAATGTTACTGTTGGTCGGTAGTTCCTGCAAACATGACACCAATGATCAATGCAGGAATGGTATTTTCCGATCGACATTATGGAGGAGTGAATTATCCTCGAGGGGGAGTGGGACAAATCCCTCAAAAGTTAGTAGAAGGTTTACTTCAGTATGGTGGAAAAATCAAGTTTAAAGCCAAAGTACAGCGAATTTTACTGGAAAAAGGGAAAGCTGTAGGGGTGCAATTAGTCAATGGTACTAAATACTACGCTCAACGTATAGTTTCTAACGCCACCCGTTGGGATACCTTTGAAAAACTAGTAGCAATAGAAGATATTCCTATTAATAAAAGAAACAACCAAGAAAAATGGCAAAATAAATGGCAAGGAAACTATCAAAAATCTCCTAGCTTCCTGAGTTTACATATGGGTGTGAAAGCAGAGATTTTACCTCAAGGAACTGATTGTCATCATATTTTTCTAGAGTCTTGGGAAGATATGGAAGCACCATTTGGCACAATTTTTGTTTCCATACCAACATTATTAGACCCTAATTTAGCACCTGAAGGACATCATATTATTCATTCATTTACTCCCGATTGGATAGATCCTTGGGAAGGATTGACCCCTAGGGAATATATCGGTCGAAAGGAAAAAATTGCTGGAAGAATAATCTATCGATTAGAGAAAATTTTTCCCGGTTTAAATACAGGTTTAGACTATTTAGAAATAGGAACCCCGAAAACCCATCGTAAGTTTTTGGGTAGAGAAGACGGTACTTACGGTCCCATTCCTCAGCGTAAGTTACCAGGTTTATTAAAAATGCCATTTAACCGGACTAAAATCCCAGGACTTTATTGTGTTGGAGATAGTACCTTCCCCGGTCAGGGTCTAAATGCAGTGGCTTTTTCTGGTTTTGCTTGTGCCCATCGCATAGCTGCTGATTTAGCTCTTTAAATTATTTTCCTTTCCTTACAAAGATGATGGTTTTGATTGGAAATCAATAAGATAGAATTCTCTGTAAATATAAGCATTTTTAATATCTGAGTACCGAAGGTCTCTAAATTTAAAGTTATGGTTAAGCCATGAAAATTACCATAGGTTGATACAATAAAAAAGCTTCAATTACCTACTTGCTTGACTTTGTTACACAATTAAGATTTTACAGTAATAGGAGTTTTCATTTATACTTTGCCTTAACATTATGTATTTTTAATGAAATTACTCCATTACTTGTATATTTACTTCGTATTTATATATACTTATCTTTAGTCAGGTACATTAGTAAGTGTCCTTGAACAGGGTTATAGGGTTATTTGTTTTTTCTAAATCTACCGCTACATAACTTTTGGTCGTAGCTTATAAGCTAAGCTGTCTGAAAGAGATATTAAACCAGGAAACTTTGCTCTGGCTAAGGTTGTCTAATGACACTGATAAAGCTGCCACAGATAAAACTTAGTAAGTAAAGCGATCGCCTTATCCTATCTTTAGTAATATATCCCCCTGGATTAACAACTCCATCGAGTAGAAGCTAACGTAATAACTGCAAGCGATCGCTTATGAGCTTAATTATCTGAATATTAATCATCCGAATTAATCGCCTACTATTTAACGTTCGTATTGATTTATCTATAAAATTTCCTGTAAGACTGGTTATGGCTGGTCTCTACAGAAAACGATAGTTTTATTATTAAATTGATTAATATTGGATATTTATTGCTTTGAAAGACCTGTGGTGGTAATAATGCACGTAAAAACAGCAAAGAGAATTTAGTTAGTGCATTTGTAAATAAAGGTTTGAAAATAGGTAGGAATTAACATGAATACCAAGTACATCAAAGATAAAATATTTGAAGATTCAATTGTTGTCGCATCCAAAGAACAAATATCTTCTGACTTAGGTGAAGAGTCAGTTATTCTTAATTTGAAATCTAGTGAATACCACGGTTTAAATGAAGTTGGAGCCAGGGTTTGGAATTTGATTCAACAACCCAAAAATGTTGGAGATATTAAAGCTATCCTTCTAGAAGAGTATGAAGTAGAACCACAGCGATGTCTGGAGGATTTAAAGACATTGTTACATGAACTCGTAAAAGTTGGACTAGTTGAAATTATTAATGGGAAAACTGCATAAAATACTGGATTTGAGTAGCACAGAGCGAAATTTTTTATTGAAAACATTAATTCTGATGGCATTTATCAGACTGGGTTTGCGTTTTCTCAAGTTCCAAAACTTACTAAAGCTACTCAAAAAAATTAGTCAACTTCAGAAGAATTCCTCTGAACGTATGTCTAAAGATACAGTTAAACATACAGTTACAGTACGTAAAATAATCTGGGCTGTAAATGTAGTAACTCGATATATGCCGGGAGTTAAGTGTTTAGCCCGTGCTTTGACTACCCACGTATTAATGAAACGGTATGGACATACCTCAAATCTGCAAATAGGAGTTGCAAAAGCAGAATCAGGTAACTTAGAAGCTCATGCTTGGATTGAATATCAAGAAAAAATTGTTATTGGTAATCTCTCCGACATCTCCCGCTTTATACCCCTACCATCACTCGAAGGAATTAAATTATGAGTGGCATTACAGGGATTTACTATATAGACAATAGTCCTGTTGACCGTGACGATTTAACAAGAATGGTTGACATACTGGCACATCGGGGTCCCGATGGTGTAGATATCTGGATAGACGGTTCTATTGGTTTAGGACATCGGATGTTATGGACAACCCCTGAATCTCTTCTGGAAAAGTTACCTTTGGTCGATTTAAGTAATAAATTAACTATTACAGCAGATTGTCGTATAGATAATCGCGATGAGTTGATATCTGCTGTCGGGTTAACAAACTCTCCACCGGAAAAAATTACTGACACTGAGTTGATATTAGCCGCTTATGAAAAGTGGGGAGAGTCATGTCCGGAGTATCTATTGGGTGATTTTGCCTTTGCTATTTGGGATGGTAAGAAGAAGAAGCTCTTTTGTGCTAGGGATCATATGGGGGTAAAGCCGTTTTACTATTATTACAAACCTGGTAGAACATTCACTTTTGGTAGTGAAATAAAGGCTTTGCTATGTTTGCCAGAGGTAGAGTGCCGGTTAAATGAGGTGAGGATTGCTGACTACATGAGCTTCATGCTAGAAGATAAAGCCATCACCAGTTATCAAAATATTCTGCGACTTCCTCCAGCACATAGTATGGTGGTAAATCTGGGAGAAATTCAAACTCATTGCTATTGGTCACTCGACCCCAAACGTGAAATTAAGTTAGATTCTGACACAGCTTATGCAGAAGAATTTAAGAAAATCTTTACAGAGGCTGTACATTGTCGTTTAAGGAGTGCTTTTCCTATTGCTTCTCAATTAAGTGGTGGGTTAGATTCTTCAGCCGTTACCTGTGTAGCGCGAGATTTACTTAACAAACAATACGATAAAGATAGAAATAGAAATAAAATTAAAATTAAAAATAAAATTAAATTAAATACTATATCTACCATTTTTGATAAAATTACTCAGTGTGACGAACGTCCCTTCATAAACGCAGTATTAGAACAAGGGGGATTAATCCCCCATTACATTCACGGTGATGAATTTGGACCCTTATCCTGTCTAGAAGAGATTTTTCAGTACGAGGATGAAGGCTTTTTAGGTCCAAGTCATTTTTACCCTTGGATGGCAAATCGTACTGCAAATAAACTAGAAATGCGGGTTGTTTTAGATGGTTTGGATGGAGATACCACAGTCTGTCACGGTACCTCAAGAATTACAGAATTAGCACGTCAAGGTAATTGGAAAACGTGTATACATGAAGTTAAAACATTTTCCCCACATTTTCGTGTATCACCATATACTACATTTAGAAATTATGCACTGCCATATCTGAAAGAATTAGCAATTAATTTCCGTTGGATAGCATTTTTTCAAGGATTACAACTCATACATAAGCATTTCGGTGCTTCTCGGAAAAATTTGCTGATAAATCATGGAATCAGACCTTTTATAAAGCACATCCAACAACTTTGGCAGAGCAAACATGAGAAAATATCAAATACCTCTGTTCCTCATAATCCCCTGGTTAGGACTAACTTTGCCAAACATATTGGTTTAGATGAGCGAATTCAAAAATTAGATATATCCAGGGAAAAACCTCTGACAGCTAAAGAACAACATTGGTTGTCTCTAACTCAAGGTGTATTGCCTTATATCTTAGAACGAGCAGATCAATGTGCAGCCAATTTTTCCTTAGAAGTTCGTCATCCGTTTATGGACAAACGTTTAATTGAGTTTTGTTTAGCATTACCTGCAGAACAAAAATTATGCAACGGATTTGGACGAATGGTGATGCGTCGTGCAATGGAAGGAATTTTACCAAAAAAAGTGCAGTGGCGCGGAGGTAAAGCTGATTTATCACCCAATTTTGATGATGGATTTTTGAAACGCGATCGCCAAATTCTAGATCGAGTTATGTCTAATCAAATCAAACATCTTGAAAAGTACATTGATTCAGATTTTTTGCAAACAGCTTATCAACGAATGATATCAGAAAATGAAGTTAGAAATGAAGATATTACACCAGCTTGGCAGGCTGTTATTTTAGCGTTGTGGTTCGACTGCAAACAAATAACACCGTAAGTCCAGTAATGGGGCGCTACCTTCAATGTTCAAATAAATTTTATACCTCAACTAGGAGCTAAATCATGAAAAGTATTTACACTACACCCGAGTTAAAATCACTTGGTAATGTTGCTGAAATGACAAAAGTTGTCGGTAATCCTACCAGAGAAGATTTTGTCTTCCTCAATGGTGCAGTTGTTTCTAATAGCAATGACATTGACTCAATGGATTTAAATTGTAAGGGTACATTCGACGACCTCAACTGTAAGGCAAAGTAGTATTTCTATTAGTACAATCATTACATTGATGCTTTAGCGACTCCTTGTAGAAGTTATTTAGTGAAATTAAGGAATCATGTATAAATAAGTTGTACAAAATTTATCTGAAACAACTTGTCAATATAGCTTTCATGTAAAAGTGTTCAAGTTGTTTTCACAGGATTCCTAATACAGAGCTAATACTAAATTTCAAGTTTAGCTCTGTAACAATTTCACTAGTTCAAAAAACCCCCTCAGAGAAAATAAAATATCTGCTTTTAGTTAATATCTGACTAAAAGCAGATATTTCTCTGATTTAGAAACACATAGCTTTTTGAAAAAGATTGAATTTATTTGTCTTGAATCTTTAGTATATTTACATAATGAATGAAATTTTATAACATTTATAACTTATGCATTGCATCAGAATTAGATTTTCCCGAACTCATTGAAATTGAGGGTGAACCAGATGCCAGGATTAAGTTTGGCAGAATAGATGATGCGATTACAATACAACAAGAAAGTAGTAAAACTTTTGTAGGAGGGTTGCCAGAAGTTGGTGAATTCTTGATTCACGATGGAAAGGAAATAATTATCGAACCTATAGAAGGTGTAGACGAGTCTTTACTTCGCACTACTACTTTAGGCGCTGTATTATGCGTATTACTACGACAAAGAGGCTTATTAGTTCTCCATGCTAGTTGCATCAATATCAACAATAAAGGTGTAGCTTTTATGGGTAGTTCAGGTTCAGGAAAATCTACCTTAGTAACTGCTTTCCACACTCAAGGCTATAGTGTTTTAACAGATGATGTACTACCCATAAAAATAGAAAAAAATCAAGCAATAGTCTTTCCTAGTTATCCTCAATTTAAACTCTGTCCTGATGCTGCAACATCTTTAAAACAAGATGTTGAAAACTTATTACCTGTTTCTCCAAATTCTTTTAAAGTTGTTTATAAGGTTTCCCATAGTTTTCAACAAAATCCAATCCCATTACAGCAGATTTATGTATTGGACACAGGAAATGAACATAAAATTACTAGTGTCAAACCCCACGAAGCTTTTGTTGAACTGGTGCGTCACACCCGTGCAATGAAATCTATCAACGAACAAGAATTTATTGCAGAACATTTACATCTTTGTGCCGAACTGATTAAGAATGTGAGATTTTGTCGCTTTATTCGCAAACCTTCTCTAGAAGATTTGCCAGAACTAATTAAGTTAGTTGAAGGGGATTTAAGCAACTTAAATTTGGAAGATAATCAGACAAAAGCTCTCATAAACTTTAAGTAAATAGCAAGTTGTACTAATCTAAAAACTTAAGTTTGAGTTCACTTTTCGTATTAATAATTTTCAATTATGGCAGTAGGTAAAACTATTAAACAAAAAATTAAGCAAACTTTGCGCCTTCTGCCTGCTCTGCGTTTAGTCTGGCAAAGTAGTCCCGGTTGGACTATGACTCGCGTAGTGCTACTAATTTTCCAGGGTATACTGCCTGTACTTTCAATCTATCTTGGCAAATTAATTATAGATACAGTTGCTACTGGTTTAGCTACTGCTGACAAAGTATTAGCTTTTAATAATATATTATTTTGGATTATCATTGCTGCTGCTGTGACTCTGATAACAACTCTGGTAAATTCTTTAGCAGAGTTAGTTACTACTGCTCATTCAAGACAAGTAACTGACTATATGCAAGGTATTATCCAAGCTAAATCCATCGAAGCTGACTTGGAATACTACGAAAATCCTGTATATTACGACACCTTACAACGCGCTCAACAAGAAGCACCTTATCGACCTCCGCAAATATTAAATCGCTTAGCAAAGCTTGGTCAAAATGCTATTTCCTTAATTGGAATGATTAGCTTGCTGCTATCCCTACATTGGGGAATTCCGGGTGTTCTATTCGTTGCAGCCCTTCCAGCAATGTTAGTGCGGGTAAAATACTCTCAAATTATATATCGTTGGCAGCGCAAAAAGACACCATTGGAACGACAGTCAGCTTATTTAGCCGGAATGTTGACTGTAGACCAGTTTGCTAAGGAAATTCGTTTATTTGATTTAGGTAATTACTTTAGTAAATGGTATTTGGATATTCGACGGCAAATATATAAAGAAAGCCTATCGATTCTTACCGGACGCTCTTTAGCTAATTTTGCAGTAGAAGCGATCGCTGGAATTTTAATTTTTGCTATTTATAGTTTTATAATTTATCAAACCATACATGGCATTTTGCGTCTGGGAGATTTGGTTTTATATTATCAGGCACTGCAGCGCGGACAAAATAATATTAAAGGTCTACTAAGCAGCGTGTCTGCTCTTTATGAAGATAATCTATTTCTTGCTAACCTCTACGAATTTCTAGACTTAAAACCGAAACTAATCGATCCACCATATCCTAAACCAGTTCCTATACCTATACGCGAAGGAATTGTGTTAGAAAATGTCAGCTTTCAATATTCTACTACTACTCGTCAAGCACTAAAAAATATTAACTTGACTATTAAACCAGGGGAAGTAATTGCATTAGTGGGAGAAAACGGTTCTGGTAAAACTACATTAATTAAACTTTTATGTAGATTATATGACCCTAGTAGTGGCAGAATAACCATTGATGGTATTGATTTACACCAATTTCCAGTCGCAGACTTACGTAGAGAAATCAGTGTTATTTTTCAAGATTATGCAAAATATCACTTTACAGCTCGAGAAAATATTTGGTTGGGTAATATTGATATTTCATTACAGTATGATAACCCTCAAAGGTTTGCGCAAAGCGATCGCGTAATTGAAGCTGCTTGTCTTTCTGGTGCAGATGATGTAATTAACAAATTACCACAGGGTTATGATACTATTTTGGGCAAGATGTTTGAAAAGGGTGAAGAACTTAGTGTTGGTCAGTGGCAGAAGGTTGCCTTAGCACGAGCTTTCTTACGTAATTCTCAGATAATTGTTCTTGACGAACCTACTAGCGCAATGGATCCTCAAGCAGAATATGAGGTTTTTGAAAAGTTTCGTCAGTTAATCAAAAATCAGGCTGCAATTTTAATTAGTCATCGTTTATCTACCGTGAAGATGGCTGACAGGATATATGTAATGGAAAATGGAACAATTGTCGAAAGTGGTACTCATAATGAACTTATGGACTTAAGGGGTACCTATGCTCATTTATTTGATATTCAGGCAGAACAGTATCGTTAAAACTCTCAGAACGTAAAAAGCATGAAAACCTTATCTCAGATTGAAATCAAAAAAAGTATTAATACTCCTCCAGAAATAGAATTAATTTTAAATTGTGTCTCTCCATTTATTGATACTAGAATCACAGAAAATATTAAAGAGTTAGTAAAAGAGCAATTAGATTGGGAATACTTTTATCAGACTGTGCGTATCCATGGTGTAACATCTCTTGTATATATCCGTTTGAATGATACTTGTCCCGGTAAAGTACCAGATTCTATAATGAGTCAGCTACGTGGTTTTTTTTATACTAATACTCAACGTAGCTTATTTATGACAGGAGAACTAGTAAGGCTTTTAAAGCTTTTTCAAGAAGCAGAAATTATTGCAGTGCCTTATAAAGGACCTGTTTTAGGTAGTTTAATCTATAATAATATAGCAATACGTTATTCTTGTGATTTAGATATTATCGTTGAGGAAAAAAATATTTTTGCAGTTAAGGATATCCTTATTGCTCAAGGATATAGACCTAAACGTGAAATGAATAATAAAGAATTAATTGCTTATTTAGGTTCTAAAGCAGAACATACTTATGATTTTATTCATGACGAAAAAAATTTTTTTCTAGAAATTCATTGGCGTTTAGCACCAAAGGTTTACACTAATATTAATCCAAAAGATTTTTGGCAAGAATTAGAACCTTTCCCCTTAGCAGATATTCATGTAAATAATATACCTTTAGAATATTATTTATCAATATTATCTATGCACGGTTCCAGACATATTTGGACAAGACTAGCTTGGTTATGTGATTTTGCCACACTTATTCATAAGTATCCTGACTTAGATTGGAAAAAGGCAATTAATCAAGCTGAGATGTGGAATTGTAAAAGAATATTATGTTTAGGATTATCATTGGCAAAAAGCTTTTTTAATATCACTCTACCCCAAGAAGTATTAGAAGAGATTGAGAAAGATAATATGATAAATTCACTCGCAATCCAAGTATATAATCAGCTATTTGCTGAAATAAAAACTTCTGAAAGAAAATTGGGTAGAACTCTTTATCATCTTAGAAGTAAGGAACGAGTTCAGGATAAGTTATTATATTTTCAATCATTTTTATTGTGGATAACTAAATTATCTTGGTTGAGGGAAGAAAAGAGTATTTAAGGGGACATCAAAAAATTAATTATCCAATTTCTTTACCCTTTAAATATATTTGATAAAAATGTAGAGACAGTTAATGATAGGTATTTCTAACTATCTTAAACTTTGATTAATGCATAGATTGAAGATATATAGCCGAACTCTAAAAACTCTGTACATACTGGATTATAAATTCCTGAACAAGTCTATTGAGAGTTATTTATTTCCAAATTGAGCCTTAAATTCCATTTTATTCGATTGTATTCTAATACTTAATAGTCTTCTTTCCCATTAGTACTCGATCGAAGAAACTTTGCCGTATAACAAATTGATATAATCCTTGTCATTAAAGAGTTTCAAAAATAAAATACCCAGCAAAGTTTACTTGGTGGACTACTAGACATCTCCAGAAATTAAATATGTGCCTTTCTTGAACCCAGGTAGAGACGTTAAATTTAACGTCTCTACATTCTTTTGTGGGAGATGTCTATTTTCTGTCTATCTCCAAAGTATAAGAGAGAGGCAAAAGGTAAAATTTTTCTTTGTACTAAACTTAAATAAACTATAAAGTATTAATAAAGTATTAAAAA
>JBCCDM010000132.1:0-14463 GCA_039030795.1 Cyanobacteria bacterium P01_A01_bin.84
TACTAAGGAGTATAGAGAAGCTTACTTTGAATCTAGAAAAAAGTATGACCATGTGTGTTATCATATAGACCTAAATACTTTAGAAGTTTCCAGATTCGATAAATTCAGCCATATAGGTAGATTATTTAACACAGGGGCCAAAGGTGTAGCGTATCAAGCTAAAATGTGTGATGATAAAGGTTTTTTCTGGTCAAGAGGAGAGCTTTTTGTAAGGCAAGGTTATCACAGGCAGCTTATAACAAGACAGTATATATCTCAAGTGTTAGAATATCATAATCCTAGAAACTATGCAGGACAACGACCTATACTTAAATTAGATAGAAAAACAAAAAAAATTATTAAAAGGTTTAGTTCTATTTTACCAGCTTGCAAAGATTTACCTAACTCGACTTTTCTTGGAAAAATGAATCACAAAAAAAATCCAGTATATGTAACTGATAAGTATATCTATATTCCTGAAGATAAATATCATCTACTTGATAGTTTTGATTTGAGGCAAAGGAAGCAGTCAGATGTAGGTCTATCTAAAATAGATAAAATATTGGTCTGTAAAGAATTAAAAGAAGAAAAAGAATCTGTTACACATTTTAGTAGAATACTTGGAGTTACAGTCTCTGCTATGCATGGAGCGGCATATAGAGCAGCTAAAAAAGGCAAAAACGAATTTACATACAAAGGATACAAAATTAAAATACATAAGACTCTGTAGCTCAGTTGGTTAGAGCGGTTGATTGTTAATCAAATTGTCGCAGATTCGAGTTCTGCCAGAGTCGCAACTTGGGGTCATAGCTCAGTCTGGTAGAGCAGAGGTTTGAAGAACCTTGTGTCGAAGGTTCTAACCCTTCTTCATCCGCAATAAGTATATCTGAAACTAAACAATTTCAGTTTCGTAAAAAAAGTATGAATTATAAAGTAAAAGTAAACACAGTAGTATCTAACGATATTTTAGATGAGTTAAGAACAGTATTGACTGATTTTTCTCAACAGCATAAAATTTTGATAGAAGTACAAGGGGAAGAAGCTCCTGAAGAAAAGACTCAAACAGGAGGTTTTTACAGGGAGACAGTGAAAGATGTAGTAGGAGAGACTGTAGGAGTACATATAGAATTTAAACCTTAAATGTGTAAAGTCTTGAAAATTGCTCTATGCCTATAAAAGCTTCAGTACTAGAAGATGTAGAAGAGTTCAACTTGAAACTAATTGAACTTAAGCTTAAAGCTATATCGGATAAAAACCCTGTAATGTTTATAGTTAAAAAAACGGGAGAACGGTATCAACTTATAGAGCCTATAAATAAAGCTAGAGCTTGGTACTTAGCTTCTGATGGAAATGTAATATCTAAGTACAAAAGTCAACTTAGACCAGTAATTTAATTGACAATCGTTCTTTTTTTAAATAATTCTATTCGTAGTTTAATAGCAAGCCCTTCACAAAAGAAGGGTTTTGCTTTTTATAAATAATTTAACTATATTGTACCTTTAATACCTTAATGTTTAAATTACATCATGAAATCTAAAAATTTAAAAGTAGGAGACCAAGTAATAGTGATGGATAGAGGCTTGATGCAGCTATATGCTCTAGCTAAAAGATTAGACCCTGATACTAAGCCAAACAACCAAGGCTATGTACATGAAATACAAGAAGATGGAACAATTATCGTAGAGTTCCCTATAGGGGATGAAGATATAAATGAACACTCTCAAGTAGCTCCATATTTTGCTGAAGTAGTTATAAAGAGAACTTGGAAGACAAGCTAAAAATATGAACGAAAAACATAAAGATACTTTCTACACAGACCTTTGGACTCAGTTAGAAGAGACTGTAGAAAAGTATGGCGAACAATGGCGAATGAAAAAGTTCTCTGCTACAATAAAAGAAATGTATCAACTAGTATTAGATGAAAAACTTCCAGAGGTAGTATTGAATAACTTTATTAAGAATGAGATTCAAATAATAAAAAATACTCATGGACATTAGCATTATAGATAACGTACTATTCTTAATACTTTTGATGAGTTATGTTGCTAAAATAGGTTTAATTATATCTCCAATCAAACACTCACAAGTAAAAAGCTTAAGGGAAACTGTTAGAAGTTTACTTAAAGGAATATGCTTATTTTCTATAGGCTTAAGCATAATAGGTTTATTCATTAGTATGGTTTCTCCTGAATTTAAGCTTCTGACCCAAGTAGACGGTTTAAGTGTAGGTACTTATATGATATTTTTAATATTTAGTTTATCAATATTAATTTTTAGTTCCAGAATCTATAAACCTTTAAGCTGTTAATATGGAACAGCTACTAGCTCATTTAGCAGGGGATTATCTTTTGCAAAATCATTGGATGGCTTCAAACAAATGTTCAAATACTTTTAAAGGATATTTATCATGTTTTATACATTGTCTATTATATACTATACCTTTTACTTTTATAGTTGGGTTTAGTTTGAGTGGTTGGGTAGTATCTTTTTTTATATTTTTAAGTCATTTCATTATAGATAAATATGGAATAGCTGCTAAATTTACTAGATTAAAAAATGGATGTTACTCTAAGACAGGATTTCCAGAAGATACACCTAGTTTCCTTTCCACAGGCCTTTTAATAATCATAGACAACACTATTCACATATTTTTTAATTATTTTTTCATAAGTTTGAAACCTTTTTTAGAATTTTACATATAAGAGAGTATAATTTAAACTTATATGAAGACATTTCAAGAGATAGTAAAAGACTTTGAAGAGACAATAGATTCGGATGAACTATTGGTTGGTCTGGTGCGAAGAGCTTCAGTTCCCAAAGGATTTCCTTATCAGGTAAAGCTAGTCCAAATGACTACAGATAATCTTTCTGATACGAAGAAGATGAGTATAGTAGTGTTAGAGGTAACTCCTGAAGGTGAAGAAGTTCCTGCACACTTAGCTGTAACCTCAGTGGTTAAGAAAGAAGGAGATAACTGGAATTGGTATCCTCAACATGACTACGAGCAGTATGTAGCTACAATTTCTAAACTAACCTACACTTATTCTCTACCTGATGTAGACGACCAAATAGAGGAATACAGCGTAAAAGCTATTGCTGCAAAGACTGATGTAGATTCTTACGAAAAGTTAACCAAAAAGCTTTGTCAATGTCCAGAACATGTAGATAACCTTGTAGGGATAGCTGTAGAGGATATACAAGGGGGAAGCATAGAAGAAGTTCGATTAGAAGATGTACAAATAACTTCTTCTCCATTAGGTAAATCTGAAGCTATGACTCTTCCTCTGTCAGGAGAAGTAGTTGACAAGCCTAAAAGAGGTAGAGGAAGGCCTAAAAAATCTCAAAGTTAATGTCAGAACAACTCGAATCCAATCTAAGTTCTGCGGAACGTGCAGTTTCAGGGCTAAAAAAGATTAGGAAAAGTTTACGTCAGATTCCTAGACTATCTACTCAAGAAGGCTATTTTGCTCTAGGAAAAATTGAAAACGACCTTGGATATGCAGTTAAAAGATTTTCTATTCTTTTAGGTATTGAAGAGGATGAAAAAGAATCAGAAACATAAGTTTTTGAGTACATAATCATTAAGGCTATGACACTAGACAGCAATCATTTATCGACTGATGAAACAGTCAAATTAAACGAAGTATTAGGTAGACAAACTGGCATAGAGGCAGATGTAAATCCCGTAGAGGAGAGTTTAACGCTTCAAAAGTTGAATTTAGACGGTAAGATAGTAAAGGGACAAAAATCTCTACTACCACACCTACAAAACTTTAAATCTTTTGGAATGAGCGATTTTCTTTAGTCATAATAACATTTGCACAACATTAAAAGGTAACTTCTGGTATAGAAGTTATCTTTTTTTTATGAGATACGTAGATAAGAATATGAGTACTGTAAAGAATATAAATTATCTTAATCAGATATTTGGTAAAGAAAAGTATAATTCTTATTTTACCAAGCAGTATCAAAATCATGTAAAGGAATTATTAGTATCTGACATAGTAGATACTAATTTAACGGTAGGGTTAGATGATAAGAGAAACGTAGTTTTTGAATATATGAGTGAGTCTATGGATTTTTTCATGGAGTTACATTTTTTACGAAAATCTCCTATAAGGTATATTCTAACTATGGTAGAGTCGAAGGGGAAGCGTAAAGATACTATAGAAGTTCAGACTACAGATTTAAATGTTATATATCAACAGTTAGAATTACACAAAGACAAATTATTAGAATGATAGTATTATTAAATCTTGGCAAGTTTTCTGAAAGGTCTGCAAAGCAAATAGGTTCTCATCTAGAAACTCTTATAGAGAATAAACTTAGAGGTTCAGGCTCTAATAGAAAAGTTATATATAAGAGCTTTAATGACCTTACAAATAATGTTTTAGCGGCAAGACAAGGAAATACTACTTTGAAATCCCCTCTAAACTACTTTGAGATGGTTCAAGAACTCAGGGGAGAAGGAATTTTTGCTCCTTTTGAAGAGTATTTAGTAAAGTTAGAAGGGGTAGATAAGAGCGTAAATGAGTTGATAGCTGAAACTAAAACGTATTTACAACTAGGAAGCTCACCCTACGCTGAGATGGTACTGTCAGCAGATTACACTACTGATGACATATTAATTCTTAGAAATGGTACTAACTTTAGCTGTGGCTGTATAAAAAAGTACCTAGATACAATAGCTGAATCTTACGTAGAATTAACAATGTTTAACTTAACTAATGAAAATCCTAGTCCTAGATTACGAAGTGTTCAAATAAATACTGTAGATTATTTAAGAAGAATATATAATACTAGACATCCTATTTTTGGAGTTGAGGTATATTTTACTAATACAAAAGTTGAAGGGTATAAAAGTATAGGTGATGTTATGCAAAGAGAGTTTGTAGATAAAATACTATAATGAAAGATATTACTATAGACTACAAAGACAATACGGGGATACACAATGTTACTGTAAAGTACCCTGACTCTTTTGCTGATATTACTGTGAAAGATTGGATGGGTTTTTATTCTAACGAACTCAAGATATTAAAACTATATCATGAGATGGATAAGACTGTAAAGAGGCAAGAGCTTTTGAAGGGGTGGGTAGAAAAAGGGGAGGATGATGATGAAATGCCTTATAACGAAACTTTTTATGAAAATGAGGTTCAGATAATGAAGAAGGAAAATTCTAAGAGATGGAAAACTATACTAAAGTATAGTAGAAATCAAGTCTTAGATTTATGCCCTGAAGTATATAAGCACCAATTAGAAAGAATTCCTATTCCTAGATATAAGGCCTTTAAGGATGATAAAGTATTTCAAGAAAGGTTCTTAGATTCAGATTTTAAGATTGTAGAGTATGAGTCTGATATAACTTTTAAATTTCACTTTCCTGAAGGGGTGAAAACAGACTTGGCTAAAATAGATGAAAAACTAAAGAAGTTAGACAAGAGAGTACATGAAAAGGAAATAGTAGAACTTGAACTTTTAAGAGAAAGATTAGCTGAAGGCGAGTTTATAGTATATCATGCTAAAGATATAATGTTTCAAGCATATGTAGAACAGGACTTTATATCAAAATTCAATGCTGTAACTCTAGAGGAAGATACTATTTCAGCTTTAGAAGAGTTTCTAGGTACCAAGAGGACAAAAGATGGTTTTTCTTTAACTAAAGCTCATGAAAAGCTAGTTAAAATGAAACCTCAAAACTTTGAAAGTTGGAAAGATTATGAGGAAAAGCTCAAGCTAAAAGAAACTCTAGAGGAGTATGAAATGAAGTCTGAGGATATGCTATGGAAAATAGCACCTCAATTCTTAGCAGTAGTAACTTGTCCAGTAGAATTAGAGTACAGCTTAGAGGAAGCTAAAGCAAGGGAAAAGTCTTTTGAAAACCTCACATTAGACAAGGCTAAAGATATCCTAGCTTTTTTTTTGGCTCTAAACGAAGTGTCGAAGAAAGATTTGAGCGAATATTCAAATCAAACTATTCGCCACGCACTAAAAAGGCTAAGGAGTACCAAGAAAAGTGGGGATATATTTCTTTGATAGATGATTACTTAATGCCTAAGTTGCATATTAAGAATAATGACCCTGACGAACTAGTTACCCAACCAACCGAATCTATCTTTTTAATGGTGGTAAAATTGAATGAGTTAGATGAGGTTAGGGAGGCAGAAATGAAAAAACAAAGAGAGGAACAAGAGGCTCAAATGAAATCAAAGAAGCCTAATAAGAGAAGACTACCCTATAAAGGTAGGAGATAGTTTTAAAGATATGTTAAAAGTAGCTAAATCTAGATTAACAGATATAAGATACGTAGGAGATAGAATATTTCTAGTTACTAATTCCCCTAAATATGAAAAAAGTGTGTTTATGTGGGATAGGTGTATCATACTCCACACTCACACTCTAGCTGTATTTGTTAGGTCTAAGGAAGATAAAGACTTAAAAGACGAAATTTGCTGTCAAATATCGAACAAAGAATTATCAGTAGTAAACTTACAGTTGCATCATGATTTTTCTGAGTTAGATGAGGACATTAAAGGTATACTAATACAATTCTTTACGAGATTAAAAGAACAGCCTTTAGAGATAGTTAAGCTGATTCATAGCTTTTTTATTTCTGATGATGTGTTTGATATTTCAATATAATGGCTATAACTCCTCAAGGCTTAGATGTGCTAGATATTATGCAGCACATCATACAAACAGGTTTCGACTCTTCTCAAACCTGTCCTTTAATCTCTAAATCTCAATGGCCTAGCGTCTCTGAGATGAAGCTACCAGTGTTTTATGCAGATTATACAAGCTTTTCTTTTGACTTATCTAATAATAAAGACTGCGTATCATTAACTTTTGGGTTACTTTACGATAATACACCTTTAACTGTAGGGTGCAATGACCCTGAATTTGGATGCCCTAGACCTTCAGACCAAGCTTATTACATTGCTAGGCTTTCTAAAATATTAAAAGAAATAGTAGCTTGGATGATTGATGAGAGAAGAGACCCTTGTACTCGTAAAAAATTAGGTACATGCATTAGATTAACAGGTACTTCTAGAGTTTTGGTAAATAACTATGCTAACTACGATGAGTATGCAAATATAGCTCTTAGAGGTAGAGGGGCAGATATTCCTCCATTCGGTAATAGTGTAGGTATATTAGAGGCTTTTGTAAATATTTGTATGCCCGCAACTAATCTGTGTATGAATGAAGTATTCCCTACTCATTTACCTAGCATGTGCGCTCCTATAAACGCTACTCAGACTCAATGTATAGAATGTAATTCCTAATGGCTTTAGATAATGCTCAAAGACAACTAAGTAGAATTTTATCTCCTAGACTTACAGCAGTAGTTAGGGAAGCTTTATTTAGATTTGATAAAGTAGCTACGGGAGAAACAGCAAGAAGTATAAGTACTCAGATAAGATTTAATAGTCAGAACCAGTATAGAATTCAAATTAGGGGTAGAGAAGGGCTTAGATATATACTTGATGGAAGAAAGCCTCAAACTTCAGATGCAAATATTCCACCAGTAGAAAGAATAGAGGCTTGGCAAGCTGCTAGAGGGGTTGGAGGAAGTCCATATGCAATAGCAAGAAGTATAAATGTCAGAGGTATTCCAGGAATTCGTAATGAATTTACAGAATATATTTTAGGTAGAATAGCAGATGAAATAAGAAGTATTCAAAGGAACGGACTATTTTTATCTTCTATAAGGGAAGATATTAGACAACTTCTTATAAATGGTTTTAGAGGAGTTAAAAATACTACAATTACTAGGTAATTATGGCCTTAAGTATATCAGGCGACATATTAAATAATAACCTTACGGCTTTAGGATGCCCTATGTGTGTATGTTTTAGTACAGATGAACTGTACTATGACAATACAGATTATTGGCAATGGTTTGACAACTTTCCTGCACCAATAACATCATTTCCGTTTGCTAGTTTGGTTGGGAGAGTATATCAAGTAGGTTCTGTAAGTTTTAGATTCGTAGAGCAAGGTAATGAGGAGCATCCTACAGACATTGGACTCTTTATAGGTATGACGCAAGCTGAGTTGATAGATGCCTTTAATAATACTCTCAGACCCTATGTAGAGCAAGATTACTTCTTTCCTATAGCAGATGCTAACGGATTGGCAGTAAGGGTAATATTCCGTTCTAGATGTTATGCAGACAATCATCCAAAAGAAGTTAGATATTATGACCCTTCACAACTAGCATGGATAACTTACGGGTTTGAGAATATTTTTGAACTTAACAGGTTTTCAGCAGGAGGGGTAAAAAAAGGATACCAAGCAAGGGCTAGATTGTTTTTAGATGGAGAACTATGTGATGAAATTGCGATAGATTTTTTAAACATGGGGCTTTGTCAAGTAGAGAGCGAAGTAACAGGTGGGGAAAGGCTGCCTTCAAGAGAAACATGTGTACCTATAGATTCTATTCTTAGGAACAAATTCTTTTCTCAGTTTCCAGATTTCGCTCAGGCAGGATTTACCAACTTAGAAGGAGTAATTTCAACCTTAACTATAAGATATGATGAAACTTGGCCTACCTCTTCTATAGAAGCGGTAGAAGAGACTCCTGTAGGAGGTCAAAGAGCAGATTACAGATTTTATGACGAACCTTTAGCTGCAAACCCTTTAAATTTCTCAGCAAACCCCATAGCTACAATACCTATAATAAATGCTAAGTGCGTAGAGCCTAATGAAAATTTCGCTCCAAACAACCTAGTAAGCTACTCTTCTCAGGCCTTAGTAGACGGAGATATTACAGAATTAAAGCCTTTAAGAGTTGGTGAGAATACTTCTATAGTATGTTCTAACTTTGAAGAGGTATTATGCTTTGATTCTAGTTCACCTGATTTTCAGTTTGCTTTTGCAAATGAGTATATAAATGGGGTTTTAATTAATCAAGATTTTTTCACAGTAACGGGTAATGCATTTTGTTATAATGTTTCAAATTTATTATCTTCAGCTACAGAAGGAGATATTGCTACTTTTGAATTGTTATATTTTGATGCTAATATTGCTAACGTATTCACGGCTTATACTCAAATATATGAGATAGACAGTAACAATAAATGTTGTTGTGAATCTAGATTAGTATTTAGAAATTG
Organism: Cyanobacteria bacterium P01_A01_bin.84; assembly: GCA_039030795.1. Lineage (GTDB taxonomy): Bacteria > Cyanobacteriota > Cyanobacteriia > Cyanobacteriales > Nostocaceae > JBCCDM01. Next base: position 9,099 of record JBCCDM010000132.1, read on the forward strand.
TTTTAACGTATTTCAATCTCTGAGAACTACTTGCGAACAGAACTTTGGAATGTCTGTTAGAAGTTCTGAGATTTTTAGTTGTGATACTTGTGAACAAGACGGAATATTTAGAGACCTCAGTAAAAGTTTTCAAGATTCTGTAACGGTGCAGTTAGGTAGAATAGAGAATACTGAAGAAAATTTAAATATGCTAGCAGATTTTCTTTCTTCCAATGAGACTTATTTTTACAGTGAAGATTTTAATGGGTATAAAAGAGTTAGATTGACGAGTATACCTTCAGTTTTATATGCAGGAACTTCGAGGTTTATACAACCTAGATTAAATTTGTTGTTAGGAGATTTTGAAGAGTCTATAAGTAGTAATAGATAAAATGGTAGAAAAAGGATACCTAAATGCGCTAAATAAAATAAAAGAAGAGGGTAAAGTACCTCACAATGTTTATTTGATGCTGAAAGATTTAGTTCATCATGTAGATGCTTTAGAAAAAGGATTAAATGAAGTAGAGGCAGATTTAAAAGTAGTTAAGAAGAAAAATATAAATTTGAAAATACAACTACAGGAAAATAGAGAATCTTTAGAGCAAGAAAAAAATTCTCTTGCACAACTTAAGTCTACTGTTTTAAGTTTTCAGGAAGATGAAGAAGCTTCAAAAAATAACAAACCTAAAGAACAAGATTCTGAGTAATGCCTATAGAGATAGTAGATACTTTTACTGATAATATAAATGGACAAGTAGCTAATTCAGGATTTTTTCCTGCTAACTGTTCTTTATGTTTATGTTTTAGAACCACACAATCAGACCCAAGTACTGAAGTTGGAGTGTTAGAACAATTAGCTACTAACTTTTCTGTAACTTTTCAATTTGAAACTGCTAACTCTGAAGCAATTTCCAACTTTGAAGGTAGGCAAATTACTATAGGAGAAAAAACTTACACATTAAGAGATGCTACTAATACTTTTAATTTTAATAATACTGACGGAACAGCCTTCGTACCCGATAATAATGAAATAGCTATATTTGATGGGGATGTAAATGCTACAGCTTCCAGTATTTTAGCTAAGATACAAGAAAATCCTTTTTTTAATGATGTAGATTTTACTTTTAACCTAAATACAATAGTTACAGGAGTTATAATTCAAATAGAAGCAAATGAAATAGGTAACTGTTATGCTTTTGACTATGATATAAGTTCTATATCTCCCTACTTTAATGTTCTTCAAGGAAACGAACCTTTAGAGGATGTAGGTCATAGGATTAGACCAGACTATCAAGCTTTTGTACAATTATTTGAAGGCTTACTTCCAACTTCAGACTCCTTAAGTGAAATACCTTTAATCCCTCAAACGCTAAAAGGAACACAAACTCCCTACCATCATACAGGAGCCTCAAATGATTATCCATACTACACTGTTTTATGTGCCGATATATCTGCATGTGCAGCAGAATTAGTTTCTTCCCCCCTTCCAATATTAGAAAACCCCAATACGCTAGACTCTACAAGTAATCGAGTTCTAAACTACAGAGTTGTAGAAAGAGCTTCAGGATTTGAAGAAGAGTATACACCTCCTATAGCATTAACTAACGTATTTAGGATTATGAATGCTAAATGTAATGCAGATTTACAAAACCCCTTAGATTTAAGCAGATTCTTTCCAAACGCAGCCATAGGAGCAGAAGTAGAGTTTGTTAGAGTGGGAAAAAGTTCTCAAGCATTAACTTTTTGTGAGGATGACCCAATATTACTATATTTACCGACAAGCTCTTCTTTTGGAAATACTTTTATAAATGTTAGGTTTAATGATGCTTCTGGAACTCCAATTACTATTTCTAGTGGAGTAGCTGAAATTGACGGATTCAACTCAGTAAATCTTAATAGGGCATTTTTCAATAACTTACCTACAAATAGAGATATAGAAGTATTCGGTACAACTGAAGTAGGTTTTTTAACTACAATATATACCGAAATTCTTACTGTCAGAATAGAACCTTCAAGCTCCCCTAATTGTTGTTGCGGTAAAACCGTATATTGGTTAAATTGTTTAGGAACTTTTGACAGTATGAGGTTAAATTGTGAATATGCTCAGGGGATTGAAGTAAACCTAAAAGAGGCTATAGGGTGTGAGGATTGTATACAAACTAGTTCTGCTAACAACTTCTTTGGAGGAAGTTCTAGAAGAAGTATTTCTCACTTCACTCCTAATATAGAAAATACTAGGGAAAACAGGTTGTGGGTTAGGGATTTACTAAGTTCTAAAGAAGTATACCTCTTAGAAAATAATAGTATCCTAGATATAAATCTGCAACCTATCAGACTAGCAAGCGTACCAAATGTATACGCAGATAGTAGAAGATTTTTTCAGTTAAATTTAACTTTTCAGCGTAATAATAGAACAAGGTTAAGTTCAAATATATAACCATGAATACTGATATTTTAATTATATGTGCAGTTCTTCTATTCCTTTCAGATAAGTTTGGAAAAGCTATTCAAGGAATTTACAACGCCAGTACAGTAGGACATATTCTTTTTCCATTTTCTAAGTGGGTTGAGGAAGCTAGGTGGATACCTCAATGGGTAAAAAAGCCTCTTATAACATGCCCTTATTGCATGCCTAGTTTTTGGGTTGGCTTATTGCTGCTATTACCTTTTGTTGTATATGTAGGCATTTTTCATTTTACTACTCTACCTGTAGCTATTTTAACGTATATTTTAACTATTGGGGCTACTTCTCATTCTGCTGGCAGAGCAGTTAAAGAGATGCAACTATTAGATTTAGAAGTACAAGAACTTACTGATGTGATAGAAGTACAAGAGGTAGGGGATGAAGTAGACCTATTGAACGTATAATGAACGATATTTGTGTATACCTTATTGACAAAGAAGGAGTTTATCATCCAGTAGATATAAAGTCTACTTTAGATGTTAAGCTAAGATATGGTATACTAGATTTAGCTACAGGGATAGACTCTTTTTCTTCTCAGGCCTATGATATAACTTTAGTAGGTACAAATAGAACACTTCAGGCTGTTCAAAATATACATAGAGTAGATTCCTTATCTTCTAGTACTTTATATTCAGGTCAAGAATTTAGAGCAGCCGTAGTAGCTAAAGGTCAAAATATATTAAGAGGGGGTGGAATATTATCTGTAGGAGAAGAGTCTGCAAATGTACAAGATAACTGTTTAGAGTGGGACGCTATAATAACTGGTGAAAGATATAACTGGATTTCTAGGTTTTTAGAAACACCTCTATGTGATTTAGACTTAGGAACTATTCCAGCCTCTTCTTCTGAAGATATAGAAGAAACTATTCTGCGTTCATGGGATAGGTGGGGTTCTCTTGCTAGTGGTCTTTCTGCTCAAGCTAGAGCTAATAATCCAGAAGGAATAACTGAACACCCTGACTCTATAGATTATAACTTAAACCCTTGGGCAGGAACATGGTCATGGTATAGAGACGAAGCTAACAATAGAGGAGGCTTTGTATTTTTACCTGTACATTTTGGAAGATGGGAAGTACAAAGGTTAGGAGACCCTGAGTACCCTACAGCTACCTTCATAGAGGCGAATACAGGCATTGAAGAGGATGAACGTCTTAGAGTACCATTACCTTCTCAATTCTTCGTTAGGCCTACTGATTTATCTTTGTGGGTATACATAAAGCATATAGTACTAGCTGCGTTTAACCAACTTACCAGCTTTAGTCTTAAATCTAGATTTTTTAATACTCAATTTTTTGAGGGTCTTATCATGTATTATGATAACAACCTCAATCCTAATTACAATGGAGAACTTGGATTTTTAGCTACAGGTCAACTTTCTGCAACAATCACTCCAACCCCCCTAACTACCTTAGCTCCTACTTTTGGAGTTCCTATTCATGTAGATAACACGTTTACTTTAACTGAAAATGGGGAAATAAGTTCAGACTTTGTTCCTTTTGATACTCAGAGTGTATTTAACTTAAACGATTCCTCATTTACTATTTCAACTCCTACTATAGGGGATTTGAATTTCTTGGTAACAATGGGTCTAGACGGCTCAGGTATACCTTTTGATAATGCTAATATAACAGTTAATTTACAAAGGGCAGAAAACTATCCTACTATAGACCCTGCTAATGACACTATAATAGCTTCTCAATCAAGAAGTGTAGTTTCAGGTACTAATGAATTTTTAAGGTTTACATTAGCTTTCGGATTTGGAGGAGAATTCTATCATTATGAAGACTCCTTTAGAATGATAGCTTTAGATGCTGGAACTTACTATCTTTCAGTAGAATTTGAAACCTTTATTGGAGCTACAGCCTTTCCCCCTGCTACTGCTATTGACGGATTTGTAGGTAGAAACGCTTCGTTTGAATATCTAGGATTCCGTTCTAAAGAGTTCCCAATAGCTTCTAATATAGATAATTCAATAGGAGGAACTTTTAACTGTGATTTAACTATTAGAGATGTAATAGTAGGAATTACTCAAATGTTTAATTTAGTATGGGAAACCGATGTAGAAAATAACTGTATAAGAGTAGAACCTTTTGATGATTTTTATAGAGAAAGGTTTGAAGAGATAGACATTACAGAAAAAGTAAATTGTGGAACAGAAGTAAATACTGATGAACTTTCAAAAGATTCAGGCCTAGAACTAAGCTATAAAAATGATTCTGATGATGCTATCGTAGACCAAGTATCTGAAAGGAGAGTAGGAAGTTTACTGTATGATGAAACTTATACTTATACTACTAACGAGGACGAGGATAAGGAAGAAAGGATAAATGAAACTTTTGCACCTACGTATTACATTAAGGATGAAAATGTAAAAGTAATAGGAGAAGGCAGACTTAGAATACAAGGTTCTATTTCAGTAGCAGATGGGCCAGAAGGGTTAATAGGAGGGCCAAACACAAACACTTTATTCACATCTTTAGAAGACATTTGTACCAACGGAACACAAACTACAATAGAAGCCTTAGCTACACCTGATGGTGATGTATTTTTAGACCAAGATAGTAAAAGATTTACTTTTATACTAAATGCAGGAGTTACAGGAGAAGTTGGATTTTTCTATAATGTTTTGTGTGATGGGGTAGTATCTCATAACGGATTTAGAAAAGTATTTCAAGTACCTAACTTTACAAATAGAGTAGGAGACCTTCAAGCTCCTCATTGGTTGAGAGCTTGGGAGGAAACTAACGACAAAGAGTCTGACGATATTTACTATAGCTTATTTTTACAAAAAGATGCTAAAAAGTCTTGGCTACCTAGAATAGCTTATTATTCAGGGGTTAGGCATTATCCAGCAGATAATGTACCTGATGCACAATTTGGGTTTAGATATCAACCAAACGGAGTAGGTAATTTTGTTAGGGA